>JBARXI010000043.1:0-41820 GCA_049647275.1 Microcoleaceae cyanobacterium
TTTTTCATAGACTATTTCTATTAGATAACAGCTACTTTTGGGAATGATTCTAGTTTCTATTATTTCTGTCTGTGAAGTGGGAATTTTTATTTCACTCATAGACAGATGACAAATTCCTTTTTTTAAGGATTTTTTGTAAATTGATTCATCTGGATAGGGCAGAAGATTTCGGCATGCATTGTTTTCTGTTTATATTTGGGGATTTTTGGTTTTCCTGAAAATTTATTTTGCTCTTTTTTCCACTCTCTTAAAGCTGCAAAATAACTACTCCAAGCTGAGTCTAATCTCCTAATAATTTGCTTACTTACCTTGGTTGGTAAAGCTTGATAATCGTCACTTTTAGATACCTTGTGATAAAGTTCATTTAAATTTAACTTCTTTTTGTTTTCAAAGAAATATTGGCGCTGGATAGTAATTGGCTAAATTGAACAGATTTTTTGACAAAAAAGCCTTGTGGTCACAAGCTGACCACAAATAATGCGATTTGGTAATAACATGACGTTCAACTAGCTTCATACCTTAATTGTAACCGATCGCGACTCAATGGATAGACAACTGAACAAAATTACTCATTTTAGTTTGATAGCTATAATTATGAGTAATTTTGATAAACTTTAGATAATTTTTCCCGATCTGTATTTACCCCCAGAATCACGCACTCAAGACACAGACGCTGCATACTTCCTCCCTTCTGCTTTTTGGGTTTTAACCCGATGGGGTAGGGGTGAGACTGTATCAATTGCGATCGGGGATACAAAGAATTATAGAAAGCTAACTACTGGCTTTTGATAATACCTTTATTCTCCCTTTTCAGTCTCACTCCTCACACATACTTTTGGTATTTATTTAAGAGATAACCTCTAATTCATCCTCAAAAAACCAAGTACCCAAGTTTTCTTCAAATTGGACCCAGAAGCCGATTCCGCTACCGTCTACCATTTTGAAGTCTTTAATTGTGCCAATGGGATTTTGCTTGAGTCGGCTGATGATATTGCCAGGTATCTGTTGCCTAACACGACGCACTTTTACTTGCTGACCTATTTCCATGTTTGTTTACAGTTCTCTCTTGGTTATATGAATCAATCCACAGTTTATCTGAAATTAGTGCTAGATCGCAGTTCTATACCAATGCTACTCAGATTTATCTAAAATCTAATTCTCTTGTGAGTAACTGAAAAATGATTTTTATAGATGAAATCATTTGAGTTAATTGTTAAACATATTGTGTTGCATTTGTCAATTCATATCTGACTTTGTTTTTAGATGGCGATCGTCTGCCGACTTGTGGTGAAAAAATCGGTGATGGTGTTTGGACTCAGGGTCTGAGCACCAGCAACGACCCTAGGAGCCGATGATTGGAAACCTTCAGGAAAAAGAATTAAAGCATGATTTTTATTAAGAGTGCTAATCATTGGTATTTAATACAGACTCTAATGGAGCTGCAAAGATCATTAAAAAAGTAAAAACCAAAGCTAGGGTTAAACTTAAGCTAACTGTCTAGAGGGATTTTGACTTTTCGCCAGATAACATCTCTTTGGCCAGAATTATGAGAAACTAAGCAACACGGATTTATCCAATTGGGTGGTATGAACTCAGCATCCCGCTGACTTTAGTTCGGGGAGTAGTCAAAATCGGTAATATAAATTCAAGTGCTACCTAAGTAATTTATTCATAATGCTGGCCAAAAGAATTTTACCTTGTTTGGATGTTAATGCAGGCCGAGTTGTCAAAGGTGTCAACTTTGTTAATCTTCAAGATGCTGGAGACCCCGTGGAGTTGGCCCAAGTCTATAATGATGCTGGTGCCGATGAATTGGTATTTCTCGATATTACCGCTACCCACGAAGACCGAGACACAATAATAGATGTGGTGTATCGGACTGCCGAGAAAGTATTTATCCCTCTAACAGTGGGAGGAGGTATCCAATCCTTAGAAAATATTAAACTTTTGTTAAGAGCAGGTGCCGATAAAGTTAGTATCAATTCCGCAGCAGTACGAAATCCTGACTTTATTGATCGAGCCAGCGATCGCTTTGGTAATCAATGTATTGTCGTAGCTATAGATGCTCGTCGTCGTTTAGACCCAGATAACTTCGGATGGGATGTTTATGTACGGGGTGGACGAGAAAATACTGGTAAAGATGCGATCGCCTGGGCCAAAGAAGTAGCACAGCGGGGAGCCGGCGAGTTATTAGTTACAAGTATGGATGCTGATGGAACTCAGGCAGGATATGACTTAGAACTAACTAAAACTATAGCAGAAATTGTTGAGATTCCGGTAATTGCCTCTGGAGGTGCTGGTAACTGCGAACATATTTTTCAGGCCCTCACCAGTGGTAAAGCTGAAGCAGCTTTGCTAGCTTCTCTCCTCCATTATGGTCAACTAAGTGTAGGAGAAATCAAGGCCCATTTGGCCGATCGTCAAGTTCCTGTAAGACAAAGTGAAGTTGATATGTAACTTAAATCTAGGATTTTTTTAATAAAAATAGTTAAGTAAAGTTTTAACAAATGTTGTTAGAATATAAGAACTGTTACAAAATGTAACTTATGTTAGTCACTATTTTAATACTTGATGTTGCTTTAGTAGCTTGGTCTCTGCATCTAATGCAGGAATCGTTCTTGCATCGAGAATTCTCTCTGATGCTTGCTGGCATTTTAGTTGCCATATCTGCTGCTGCAATGATGGTAGTTTATTTTCTTATGGGTACTTGTATGACTCACTTAACTGAGATGTCTCAACATTCCTACACATATTTTTAACGGGGTAATTAGGGTCTTATATTTATAGATGAGGCCCTAACTTTGACGGACAGATAATATTCTAAGGGTGTTGCAGAAATTCTTTGCTTAACCCCTTTCCCTTGGAGATTGTAGTAATATCTAATTTATCAAGTAAATATTAAGAGGCTGTATACCTGACAAGATAAGGGTTTGACTACATCTAGGTTCGTATAACTAAAATTCTGAGAGTTATTAGGTTGTATAACAATTTCAGCTGAGTTTACAAATCAGCTCTAAAACCACTGCTATTAAAATCGCTAGAACTACCTCTACTAATTCCTTCAACCTTATAGTTTATTCGCAGTCTATTATCAGGAATATTACCATTAACATTAATTTTCAACTTTGCTACTCTCTATCTCTCCAAAGCACTCATATAAAATCCGGTTAGTAATCGCACAATTACTTCCTCTTAATAAATATGTTCTATTGAATAGGAATTATATAATTCAATAGTTCAAATCCTTTGTTGATCCGTGCCTCCTGACTCCTCGAGGTCGCCCTACCGACGGCTCCCCTACCTGACTCATCCGTCGTTATTTATAAGCATTCAACCGGACATGATATAACTTTTAGGCATACAAATTGTCAACCCTTAAATGACTTCAATAATAGCGATCGCCAAAAATCTTGACGACTTGGACTATCTGGAAAAAATACCACTCCGTTCCAGTCTAAATGACTTACAGTAACTAATTATCCGGATTTGATATTAGTCCGAAAAAGATTGATTGAGATGGGCTATGTCAAAGGTTTTCTGGGCCAAGAGTAGAAAAAACTCTGTATTGATCTTGGATTTAACTTTCCTGGCGGGAAGTCCCGCGCTGTAATATTCGATTCAGCGCCGTATGGGAGAGCCAGAACATGGTATACTGATGGAGACAGGGGGAGGACATCACCTGGAGTATAAACTGCAACTCCTTTGCGGGTTGAAGCGCTACCGCGGGGCTCGCTCAAGCGGAACGTCGGGAGTATGTCAATTGACACAATTCTGACACTTCTGGTATTATGATGGTATCGGTCAAAGGACTTGGGATAAGGTGAGATGCCAAATCCTTTGATATTAGGGGCTATAGCTCAGTTGGTAGAGTACCTCAATGGCATTGAGGGTGTCAGCGGTTCGAGTCCGCTTAGCTCCATAGTTTAATTTAAAAGTTGGGTTTCATCAACAGAAGTAACTGTTTCAAAAAATATTGCTACATTAATTAATAGGAATTAAGACAAAGGTAGGGGAAGTTAGGGGAGAGACAATGGAGAAAATTTTGAGTATAATTTTCCCCTTTTCTAGCATTTTGATAAATGTTTATTACAAATTTCTCTCTTGTCTGTTACCAGTTTGCCGTTCCCTAAAAACAAAATTTTGTCATATTATTTTTTCACACTTGATATTATCTCCCTTTGTACTGTAACTATCTTTATTTGAATTGGAAAAAAAAATTTGGCGTTGGTCAATCAATGGATGAAACCACCGGGCTACCTCTGGGGGCGCTACCCCTACAGATGGATAAGTCATTCCATCAATTACCAACGCCAAAAATTTAGCTTCTCTATCCAGAAACCCTAGACCTGAAAAGAAAGCATTAAACTATAGATACAACTGATTTATTAAGTAAGAAAAAATAATGAATTTATGTTAGTACAAAAAAAGTATAGCGTTTTTCACCCTTTGTGAGGTACAGTTATCTTTTTTATTCCTATTCCCTTCTGGAGCTGTTGCCTGTTGCCTAAAAACTAGAATTTTGTACCTCATCAGTATGAGAATTGCTATATCTATGAGAATATTAGTTAAAGACTGAGAGTTGAAGCCATTACACAATTAACTATTCAGAAGAAAAAAGAGTTGATACTAGAAAATATATTTACTTCAAAACTGCTAATCAACCACTAGCTAAAAATGATCTGATAGCAGTAGAAAATTTGAATATAAAAGCTTTGACTAAAACCAGATATGTAAAGTCAGTAAGTAGGTCGGCATAAATAAACCCATAGTGTGGGCAATGCGCGTAGTCAGCTAAAACCTTTATACAAAGAAACTTATAGCCATTGCCCACCCTACAACTCTGTGACAATATTTTATGAAATTGCTATTATTCGTTAATTTTCAGTCTTGTCGGTTAAATTTTTGATATTTGAATTAGTCATTTCCAGAGTATTTAAACTTGCTATTTGTTAACAAAAGTAAGTCTCAAGTCCAAACCTAAATTTGAAAGTGCATTTTTTTTTAGCTCAAAAATAGTAGATAAAAAATAATCAATCATAGAGCATCAATAACTGGTAGTTAACAACCGTAAAACCACCAAAAATTAGCTTGTAATTTACTACCATAATTAATCTATTCAAATAAAATAAAATGGCGAGAAGATACCTTCTCAAGTAAAATGATATATGGGATTGATACTAGAGGAAACAGAATCGGAAAAATACTAATTTCCGGTCAATTTTAGTGAAAAATACCTAAAATAATCCAACAGATAATCCCAACTTACTCAACCACACTTTGTCAAAAAATGGTAGCACAAATATCCGATCGCAACTACGAAACCCAAACTCAAGAAATAGCCAAACAACTACTGGCGAAAACCCAAGAAAAAAACCGCTCCTGGCTAGGCCAACTACAAAATCAAATGCGGTGGGATGATAAACTCTTAGACTGGGCAATGGCTAACCCTGGTCTACGAGTACAATTATTTCGCTTTATCGACTGCTTGCCAGCATTACGGAGTAAACCCGAAATAGCTGCCCACCTCCAAGAATATCTCACTACCGAAGAGGTCGAACTGCCTGAAGCTCTGAAAAATCTGCTCAACTTCGCTAACCCAGACTCAGTTCCCGGTAAACTGGCAGCGACTACCGTTGCACCAGCAGTGGAAACTCTCGCCCATAAATACATTGCCGGGGAAAACATTAAACAAATCATCAAAACTCTAGAAAAACTACGGAAAGAAAAAATGTGCTTTACTGTAGATTTACTCGGAGAAGCGGTTATCACCGAAACAGAAGCACAGTCATATTTAGATAGTTATCTAGAACTGATGACTCAACTATCTCAAGCTGCTAAAAATTGGTCATCAGTACCTCAAATAGACGAAGCAGAGGGCGAAAAACTGTCCCTAGTACAAGTATCTGTGAAACTCACAGCATTTTACTCCCAGTTTGACCCCCTAGATGCTAAAGGCAGTCAAGAACGAGTCAGCGATCGCATTCGCACTCTACTGAGACGTGCAAAAGAACTTGGTGTAGCAGTTCACTTTGATATGGAACAATATACCTACAAAGACCTGACGATCGCTATTCTTAAAGAACTATTGATGGAAGAAGAATTCCGCAACCGTACAGATATCGGCGTGACAATGCAAGGATATTTGCGGGATAGCGAAAAAGACCTAAAAGGAATTATTGAGTGGGCGAAACTCCGAGGTCATCCCGTCACCGTTCGACTTGTCAAAGGCGCATATTGGGATCAGGAAAGTATCAAAGCCTTACAACACGACTGGCCTCAACCAGTTTTCAACGATAAACCCGAAACCGATGCAAATTTTGAAAAGCTGACTCAGATGATGTTAGAAAATCATCAATATATATATTCAGCTATCGGTAGCCATAATGTTCGTTCTCAAGCTAGAGCGATCGCCATTGCTGAAACCCTGAAAGTACCCCGACGCTGCTTTGAAATGCAAGTTCTCTACGGCATGGGTGACGAAATAGCCAAAGCATTAGTTGACAAGGGCTATCGCGTGCGAGTTTACTGCCCTTACGGCGACCTACTGCCGGGAATGTCATATTTAATTCGGCGTTTGTTAGAAAACACTGCCAACAGTTCATTCCTGCGACAAAGTTCAGAAAATCGCCCTATGGAAGAATTACTAGCGCCTCCCACGACCAACGGCAAAACTACAATTCACGATATCGTTAAACCAGTATTTCCCAATGCAGCCGATACTGACTATGCCAACGCTCAACAACGGGAACAAGCCTACAATGCTCTTGCCCAAGTACGACGAGAGTTGGGTAAAACATATCTGCCACTTATAAACGGTGAATATGCAAAAACATCACAAACAGTAGATTCTGTCAACCCATCAAATCCCACAGAAGTAGTAGGCAAAATCGGCTTGATGTCTGTAGAGCAGGCAGAAGAAGCTATTAAAGCAGCTAAAGCAGCATTTCCTGGCTGGAGGAAAACACCTGCTCGCGAACGGGCGGGGGTATTGCGCAAAGCAGCAGATTTAATGGAAAAGCGTCGCCACGAATTGTCAGCATGGATGGTTTTTGAAGTTGGGAAACCGCTTAACCAATGCAGCGCCGAAGTTTCTGAAGCGATAGATTTTTGTCGTTACTATGCTGACGAAATGGAACGGTTAGACAAAGGTTATAAATATGATGTGGCTGGAGAAACTGACAGGTATCAGTATCAACCTCGTGGAATTTCTTTGATTATTTCGCCTTGGAATTTTCCTCTAGCTATTCCTACTGGGATGACGGTAGCGTCTATTGTTGCTGGTAACTGTACTTTGTTGAAACCTGCGGAAGTATCATCAGTTATTGCTGCTAAAATTGCAGAAATTTTGGTGGAAGCTGGCGTACCGAAGGGCGTATTTCAATTTGTGCCTGGGAAGGGTTCGACCGTGGGTGATTTTATGGTGAAACATCCGGATGTTCACATGATTACGTTTACTGGCTCTCAGGAAGTGGGTTGTCAGATTTATGCTGAGGCTGCTATTTTGCGACCTGGGCAGAAACATTTGAAGCGTGTTATTGCTGAGATGGGTGGTAAGAATGCGATTATTGTGGATGAGAGTGCAGACCTTGACCAGGCTGTTGCGGGTGTGGTGCAATCTGCTTTTGGTTATAGTGGGCAGAAATGTTCGGCTTGTTCGCGAGTTGTGGTTTTGGCACCGATTTATGAAACTTTTGTGAGTCGGTTGGTGGAGGCTACGCGATCGCTCAATGTAGGAGATGCCGAAAAGCCAAGTACGCAGGTAGGCCCGGTGATTGATGCCAAGGCGCAACAGCGAATTAAGGAATATATTGAGGAAGGTAAGCAGGAGGCTGAGGTAGCAATTGAGATGGCAGCGCCGGAGGTTGGTTATTTTGTCGGTCCGGTGGTGTTTAAGGATGTGTCACCCACGGCTACTATTGCCCAGGAGGAGATATTTGGTCCGGTTTTAGCAGTGATGAAGGCGAATAATTTTGTTGAAGCTTTGGAAATTGCTAATGGTACAAATTTTGCTTTGACTGGTGGGTTGTATTCTCGTACTCCTTCTCACATTGAGCAGGCGAAGGCGGAGTTTGAAGTGGGGAATTTGTATATTAATCGGGGAATTACGGGAGCGATCGTTTCCCGGCAACCGTTTGGTGGGTTTAAGTTGTCTGGTGTTGGCTCTAAGGCAGGAGGTCCGGATTATTTGTTGCAGTTTTTGGAACCGCGCACGGTGACTGAGAATGTTCAACGGCAAGGTTTTGCGCCGATTGAAGGAGTGGATTAGACATCTGGGTAAATTCAATATTCGGCGTTGCTGAAATCTTTGTAGAGACCTTCGATGGAAGGTCTCTCTATTCTTTTTCAACAGATGTCTAATAGATACAGCACAACTTGATGAAGTACATATATTTATCGTTTTAGGAAGTTTGGGAAGTCGGAAGTTTGGGAAGTTTGGGGGGAGTAGGTAACAAATATTCAGCCTTAAGCTGTACCAAATTAACCTAGAATCTGCTGTAATACCAAGCGTGAAAAAAGAATGTGATATCATGTCCGGATAATTAGTGATAAAAAAACTTTTTCCTCTTCTTTTTTTTCTCCTCTTCTTCTTCTTTTTTCTTCCTTTTTCTTCCCTACTGTAGGGGTAATTCATGAATTACCCCTACTTATTTATAAGTATTCAACCGGACATGATATAAGTTATTTTTCAGCAGGGGGATTGGGGGAGTCGAAATCTAATGATAGGGCTTTAAAATCTGATTTTCGGTTTACTAAAAATAGTTTAAGCTTCAGGTAATGTTTTTTTGTAGAGTTTACAACTACAGGATTTTCCTGGCTATTCAAGATTATAATTATCTCCCAAATAATAGGCATTATTTATAAACTTTTAATGAAGGTAATTGAATTATTTATAATTTTTTTAAGAAGATTGTTGAGTTATTTATTATCTAAAAATAAGAATAATATTTTTATTTATATCGACAAAAAAATAACAGGTATTAAATAAATAAACAAAAAAATAAATTGAGTAGTGAATAGACTTAACCTAAATAGCTTTCATATCCTGTTTAATTTCCGTAAAATAGCAAGTTTGAGCAGAGGTGATACAAAAGACTTTTTTAGGTCAAAAACATGAGTCAATTGGAACATGATATGATGGTAAATTATGACTAAAATATTCACCTGGAGGATTTTTTTTGTGAAATTGAAGAAATTATTGATGGCATTTATTGGTATATTAACTGTGGCAAACATTAGCAGTTGCACTGCCAACAGCGATCGCCAGGAAACTATCCGGGAAAAAATCAAAATAGGAGGTTCATCTGAAGGATATCCAGTATTAAAAATTTTGGCACAAGCTTACGACAAAGATGCCATCGAAATTACTTTTATGCCAAGCAGTCAAAGCCGTGGTGGTATTAGAGGAGTTAAAGATGGAATAATTAATATAGGAGTTATTAGTCAGCAACTGACAACAACACAAACACTAGACAAAATCAAGTATATACCTATAGTAAAAAATAGTCTGGTTTTGATTGATAATGAAAAGGTCAAAGGAGTTGACAACCTCAGCACTGAACAAATTCAAGGTATCTACAGTGGCACTATTAGTAACTGGAAAGAATTAGGGGGTCCTGATGCCGAAATTATTTTATTAGACATACCAGAGGATGAGACAGAAAAGCAGCTTTTGCGAGAACATTATTTAGGAGAAAATCTTCAAGTCACACCAAGAGCGATCATTTTTCCAGAAGACAATGAAATGCTCAAAGCTGTAACAACTACACCCTACAGTATTAGCACTGTTGCCTACTCGCAAGAAATAAAAGAATCTACTGTTCATATCCTTAATATTGATAATGTCACTCCTACTCAGACTAATATACAGAAAGGTAAATATAAAATGACTCAAACCATCGGCATTGTTTTTTCTCCTGAATTTACTTCTGCAACCCAAGAATTTATTGATTTTGTTTTAAGCGAAGAAGCTAAGGAAAAACTAGAATTAGCAGGTTATACAGTTTTATTTTATTCTCAAGCACAAAATACTGATGGGTAATAAATAACAGGCAAAATATAAAACGAAATAGCCAAGGTTGAGAGAGCTATTTGTTTCAGCTATAGATTTAGTTAAAAAGGCTACTTGATTTTTTTTAGTTAATTGAAATTAACACCTATTCTTCAGTGAAACTTTCTCTTATCTTGTAGAGAGAGAAGGAAAGTTGAGGTTGTTTTTTTGTTGGTACAATATAAATCTAGTTTCTCAAAACCTCTTTTATTTTATTTTATTTATTTTGTTTATTTCATTTAGTCTAGGGAATAGTTAGTAGGAGCTATTTTTAACTGATAATGTATCAATTTTTATCAATAAATTATTAACTTAAAACAAATGAGCAATACCCAAATAAAATTAATTTTTAGAGTAAAAAAAATTCTGAGGAGCTATTACTCAAACCTCCCTTTAAAACAAAAAATTAGTTTGCCGTTTCTGTCAGTATTTCTAACAATATGGTTTTTGGGAAACTTCAGTATTGTTTATTACTTTTCTCAGAATATTGAAGCAAGGCAACTAAAAGAAGTGGAAGGTATTGCCTCATTAGTTGTGCAAGAATTACAACGACAAATGAACAAATTGTACTTAAATGCCAAAATATTAGTCGCAGGCACAACACTTAAGGAAGCATTAGAGACAGGAAATAAGACTGCATTACAACAACAATTAATACCTTTGAAAACAAGTTTATCCTTAGATTTTGTTAAAGTAATAGACCAAAATGGTAATAAGTTAATAGATTTGCGAAGCCAGAGGCTGAATCAGGCAAAAATATCTGATAAACTAGCAATTTTACAAGTAATTAATGGGGTGCATTTGTCTAGCATAATTACGACAACAAATCTAGAACCATCCAGGTCAATATTAATAGGAATTTCCCCAATTAAATCCAATGAAGGAATTATCGGCGGTATCATTATTGGTACTACTATTAGTAATGAATTGCTCAATCAAATAGCTACAGAAACAAATAAATATATTGTCGCTTTCCAACACAGACAAATAATTGCTTCTAGTTTACCCGCAGCTTACCAGTTTTCGTGGGAGCAACTCCACCAAAGAGACCAGAATGACTTCAAGAAAATAAAAATTGGCGATCGCTTATACATTGCTAAAGACATCAGCATATTCGGGTTAGACGGTACAGAGTTAGAATTAACTGTGCTCTCTTCTCTCACAGAATTAGAAGAAGCAAAACAAAAATTTGCGATTGTGATTAGTTTATTTTCTTTACTAGGCTCGGCAATAGCTATTCTAGTAGGTTATACGGTATCAAATTTAATTGGAGGTCGAATTGTCTTAGTGACTTCTGCTACAGAAAAATTAGCTAGCGGTGACTTAAAAATGCGAATTCCTGTTACTCACAACGATGAAGTAGATAAGTTAGCTACAGGATTCAATTTAATGGCACAACAACTGGAAGAAAGGGAGCGAAAAATCAAACTTCAAGTGCAGAAGTTAGAAGAAACTTTAGCAAAACTTTTGACGACCGAAGCAACTTTAGCAAAACTTTCAATTAACCAAGCTCAATTAGTTCAAACTGAGAAAATGTCAAGTTTAGGGCGAATGGTGGGAGGAATTGCTCATGAGCTGAATAATCCTGTTGGTTTTATTTATGGCAATATTGACTACGCGGTCGAATATGTTAATGACTTGCTAAAAGTAATTAATTTATATCAACAGGAATATCCCGAATCTACAGCTTTAATCACTGATACTCTCTCAGAAATAGATTTAGAATTCTTAGTCAAAGATTTGCATAATTTGTTAAATTCCATGAAATCTGGGGCGAATAGAATTAGTAATATAGTTAAGAGTTTGCGGACTTTTTCGCGGTTAGGTGAATCCGGGATGAAGTCAATAGATATCCATGAAAATATCGAATCAACTTTGTCAGTTTTGCAGCATCGTTGCCGTCATTTAGAGGAAATAGGGAGTCAAAGTAATAGGCAATTTCAGATTGTGAAAGAATACGGGAAATTGCCCCTTGTTAGTTGTAATCCTGGCAGGTTAAATCAGGTGTTTTTTAATATTATTGATAATGCGATAGATGCCTTAGAGGATTTGATGGCTAAGGGAGGGGAAATAAAGGATTATCAAATTTTGATTAAGACTGAAGTAACAGATGCTAATTCAGTAAAAATAAAAATTGCTGATAATGGTTATGGTATGACAGAAGAATTGCGACAAAAGATATTTGACCCTTTTTTTACTAATAAACCTGTCGGTTCTGGAACTGGTTTAGGATTGTATATTAGCTATTTAATTGTAGTAGAGGATCATCAGGGAAAGTTGAGTTGTATTTCAGCCCCGGAAAAAGGGACAGAGTTTGTAATTGAGCTTCCGACCGCCCAAAATGCTAAACAACATTTAACAACAGACAGTTTTGGTAAAAGTCCAAATGTTTTGTGATTAATTAGCCAGGCGTAATTAAGTGTCAGTATGTCAGAAGCAACTGGAAGTAAGTGGAAAGTTTGTGGAGAATTCCTTTAGCGAAAAGCAACCTCAAGGATTTTGACTGATTGTTGCATAGTTTGATTTATTAGCGCCTACCTATTTAGACCTATTTAGTTAGATCGATTCACTTAAATAATCTCACAACTATTATGTTAAATAATCAGCTGAAGTTATTAACAATTAAAGTTTAGCTGCTCAGAGAATCTTACTTTTGGAGCAGATTGCTTTTGTAAAAGGGAGGCTCTCACCCTCCCGTCTTTTCCTGGTAGCTTTAGTTGAGCTAATAAACCCAACTCTAGGGTTAGCTTGTTGGGTAGAACCTAAGGGAGACCCAACCTAATTGAAGATTATAGCACGATGTCAGTCAAAGAGAATACCGGAGCTGGAAACAGGCAACAGAAAAATATCCTAACTTATTTGCGTAGCCTTATATATGCAAAACTGATAGACTGTCCCCAACTTTTAATTTTTGACTTATATCTAACTGTAAAGAAACGTCGAGCGTGATAATATTAATATATTTAACTAAAATATATACTCATTTACTATCAAGATAATTTTTCAATATAGGCAATTTAGATGCACCAATTCTTTAACTAAAACTTGAGTCTTAAAATTAAAAATAATGACAAATATAACTCAATTTATAGAATTTCCTAGTGGTCCTGTACCTCTTAATTCACCATTTTATATTGAACGTCCCCCAGTTGAAAAACAAGCCTATAGTGCTATTTGTCAACCAGGCAATGTTCTGCGAATTCGAGCGCCGAGAAAAATGGGAAAAAGTTCTCTTCTGAGTCGGATTATAGCTTATGCTCAGGGAGTGGGATACAAAACTGTCAATATAGATTTTCAGCAAGCCGATAAGTCAATTTTTGCTAACCTAAATAAATTTTTACGTTGGTTTTGTGCAAATGTTAGTCGGCAACTTCAGGTTGATAATATTTTAGATGACTTCTGGGATGAAGATATTGGCAGTAAAGTAAGTTGTACGCTCTATTTTGAGGCATATTTACTGACAGAAATTGAGACTCCGATAGTACTAATGTTGAATGAAGTAAATATATTATTTGAGCATATCGAAATTGCCCAAGAGTTTTTGCCGATGTTGCGCTATTGGCACGAACAGGCTCAACAAATTGGCATATTTGATAAACTGAGGTTAGTAGTAGTTCACTCCACAGAAATTTACATTAAATTAAATATCAATCAATCTCCATTTAACGTAGGATTACAAATTAAATTACCAGAATTTAATTTAGAACAAATTAAAACATTAGCACAACGTCATGGACTAAATTGGACAGATGGAAATGAAGCAGAACAACTAATGGCGATGGTAGGTGGACATCCCCATTTAGTGCGTTTAGCTTTCTATTTTTTGTGTCAAAAAGATATGAGTTTAGAGCAGTTGTTATTAGAAGCTGCTACTCAGGCAGGAATGTATAGCGATTATTTGCGAAGTTTATGGGATTTTTTGGAGAAAGAACCAGAACTTTTTAGGGTATTTAAAGAGATTATCGATGCCAAAGATAGTGTAAATTTAGAAGTTTTACTTACCTATAAGCTAGATAGTTTAGGTCTAATAAAGTTAAATGGGAATGAGTGTAGACCTTCTTGTGAATTGTATCGGATTTATTTTGGCAAACAAATTTTTACAACAAAATTAGAAAATCCAAGTCGCCTAGAACAGTTAGAACAAGAAAACCAAGAATTAAAAAGTTTAGTCAATATTGATAGTTTAACTAAAATTTATAATCGCCGTTATTTCGATCAATTTCTGAATATAGAGTGGCAAAGAATGGCACGGGCACAAACTCCTCTGTCTTTGATTTTATTAGACATTGACTGTTTCAAACTTTATAACGACACTTACGGGCATCAAGCCGGAGATAGCTGTTTAAAGCAAGTTGCCCTGAAGACTCGTAATTGTCTGAAGCGTCCATCAGATATAGTTGCACGTTATGGAGGTGAAGAATTAGTCATGATTTTGCCTCAAACTAATACAAAAGGAGCCTATTCTGTTGCTCAAAAAATCAGCAATGAAATTAAACGTTTAGGAATTGAGCATATTAAGTCTAAAGTTAAACTCGGTCTTATAACTGTTAGTATGGGAATCTCTAGCACTATTCCTAATTATCAAGATAATCCTGCCATATTAATTAGAGCAGCAGATGAAGCACTTTATCAATCTAAAGCAGAAGGACGCGATCGCATTAGTATTAGTCCTTTTCTAAATGTTGGCTCTGATTTTATAACTTAATAGTAGGTTTTAGGTGGTAGTTCAACAATTAATGATTAATGATTAATTATTAAGTAGATGGAAATAAATAAATATAATATGCTTTGTCGTTCCGACTCACTTTGGGCATTTTACATTTAATTACCAATAGATAATTGACAATTGACAATTGATAATTAATCGATCGGGTTTAAAGGCTTTTCTTTTAAGAAGAATAAAGTCAACAATTTTCTCCTTGGTATCAATCCTTTTCCTTGAAGACAGAGGTAATTATCAATTATTAATTATTAATTATTGAAACCTACCTACTTAATGATTAATTATCTATCTTTAAAAGAAGAGGTTTTCAACCTTAATTATTTGGGATGTTAACAAGATTTTTAGTGTGAATAAAATGGTTTATGCCTGCGACTGGGTGTGTGATTACCTGCGGACTAATATTGAAGTGGAAGAAAGCGACAAAAGTCTATCTAATGATATTAACCGGAATAATTAAAAACTATGACCAACTACAGATATCAAGTCGGCGGTAGTCTTAAAACTAATGCTCCATGCTACGTCAGCCGACAAGCCGACATTGAACTTTATGAAGCCTTAAAAAAAGGGGATTTTTGTTATGTTCTCAACTCCCGACAAATGGGAAAATCATCTCTTTTAGTCAGAACTAAAAATCGACTACAAGAAGAGGCGTTTAAATGTGTCGCTATTGATATGACTAATATTGGTAGTACAAATATTACGCCACTGCAATGGTACAAAGGTATTGTTACTGACCTCTGGCGTGGTTTCCAATTGATGGGAAAATTTCAGTTAAAAAGTTGGTGGCAAGAACTTGGAGATATTTCTTTACTTCAAAAATTAAGTCTATTTATTTCTGACGTTCTTTTAACAGAGTTTCCCACAGAAAATATTTGTATATTCATCGATGAAATTGATAGTATTCTCAGTCTAGACTTTAGCATAGATGATTTTTTTGCTCTGATTCGTTATTGTTATAATCAACGTGCTATTAATCCCGAATATAATCGGATAACTTTTGCTATTTTTGGAGTCGCTACACCTTCCGATTTAATTCAAGACAGGAAAAGAACACCATTTAATATTGGTACAGCCATAGAATTACATGGATTTACATTAGCAGAAGTTTTCCCATTAGCCACTGGATTAAAAGTCAAACAAGGAAACGCTGAAACAGTGCTGAAAGAAATTTTGGCATGGACGGCAGGACAACCTTTTCTAACACAAAAAATATGCGATTTAGTCGTAAAAATTAGTCACGATACAGCAGCAGGAATAGTCACTATTCCACCAGGAAACGAAGCTTTTTGGGTGGAAAGTATTGTCAGAACAAAAATTTTACATAATTGGGAATCTCAAGATGAACCAGAACATTTGAGAACCATCCAAAATCGGCTCGAATATTACGAAGATCGGGCAGCTAGATTATTAGGAATATATCAAGAAATTTTAGAGGGGAAAGAGGTAGAAGTAGATGATAGTCGAGAACAAGTCGAATTAATTTTATCAGGATTAATCGTCAAAGAATCAGGATGCCTTAAAGTAAAAAACCGGATATATCAACAAGTATTTAACTTGGAATGGGTGGCAAAAAAATTAAATACTTTGCGACCTTATGCTCAGGCATTTGATGCTTGGATAGCTTCCGAACAAAATGATGAATCGCGATTATTACGAGGGCAGGCATTAAAAGATGCTCAACGGTGGAGTCATGGCAAAAGTTTAAGTGATTTAGACTATCAATTTTTAGCAGCTTCTGTAGAATTAGACCAGAAAGAAAGCTATATAGCTTTAGAAGCAGAACGTATAAAAGAAGTAGAAGCTAGACTCAAACAAGAACAAAAAACTGCCAAACTCCAAAGATTATTATTAGGAGTAGTAACTACAGCACTAACTTTAACTGTGGGATTAGGAATAATAACTTTTTTACAATATAGGCAAGTAGCAAATAAAGAAATTCAGGTAATAGTTAAATACTCAGAAGCATTATTTGCCAGCGATCAAAAATTAGATGCGCTTGTAGAAGCAATGAGAGCAAAAAAAAGATTGCAACAGCTAGGAATAGTAGACAAAAAAATAGCTAATCAAGTGGAGGCGATGCTAAGAAAAGCCGTTTATCAATTAGTTGAATATAACCGTTTATCTGGGCATAAATCAGGTTTGACTGGAGTTGATATTAGTGCCAATGGTGAGATGATAGCCACTAGCAGTTTTGATGATACAATTAAACTCTGGCAGCCAGACGGCACTTTACTCAAAACACTAACTGGGCATGAGGATAGCGTACTAAAAGTCATCATTAGCCCTAACGGTAAATTGATAGCTAGTGGGAGTAGCGATCGTACTGTGAAAGTCTGGAAAACTGATGGCAGTTTGCTGACAACTTTTAGAAAGCATAATAATGCAGTTAGAGGATTAGCATTCAGCCCCGACGGCGAAATTATAGCTTCTGGTAGCGCCGATAAAACAATAAAACTCTGGCAGCCAGACGGCACTTTGCTCAAAACTCTAAAAGGTCATAGCGCAGCAGTTTGGGAAGTTGTATTTAGCCCAGACGGCGAAATCATAGCTTCTGGCAGCAGCGACAAAACTATAAAACTCTGGCAACGCAACGGCACTTTACTCAAAACTATAAAAGGTCATACTCAAGGAGTTTGGGCAATTGCATTCAGCCCAGACGGTAAACTTTTAGCGACTGGAGGTTTTGACAAGACTGTAAAAATCTGGAATATCCAAGGCAAGAAAGTTAAATTAATGCACACTCTTTACAGTCATCAGGCAGAGGTGTGGGGAGTTGCATTCAGCCCCGACAGCAAAACTATCGCTTCTGCTTCTGGGGATAAAACCATCAAACTATGGCATATTAATGGTACATTGCTGACTACTCTGCCAGATCCCAATGAAGAAGTTTACGGAGTAGTTTTTAGCCCCGATGGCAAAACATTAATTTCTGCTTCGGGAGACAAAAGTGCTAAACTGTGGAAGCTAAAAGATAGCTTTTTAAAAACCCTCCAAGGTCACACTGACACTATTCATGAAATAGCAATTAGCCCACTCGGCGATCGAATTGTTAGTGTTAGTAGCGACAAAACTATCAAACTATGGAAATACCATTCCGGAGTATGGCAACTCGCCAAAAATATTCCATATCCACAAGTATTAACGACAGTTGCATTCAGCCCCGATGGTAAAATGTTTGCCACAGGCGGTATGACTCCAACAGTCACACTTTGGCAGAATGACGGCAGGTTACTGAGAACTTTCACAGACCATCAGGGGTTTGTCTTCGCAGTTGCTTTCAGTCCAGATAGTAAATCGCTCGCTTCGGGCAGTGATGATAATACAATCAAAATCTGGCAAATAGAATCCGGTTTGCACAAAACCATCAAAGGTCATCAGCATAGCATTGAAGGACTAAGTTTCAGCCCTGATGGCAAGTTATTGGTATCTGCGAGCCGGGATGAAACTGTGAAACTCTGGAATACTGATGGTATATTGCTGAGAAGTTTCAATGGTCATAATGCATCAACGAACCACGTTACTTTCAGCCCCGATAGCAAAACCATCGCTTCAACAAGTGACGACAGAAAAGTTAGGCTTTGGCACTTGGATGGGAAGTGCCTTCAAACATGGCATTGTCCATCAAAAGTCACAAGTGAATCTTACAGCTCATTAACTCTAGAAGGTCATCAGGGTGAGGTGAGGGGAGTGGCTTTTAGTCCAGATGGGGAAATGCTAGCAACTGCTAGTTATGACAAAACTGTAAAACTTTGGCAACGCGACGGGACTTTGGTTACTACTTTAAATGGACATAGGGACAATTTGTTAGATGTTGCTTTTACTCCAGACGGCAAAGCAATTGCCAGTGCGAGTCAAGATGCTACAGTTATTCTGTGGGATTTGGAAAAAGTAGTCGATTTAGAAAAGGTAGTAGCTAATGGTTGCTACTGGTTGGGAGATTATCTACGAACTAATCCAGAGGTAGAAGAAAGCGATCGATCTATTTGTGATGAGGTTGTGAAAACGTCTGAGTAGATGATATGGCAGTCGAAGGAAAGGTTAGGACAGATCGAAAGCTTAAAACTCAGACAACGCAATATTTTTCTTTCTGCCTTCTGCTATATAACAATTAGCATTCAGATGTCAGCTATAGCGCTTTGCCCTTTGCACTTATGCAACAGGCAACAGAGGAATGTCCGCGCCCTTAATGCTTAGTGCTATACTAGCTTGGAGATTAATAGCTTATATCATGTCCGTTTAATAGCGTGATAAAAAATTTTATTCTCCTGTTCCTTCTTTTTCCATCCTGTACGGGTAATTTCTGAAGGAATGCTTTCCTTGCGGTGCGGAATGCGGAGCAAACATATTTGCGTTTGCGCAGCATGACCTAGGAAACGAAATTTCCCCTCCTGTACGGGTTATTTATTATCAAAAAAAATTAAAAATGTTTCCACCATCTGTAACTAAATCTATCGACCCCCAGTTATATAACTTGGCAGATAAAATCGAAAAAGATAGCCCTGGCTTATCTGTTTTTGGAGCGCGTCAATTCTGTTATCAACAGTATCAAACTCCAGTTCAAATTCAAATTACAAAATCTCGTGACTTGAATATTCTTGAGGAATTTATTCTGAGGGCAAGCATTGAATTTACACCACCACCAACTGAGACAGAATTAGCACAAATACTTAAATTAGATCCTGTTTTTATTAAAAGCACTATTCATACTCTTCAATCATTACAAACTTTAACAGTAAAACCGCCAGATTATAGAATTCAAATAACTCCCAAAGGGCAAGAATTTTACGCAAAAGGTGCAGTTCCAGAACTATCAGAAACTAAGCTAATTTATGCTATTAGTAATCCTCTTTCTGGAGAAATGACTTGGCAGTTTTCTCCTTTAGTATCTAAATCTATTGATTTGCCTGAGTTGCCAGAAATAGTAAATTTGGAAAACAAATTTACTGAGATTGCTAGTTTAACAATTGAGCAACTACAACAACAAATATTTGATTCTAATTTAGGTCTCCATATACCAGACTCAGGACAAATAGTTACTGATTTTTATGTGGATGATGATGCTCAAGTTATTTGGCAACAAATTTCTATTTTGGCGATATTTGATGTAGTTGAAGATAAGTTAATCCTGCAAGTGAGAGAGAGAAATCAAATTGTCGAGCGGGCATCAAATCAATTACAAATAATGGCAGCGGCAGAAAAAGTTGTGCTGAATGAATTATTTGATTTGTCTGATGAATCTATCGGTTTTCATACAGAGTCAATCTTAGAAGTAAAAAACCAAGAGGTTGAAGAGAGACTTAAAAAAATTCGGCAATCTGGAATTGAAATAGTTAAAAAAAGTAGAGAAACTGGGAAGAAAGTTTTACCAAGAAATTCAGAGTTTATCCTGTTGCCAGATAGGGAAATTAGACGGGAGTTTTTATCTACTCTAAAAGGGGCAACTAAGCAGATTTTAATTTATTCTCCTTTGGTGACTGAGGAGGTAGTAGATGAGGATTTTATTCAACTTTTACAAAAGTTGGCAGATAGTGGTGTTTGGATTTTAATCGGATATGGAATTGCGGCAAAACAGGAGGAAGAAAATAAACCAATTTCGCCAAAAGTTGAAGAGAAGTTATTAACAGTAAGAACTCCTGAAGATTTACCAGCAGCTCAGATATTTTGGTTGGGAAATTCTCATGCTAAGGAGGTATTGGTAGACCAAAAAATTCATTTATCTGCTTCGCATAATTGGCTTTATTCTCGTGGCGATAGACAAATAAGAGGAGAGACAGTTTATAAAGTAACAAATACTGAAACAGTAAATTCAGCTTCTGAATATTTGGAGGCTAGGTTTGAATCTTATGCTAAGAATTTATGGGAGTCGGCGGTATTAAATTTGGATATTAATTTGGCTTTAAAATCTGTTTATATTTGGAATGCTTTAGGGATGGAAGAAAAAGCACTGCAAGAATTACAAGAGCGTAATTGGTTAGAAATTTTTCCCCTATGGTTAAAAGCAGTTTGTCAGGGGTTAAGGTCGAAACAAACTTCACCGGATGCCGTTGTTTTTCAAAAGGCAATTTCTTGGCTGAGTCAGGTTTCAGGAGCGGATAAAAATATTGAGTCGTTACGGATGGGATGGCAGAAAGTTATTGAGGCGATCGCTAATCAAAATCGTCAAACTGCTTTAAGTTTATTAAATGAGACAGCTTGGGGAGAATTTATACGTTTGGAAATTGCCTCAACGGATACCCCAGAAAAATTTATATTGGAATTAGTGGGAGAGGAAAAAGAGGTTAAGAAGACAAAACGGAAAAAGACCACAAAGAGAAAGTCTCAACCTCAGAAATAAATGATTTATAGTTGGGGAAATGAATAGCTATATTAATGCTATTTTCTTACACATTTTAGGCTAAACGATTAGGTTTCCATTGGTTACGAATGGCATCCACTAATAAACCTTCTCGGTTACGAACATTTCCCCACATTTCGTTTTGTTGAACAACAGCGACCGCCTTCCTAACTACTTCTTCTGAGTTGATTAAAATTAAGTTTTTTAGCCAAGGGTTTAGTTGAAAACCTGCTACTACTACTTCGTCTAATATTATTTCTTGGTTTGTCTTAGTGGGAGTGGGTTGAGTGTTGGTAAATTTGTTATTTTCAGCTAATGCCATGATGCGCTCTAGATATTCTATGCCATAGGTATCTGCAAATTCTTTTGCCAGTTTGATGTATTCAAGATGTCTCATTTTAGTTGCCTTAAGTTTGAATTTTTACTACTAAATCTATGCTATGACCTCTTTCATAACTTGTGGTCTAATGAAAGTATAATTAAAGTACAATTAATGTCTAACGAAAGTCTAAATCAATAAAAATATAGTCGTAATCGATAATTGAAGTAGCTTCGGCTATAATTTATTTTTGTTTAAATATAAAAAACCAATAAAGCTAATGATAGAATCTTGGGAAAAATTTTTAGAAGACATGGCAGACAGTCGTGGTTTAGATGAGTTGGAAAGGGAAACATTTATGGAAATGTTTGCTGAGAAAGGAAAAATTAGAAGTATTGGAAAACTGGCAAGTAATCTCAATTTAGGTGAATCTGCTATCAAGACAAGATTGGGAAAGGTGTATGATAAATTTCAGATAAAGTCACATAAAAAAGCTAAACCATTACAAGAATTTTTAAATCAACAGTATTTTTATTATCAGAGCAAAACTGAGAAACTTAATGATGGAAATCCTAATATTTCTCTTGACTGGAAAAAAATATGCGAAGCCATACTTAAACAACAACAAAAACAATGGTTAACCACACACTCTCTGAGCGAAGTTGGCAATAAACAAGTCTTAGATATTTATGTTCCTCTGGGATTAGTTGAAAGTCAAAAACCAGCCCGACCTTACCCTAATATTCCAGCAGAAACAGGGTCAGAATTTTACCGAGAAAAAATTACCCCTATAGAAAATGAAGTATTTTTTGAACAAGTCATCAAACTAGGGAAAAGTCTCAAAAGTCAGGGGGGACGTATAGCTATTATTGGCGAACCGGGAGCGGGAAAAACCACCCTATTACAGAAAGTTGCTTTTGAGATATTAAATAGTGGAGGTTTGCCTATTTGGATAGATTTAGCAGACTGGGAAAAAGAGAAAAATTTAGAATATTTGCTCCTAGAAAAATGGTTAAAAGCAGCATTGCCAACTATTAATAAACTTTCACCCGCAGCAGTTTCATCTACTCGAAAAGTTTCTGAAGAATTACAGGATATTTTTGTTGAAGAATTCGAGCGTGGTAGGGTGTGGTTACTGTTGGATGGTGTGGATGAGATGGCAGAAAAATTTGGCAACCCACTGACGATTATTTCTGAAGAAATTAAAGAAAGTTGGGTGACTCAGGGGCGAGTAGTTTTGAGTTGTCGCTTGAATGTTTGGGATGTGGAAAAAAATGCCATTATTAATGATTTTGATGTTTATCGTAATCTTGACTTTTCCTATCCTCAACAAGTCAGAAAATTTATTTTAAAAAAGTGGTTCGCTGAAGCATCAAATTTAGGTCAAGAGTTATGGGAAGAGTTGGAAAAATCTAGCGATCGGATCAAAGATTTAATCAAAAATCCCCTGCGCTTAACATTGTTATGTCGAACATGGGAAATAAGACAGGGAAATTTGCCAGATACTAAGGCAGGAATTTATCAAAGGTTGGTAGAAGCGCACTATATTTGGAAAGATGAAAAGCCAGATTTTGACATTTCTCCAGAAAAGCAAAATGAACTAAATCAAGCTTTGGGAGAATTGGCAAAAAAAGCTATTGATGGGGAATATTCTAGGTTTCGCTTAAAGGAAAGTTTTGTTAAAGGTTTTTTAGGGGAAGCGAAGCAAGAAAAATCTTTATTTTGGTGGGGGTTAAAGTTAGGATGGTTGAATAAAGTAGGGTTGGCAACGGTAGAGGAAAAAGACCCGGATGAGCAGGTTTATGCTTTTTTGCATCCGACTTTTCAGGAATATTTTGCAGCATTGGCAGTTCCACATTGGGATTTTTTATTGAATCATAATAATGAAAATCTAAGTCCGCTTTTGCCACATAATGGAAAAGATTGTGTGTATAGAATTTTTGAGCCTCAGTGGAAAGAGGTAATTTTATTGTGGTTGGGGCGTGAGGATGTTTTATCTGAAATGAAGGAAGAGTTTATTGAGGCATTAGTTGAATTTAAAGATAGACCAAAAGCACATTATTTTTATCAACAAAGAGCAATTTTTTTAGCTGCAGCAGGTATTGCTGAATTTGATAGTTGCCTCAGTGACGAAATTATCAAGTATCTTATATATTGTAGTCTGAAAAATTTTCCATTCGATCCAGTTACGCGAGACGCTAGAGTTATCCTGGAAGAAACAAATCGGAAAAAAGCTATTAAGTATTTGATTAAAATATTGAAAGACACAAGCTACAACTGTAATTATGAAATTATTAGGATATTAGGAGACATAGGTCATGGAGATGAAGATAGCATTCAAGAATTAAAATATATTATGGAGAGTAAAAATGAAGAGACATGGAATCGAAAAATGGCTATTCAAAGCTTAGTAAAAATTTCTAAGGGAGATATTAAAGAATCTACGATTAACTATTTGACTGAAGCACTTAAGAGTTCAACCAACAATTTAGATAATTTTAAAAAAATAATATATTCCCAATTATTTTTAAATGAAACTCCTTCCCATCATCCTAGTTATCAATGTGCGATTCAAATATTGACTGAAATCGCTAACTCAAATGCTTCAGAAAAATATAATGCTGCGCAAATTCTAGAAGAGGTGGGAATTAATCTTGATATTCAGCCTGCTGTGACTGAGGATAAATTTGCTTTAACATTAGCTGAATTAGACTTAGAACTAGAATCAGAAATTATCCATACTGTGAATTCTTTAATAGAATTATTGGATGAACAAAATAACAATCGTGAGAAAGCTGCAGCGTGTTTAGAAATTATACTTACGAATCATCAAGCTTTTTCTATTCCCAAGGATTTATTTCCTCTAGTAGTTAGAAAAGTCAGCGATCGCTTTTTAGATTTATTTGAAACAAGCCAAGATAAATCTTATCTTATCTCAGATTGTCTTGAGCAAAATCCAGTCTGGGCTTGTTATAATATTCTATGGCACTTTGCCAAGATTATGCCTTACTTAGATTTTTATCAAAGTTGTGATGGGTTTACAAATAGTCTGAAAAACAGCCCTTAAATAATACTAATATTAAACATTCTTTAACCACTAATATAATTAGATATATTTATTATAGAATAGATGGCAAAAATATTAGATAATATGGGAGGAAATTAACGATTTTTGATGACAGAAATACTGATGCGGAAAATAACTCTAAACCAGAAATTATAGAACAGAATATAATAGACCAAAATCTTGAAGTAGTCAGTAATTGTAAGTGGAATGGTAGGGGTACAGAACCCCAATGAATCCTAAATCAACTAAAGCTTATGACCATATTGAACGTCATCATGGCCCCAAACTTCAACCACATAGATTACAGGGAAGAGCTGCTAAGACAAATCAAAATCAGGGGCAGTGGCTCAATACTCAAGACTGGGTAAAAGCTGAAAAATTTACTCCTAAATATCCAGGAAATTACATTATTGATTTTCATCGTTCTATAGGGATAATTTATCATCCAGATGGTTCGATTACAGAAAATGTTACCCGTGTATTTATTAAAAGGAATTTTGATGGAACATTAAAATGTGGATATCCAGTGACAGATACCTATCGTTTGTCATAATTAAATAAATAGGAGAAATACAAATGAATAATTATCAAAGATTTAACATCCAAATAGGAGAATTATGTTTAGAACAATACGCCGACCCTCCAGAAGACTCATTAGGAGAACTTTCTGATTTTGAAATGGGGTTAAGGCGGTTTTGTTATGAAAGCGATCGCTCAGTCTTAATAGAAATTGGTGATGAAAAAATACAAGTTTTTTTCGACCCGGATATTTGTATGATTTTAGAGGATAATTTACCACAACAAATTTACCAACTTTTATTGGGTCAAGAGATAGAAATATTCTTTGCTGAGAGTAGTCAGACAATTATTAAACTAATACCTGTGGCACATAAAATTAATTGCAATCTGATAAAATTTGGGAACTCTGGCGAGCATAAGCAGTTTGAATTAGAAAGGAATCAACTATTGGAAGTATTCAAGAATTTTCTTGATAAAATAATGCAGCTTGCCGTAGATGGAGGTTATATCACACCAGAAGAAAAACAAAAATTTTTAATGCCTATCGCTAAAATGATTATTAATCCCTTTAACCTTAGCACTCATAAATAAGTACCATTCTCAGTTATAAAAAAACTAATACCTGTGGCACATAAAATTAATTGCAATCTGATAAAATTTGGGAACTCTTGCGAGTATAAGCAGTTTGAATTAGAAAGGAATCAACTATTAGAAGTATTCAAGAATTTTCTTGATAAAATAATGCAGCTTACTGTTGATGGAGGTTATATTACGCCAGAAGAAAAACAAGAATTTTTAATGCCTATCGCTAAAATGATTATTAATCCCTTTAACCTTAGCACTCATAAATAAGTACCATTCTCAGTTATAAAAAAACAAGGTGCGTTACTAACGCACCCTACAGAAATTGATAACTAATTATTACCTATATAAACCAACTAACGTTCCTCAACCCAACCTACAAAAAATCACCAGGATAAACCTAATTATGAACACACAAATAAAAATCACAAACATCATCGCCAAACGTCAACCATTAACACAAAAAATCCAAACAACAGAAACAAACCTAATATCCCTAAAAACCGCAATTCAAAACCTGGAAAACCTCCGCTATCACCTAATACAAAAAACCGAAAACCCAGACATCACCGCCCACTTACAACAAATCAATATTCCCCATATTCAACTAACTATAACCCAACAACTAGAAACACTCCGCAAACTCAAAACCCGTTTCTCCCGCCCTACCCTCAATATTGGCGTTGTCGGGAGAGCGCGACAAGGCAAAAGTCGCCTTTTGCAAAGTCTCACTGGTCTCACTGCAGCCGAAATACCAGATGGTAGCGCCCAACATTGTACGGGCGTTCGTAGCACCATTTACCATCACCCCACCGCCGAAACATTTGGCGAAGTCTGGTTTCACACCGAACGCTCATTCCTAGAAGAAATCATCGCCCCCTATTACGATCGCCTCTCCCTAACCACAAAACCGATAACTCTAAACGAATTTGCCAATAACCCGTTACCACCACTGCCCAAAAATACAAGCGGTGCAGAAGTAGGGGCAAAATACGAACACTTGCGACGGTACCATACCTATATAAATAAGTATGGTCATTTTTTGCAAACCGCCTCACCCAGACAAATAAGCAAAAATGAAATTCGCGAATATGTTGCCCAAGACAACCTCCAGGGAGAACGCATCTATTATAATTATCTGGCAGTGCGGGAAGTCAAAATTACCTGCAATTTTCCCAACCAAGATGTCGGTCAAATAGCTCTGGTTGACTTGCCTGGTCTGGGAGATACGGGTATTGGCGACGAAGAGCGCTTAATCAAAACTCTTGGTGAAGACATCGACTTGGTGGTGTTTGTGCGAATGCCAAAAGCTTCCGGCGACTTCCTCGCTGATGTGGATGTGCGTCTATATGATACTGCTCGCTCCGCGTTGGTGGAAATTCCCCTGGAAAAATGGTCATTCATGGTTTTAAACTGCACCGACAGCAACTCCAACTTTGGCGACAACTCCCTGCTTTGCCAACAGTTAGCAGCAGACTTGACAAACAAATATATAAATGTAAGCGAGTGGGCGATCGCTAACTGTGCAGACCCCGAAGCAGCAAATACCAAAATTCTCGACCGCGCGCTCAACTACCTCGCCGACAATATTACCAACCTAGACCAAACCTACGCCACATCCTGCCAAAAAAGTCTCAACCAACTCCACGAAACCATCAACACAGAATTAAACAAAGCTAAAAACGCCCTCGGTCTTGCCAAACAACCAGCCGAAACTGCACAATTTGAAATATTATTCGAGCAACTGTGGCAACAACTCACCAGTGGGTTAGAAAAATTGCTCAGAAATCTTAGTCAGCAAATAGACGAACATGACCGCGACTTCAAAGCAGCAGTGCAGGCAGCTATTCAAGTTTGCAAAGATGACTCCGCCATTCCCACCAGTCTCGCAGAAATTAATATCAGGCGCGATAGTTTCGGCGGTTACGGTAGCGCCTACGAACAATATCTCAACGAAATTCGCGCCCATCTTTCCCAAAAATTTCTATCTTTAGATGACGGTTTGAAACGTTCCCTAAATCGGGTAAAATCTCTGGTGGCAGAGGTTTTGATTTCTCGTTTGGGAGGGTTAACTGAAGTTAGTGGGGCTGAATTTCTTGAGGCGATCGCTCTTTTACTTCCCGACGAGCTGCTCCCCCACCAACCGAGTAAACTTAAATATGGTTTCCATATTCTTTCTGAGTTTGTGCTTTCCTATCGCGGTTTCATTCAACATCGAATTCGTAAATGTTTAAACGGTCTCACCCCAGATAAAACTACTCTCAAACTTTCGACTTCTCCCACTGCTGAGGAAGTGATGACTAATCTTAAAACACTTCATGCAGAGGCAGTTTATGAATGTGAAAATGCTCTTGAAGATTTGCTTACCGAACCTTCTCAAGCAGGTTTTGCCATTGTTGAGGAATTTCTCGATCGCGTACTTCGGGCAGAAGGCGTTAAGATAGAATGGCGGATTTTTCTTAATCAAGAACGTTCTAATATTTGGCCAGATGAATTTGAATTATTGGGAGAGCGCACCAGACTACGACAAGAATGGTTAACTGCATTAGATGCTGTTGCTACTACAAATCAGTTAGAGCGGTTATCAATTATCCATAATCAAGAATATTAGGAGTTTTTCAGATTCACAGAAACATTCAATTTAAGCTCTATAGATGAAAAAAATCCCTACCATAAAATCTGACAACTTCGCAACAAATTGCTATAGTTGGTAATGATAATCGTGTTCGGATAAGCGCAGTATAAAAAAGTCCGTAGTTGCGCTTTATATCAAGTCTCATTAATTAGCCATAATAAAAATGTTCTCCTCTTTCAAGTATAGTATCTTTTAAAATTTCCCCTACTCCCTAAAATTTTTATTGTGGGTATTCAAAGAGACATGATATTAGCACCAGAGATACAGCAGATTCGGTCGTATATGAAGTACAGATATTAACGCTCGAATATTTGTAGTGCCGGGCATCTTGCCCGCTATAAGTTTACCTCACCAAGATGGAATCTTCTGTATATTTAGCGCTAAAGCGCAACAACAAAACCCAGATTTTACTTCCTCCTTCTAAAAACAATATGCAAGAATTAAAAATTACAATGCTCGGCCCTAGAGGGGTTGGAAAAACTAGTCTATTAACAGCAATGTACGAACAATTTGAAAGTACAATTGGTCGAACAAACTTAGAACTTTCTCCCGATGAAGAAAGCTCGGCAATTTTGCAAGAAAGATTAATAGAATTGAAAAGTTTACTAGATGATTTTGAAGCAATGGGAGGAGTTCAAGCAACAGAAGCTCCCGCAGGGCCAGATTCTCTCCGGTCGTTTAAATTTGGTATTGGTAAAAAAGCTCAAAAGCCATCTTTAGAACTCAATTTTTGTGATTATCCAGGGGGATATATTGCTGCAAAAGCTTCTCTAGAAGAAAAGCAATTTGTCAAAGAATTACTAACTGAATGTACTGCCGTAATTTTAACTATTGATGCTCCCGCATTAATGGAAGATAAAGGTAAATGGCACGAACTTATAAATCGACCGCAGCAAATGCGAGATTTATTTAAAAATGCTTACCGAGAATTGGATTCTCCACGGTTAGTTATTCTGGCTCCGGTAAAATGTGAAAAATACCTGCAAGATGATAAGTCAAAACTTGAATTGGTACAGCAACTTAAAAAAGGATATGCCAATTTATTAGACTATTTTAGTTCTGAAAATTTGCTGACTTTAGTTACTGTGGTAGTGACTCCCGTTCAGACTGTGGGAAGTGTAGTTTTTTCGCGGATTGAATTTAATCAAGAGAGACCGATTTTTAGGTTTAGAAAAATTAGTCATAGTGCCGAATATACTCCCCAAGATAGTGAACAACCTTTAAGGTATTTATTGCGGTTTATGTTAAAACTACATCTAGATTCTCGAAAGTGGGAATTTTTCAATTTTCTCCGGGAATTGCTAGGTGTTGATAATTATCTCAAGGCTGCCGTAAAGGAATTTGCCAATGGGTGTAAAAATTCGGGAGAGTTTGCTGTACTTCAAGGTGAAAAGTGGATTAATTAATTAATAAATAGGATAAATAGGAGATTTTTTGATGAAAATGTATGTTCAAAGTTCTGGTTTTTCTGTGGATGATGATTATTGCTGGTTAAAAGTTAATGCAGTTGTAGGGTGGGCAATGGCTATAAGTGTCTTTGTATATGTATAAATGTTTTAGCTTTCTGCAGGCATTGCCCACATTATGTGTTTATTTATGCCGACCTACTTAATACTTAAATAGGATAAATAGGAGATTTTCTCATGGAAATGTATGTTCAAAGTTGTGGTTTTTCTGTGGATGATGATTATCGCTGGTTAAAAGTTAATGCAGATTTTCAGCAACCAGAAATTCCTCTAATTATGACTCGGTTAATTCTGACGGATAATCGGACTGAAGTCAGAATTACTGACTTAATTCAAAGCGAAGCACCTTCTCTAGTTTTAGCAAGAAATGATGGAGAATTATTTTTGTTAGTTACGGGTTTAGAATCCAGAGAAAGGCAAGATTTTCGAGGTCGAAAAATTAGAAATTCTGTGGCGTTGGTTTGTCAAGACTCTGAGGAAAATGAGTTGTTTTTAAGAGCAATTTCTGTGGCAGTTTTACGGGGAAAACTGGAGGGGAAAATTGACTCTGCTGTGGCTTTTGGTGGGGAGTATGGTTTTCAGGTGAATTTTGATCAAATTCAAACATTACTATCTGAGGATGAGCTGAGAAATATTAACAGTATTGCTGCTAAACAAGATTATAAAATTGGCAAAAATTCCTCAGAGTTAAAAGCTGAACTGGCTGATGAATTGGCAGAATATTCTTTGCCTTTAGATAATAGGATTTTAGTTGTTGTTACTGGCATTAAAAAAGAATCAACTTTGATGCAAGCTGGTGTGTGGCGAGGTTTATCTAATCTTCTGGAAGTGGAGGGGTGGAAAAAGCCATATAAAAAAAGATCGTCCTTTGATGAGGCGGTTAAAATCTTTCATCAAACGCAACCGGAGAAGAAAACAATAAATCAAAAGTTAAATCAAGAATTAGATATTTTGTTAACATCTAGTTTCATTTTTTTGATAGGGTTGCTGTTATTATCAGTTTTGCTTTATCAATCTGATTCGCCACCGAGAATAGAAAAAAAATTGCTTTTACAGATGTAGACTCTATCATTAATTTGACAAATAATTTATACCAATCAAAACTTACCAATACAATCTCAATAATTGCTACATCTAAAACTTATAGCTGTGGCAATTTTTATTAGGCGGTACGGAAAAAATACAGCAGTTTCCAACTTTATGAAGTACATATATTTATGGTTTGAGGGAGTGGGGAGTGTGGGGAGTGTGGGGAGTGGGAAGTGTGGGGAGTGTGGGAGTGTGGGAGTGTGGGAGTGGGGGACACATATTCACCCCGTTAGCTTCACGACATTAATCGGCAATCTGCTGTATATTTTATAAGTTTTTGATTTGATATTTGTAATTATCTGTAAATCCAGATCGTATATAGAAATTTTATAGAAATTCTTAATGGCTACTTGACAAAAATAGCTAACTATGATGAAATAAAAAATTCTGAGCCAAATTAGTCAGTATTGAGAAACAATTTCTCAATTGTAAAAGTCGTTATTATACTGACCATACTTGGTCAAATTATTAGAGGCTTTTAACAGTAGAGTCTAATTATGTCTACATTAATCCCGCTCGAGGATTAAAATTATCAAGAATAAGTCGCAATACTATTAAAATTAAAAAGCCAGTATTAGGTAATTACCTAATATTGGCTTATCTAGACCATACAAGGAAAAAATAAAAAATGAAAATCACAAGACGTGCCTTTCTAGCAACAGGCACAGCAATGGCCACAGTAGCGATCGCAGAACTTGGAAAAAGCAACCGAGGATTAGCCCAAGGCGGAGCAATAAATCTCTATTCCTCGCGCCACTACGACACCGACCAAGCATTATACGACAGCTTCACCAAAAAAACTAGCATCAAAGTCAACCTGATCGAAGGAAAAGGAGACGAATTAATCGAACGGATCAAAAGCGAAGGTGCTAACAGCCCAGCAGATGTTTTTATTACAGTTGATGCAGGTCGTCTGGGGCGGGCCGAAGAAGCAGGTATTTTGCAACCAATATCTTCATCCACTCTCAACAGTAGTATTCCAGCCAACCTCCGCAGCCCCGATAACCTATGGTTTGGCTTCTCCAAACGAGCAAGGGTAATAGTTTACGACAAAGGCAAAATTAAACCCTCTGACTTATCAACTTATGAAGACTTAGCCACAGATAAATGGAAAGGCAAAATATTAATCCGCTCCTCCAATAATATATATAACCAATCCCTAGTAGCATCTTTAATCGAAGTTCACGGAATGTCAGACGCAGAAAATTGGGCAAAAGCTTTTGTTAGCAACTTTGCCAGACCGCCAGAAGGTAACGATACTGCTCAAATAAAAGCTGTGGCTGCAGGTATTGGTGATATTGGGCTTGCCAACAGTTACTATGTAGGTCGTTTAGCAAAATCAGATAAAGCAGAAGATAAAGCAGTTATCGAGAAAATAGGAATGTTTTTCCCCAACCAAAACGGGCGGGGTACTCATATCAATATTAGCGGTGGTGGAGTAGTAAAAACTGCGCCCAATAAGGAGGGTGCGATTAAATTCCTGGAACATTTGGCTAGCCCAGAAGCTCAAAAAATCTTCTCTGAGGGTAATAACGAATATCCTGTAGTTGAAGGTGTAGCTATTCCTAGTGTTTTAAGTACTTATGGTAATTTCAAGAGCGACCCTGTGAATGTTGCTGTTTATGGCAAGTTGAATTCTGAAGCGATTAAATTAATGGATCGTGTCGGCTGGAAGTAGTATAGCTGCCAAAGCTTACAGTAGAGACGTTCCATAGAACGTCCCTACAAGTTTTTTTTGCCTGTAATTATATAATCTCAAAAGTGCTATGTGTAAATTAATTTTTTTGAGTTGGAGATGCTCAAAGCGATCGCTATCTACACTTCAATAATTAGTCAATACTAGCAACAGGCTGTCAAAAACTCTAAATATCTGAAGGACTGACACGGCAAATTTGTTGTCTAAATATTATTTCCTTTAATATACCTCTTTTTTTTCGCCCCCTACTTAATTATAAATTGTTGAAAAACCTTTCTGTTTATTCTTAGCAAATGTCAACAACTCTTGAGCTTCTTGATAATAAGTTGTTCCTGGTTTAATATTCTCTAACTGATTAATAATTAATTGAATTTTATTAGCCAATAAACCACGATTAGGAGTATCATCAACAGCATATTTTTGCCAATCTGCAATTAAATTTTTAGCCTGTTTAAAAGCTGTTTCTGACTCCTTCTCTGCTTGAAATCGCATTTTCACATTAGCCAAATTAACCTGATATTCTGCCAATTTAGTCTGTGCTTCTAAATAACTAGGATTATCTACTGGCACTTTCTGCAATTGATTAATTGCTTGTTCCCATAAACTCGCCACCAGTTGCCAATGTTGTTGTGGATGAGGTGCATTTTGTGAACTTTTAGCTGCTTGCATACCAAATTGTTTTGCCACTTCAATTAAAGTGAAACTGCGTTTACTTCCCTTAGCTAAACCTGCTTCGGTTTGTAAATCTCGCTTTGTCGCTGCTAATTTTGGTTTTACCATTTTTCCGGCGAGAGTAGTAGGAGGAATTTGCTCTAACTTATCTATTCCAGCTTGCCAGTCAGCGATCGCCTGTTGTTTATCTGTTGGGGTTGTCGCTTGCTGATACTGTTGTTTAGCTGTTGTAATTGTTTGCTCTGCTTGTGTCAATAATGTTTGAGCATTTTTCTCTTGAAACGCCTTTGCTTCCATTTGCCCCACTCTTTTTCTTGCTTTTTCAAACTCATCTACAGTAAATTGCCAAGAACAACTAAACAAAGTACAATATCGTTTAGGATAATAACCTAAAAACCACACTGGCAAACCATCAAGATGTTTTTGTGCTTCAGCAACTCTCTGCGTTCCCAAATTAATATCAGCACTAGAAGTTGCCTTATTTATCAATTGGTCTGCTTGTTCAACTTTAGCGATCGCCTGTCGATAGTTATTATCCATACTTATATAACTAGGTAATAACACCATTGGTGCCACACTTGCCACTGGTCTACGAATCATGGGATAAGGTAAATTTGCCACCCAAACTAAACCAGCCACTCCCAAAGCAGCTAAACCTCCTAACTGAAAAAGTATTGCTTTTCCTGTGGGATGGTTTTCTCTTATAGCTCGTTTGAGAACTTTTTCGCTAAAAGTAGGATACTGGTCTACAATTAATTCTCGTAATTCTTCCAACTTAATAGGTTCGCCAGACTGCATCCGTAGTTTTTGTAATCGCTTCATTACGATTTTCTGGCCTATTTCCCCTGTTAAATCTTCTTTGGATAATTTTTTGATTTCTTCGCTTAATATTTCGTAAGCATAATTATAGAGACGTGGCATAACTTAATCTCCGGTTGATAATTATTTCTAGTTTAGCCGAAATAAATTGTTAAATCATCAGAAAAAATATTAATTTTACTTAACTATTTAGCAGCAAAAATATCTGTAAAAATACTGATAGATTTTTAATATCATGTCTCATTAATGATTAATGAGACGTAATAAAAACTCTCTTTTCATTGTATAAAATGCCAAGTGGCGATCGAACCGTAGGTTGGGTTAAGCGGCAGCGCAACCCAACAGATACCTGTGGTTTTCACCTAATGTTTGAAGATATATATTTTTGTTTGGTTTATCCTCCGGATAAGCTCCGCTAACCTGAACTCAACCCAACCTACACAATACTAAAAATTTTTGTGAAAGATAGACTTGCACAAATTATTGTCCTCTTCATTTTTTATCTGAAAATTCCTTCTTCCAATAGAAATTTTCTGACCTGAAGTCCACAAGCGCGGAAGTTCACCTTTTTTCATGCTTTGTAATTCAAACTTGGGGTCATCGTACAACGACCAATTGTCTCCTTTTCGCCAACCGACCTCTTCGCCAAATTTATTCCAAAGCTCTTGATTATATTGTTGTGTCTGATTCGAGTTAACAAAGATTTGCTTATAGATTTGCTTTTGAACTCTGAAACCAAATTTACCGTTGCTGTATTTCTCCCATAGTAGATCGATAGTGCGAAAATCATCAGAAGGAAAGTTATAAATCGCTTCTAGTAAGAATAATAGTACATATTTTCTAGAAAATAAAAATTCTTCTACTATTGCTAATACTCCTGTTAATAGTACTATCATTCCTGCTCCTACTCCTGCCATTCCTACTCCTAATACTACTGCTGCTACTGCTTCTACTGCTTTTTTTACTCTTATTTCTAATTTTAATTCTACTTTTTCTAATCTTAATGTGATTGCTTTTGAGGATAAGTATGAGTTTATTTTGTTGCGATATACCTTTTCTATGTTAGGAGCTTGAAATATGAGGCTAAAAGTTTCATCATTAGCTTTTTTCCACTTACCAGCAGCTAGAAGTTTACGCAGCTTGAAATATTGAGGAGATATTCCTTGTGGTGAAACCTGCAGAAGTTTTTTAATTGAGCTGTTTTGAAAAACATGCTTGTCATAGATTTTTTGCTTGTTATTTGGTGATGTATTTATCTTTTTAATTTCAGAGGAAAGTAACTGTTTAATTTTTGGGTAATTGCCGACCCAATAATTTGCATTGCCTTTTTCCTGATTATTAGGTGTAGACTGATGGTTGAGTATTATAGAATTATTTGAAGCATATTTTTCTAAGTCAGCAAGTAAGTTTGGATTATTCTTTAGTTCCAAAAGAAGACGGGGATATTTAAGCGTCAGTGCTGTAAACTTACTAATTTGTTCTATAGTTACTGTATTTTTTTCATCGAAAGTAACTCCAATAGCATAATAAGTAATATAACTTGTTAATTTCAGGGCATTAATATATTGTTTTAAACGACGAGGATTATTATCAAAAAAATCACCAACTATCTCTACCGCTTCAGCAAGACTTTGTTCGTCTAAATCTTTTTCAATAATTGGAAAAATAGCTAAATTATCAGTTTGTTGAAATTCTAGATTTTCTTCTATAGTTAGAGGTTGTACTTCTACTTTTTCCGACAGTTCTTTTTGTGAGTTTTGCTGAATCAAGGTATGAAAATAAAAATCTAATAATCTGGAGTATTGGTTATTTAATAGTTGAGCGATCGCCAATAAACAAAAATCATACTCATCAGCAATGGCTTTTTGTGAAAGTAATTTGTTACCAACTGGTTTTACTAATTCTTTGAATATCAATGTTGCCAAAATATTTGCTAAATCAAAACTTTCAGCAATTAAACTATAAGGAATCCAAAAAAAGCGTTTTTCTTGATAAATTTCTGTCTGATGTTCAGAGATTTTTTCGACAAAATTATTTAATGTATTTTGAGAAGCTGCAGGAACAGAGAATGATAATTGCACAAACTTTTCCAGAAAACTAAAACCATAGTCAATTTGTTTACTCAATTTATCATTTCCATTTTTCTCATCTTGATTTTCTCTAGCGATAGAAGCTAGAAAAGGGATAACATTTTTCTGTTTAAAAGTTATCGCTGCTGCCACCTTTTCTCTATCCATACCCAAAATAAAAATTATATTTGGGTCATTAGAAATCATCATATTGAGAGCTTGCAACAAATCTGCCGATTTACCTAATTCACAACGATCGAGGTCATCAATAAAAACATAAATCTTCTCATCTTTACCTACATAAGCACTAACAATTTTAGAAAAATCTTCGTGAAACTTTTCAATAAAAGCAGCTTCCTTTTCATAATCAGGAGACTGAAGATATTGAGTTAAATCCATTTTATTGTCGCCAATTAAATCTCTGATTATTCCCAGAAGTTTTCCAATTGCAGCAACCGAACCCCCAGTCAAACCTAAAAACGCCGATATACTTAAAAGTAGATTATTTAAACCTTCATTATTGGTTGATTCCGATTCTTGATTGTCACTTTTATTTTTCTCACTCTGTTTTTTTTGACCCTCTAAATTTTGATTTTTCTCTTCTTCCTTTGAATCTGTCTTAACAAGTTCTGCCAAAGTTTCAGACAACTGAGGAATTCTCTCAACGCCAACTTTCCAATACACAAATGGAATAGCTAGAATAATACTAAAAATCAAAGAACTTATCGCTAAAGTCTGAATAGCTTTAAAAGGTTTGTCTTGAAAATCAAAACGCTTCCTGAGTAGCAGACACTGACTCCATGAATTATATAAAAAATCAAGAAAATTGCGATTTTTAGATAATTGTTCTAAAAAAGAAAGGGCAAAAGTCGCCCAAAGTGATTCAGATTTTTCATGCCGCCAAGCATTAAACCAAACTGTTTGAGTTTCTTGTTTGAGTTTTAATCTCAAAAATTTATATATATCTGAAAAATCAGCACTCCAACCGTCTTGTTTAATTTTCTGCCAAATCTTTTTTGAATCTTCTCGATCTAATTCTTTAGACTTATTTTTAATCTCAGCATCAAGTTGTTTCATAAAAGAAGACTTTCCACTACCCCATTCACCCTCGATAGAAATAGTCAATGGCGGTTTTGTGTCATTATGAGTTAAAAATTCAGCTATAGCTATCACATAAGGAGTAAAACCAAGTTCATCTTTTGTTGCTGGTTGGTCTCCGATAGTAATAATTTTGTTAGATTTATCTCTAGATTCTGCCATTAGTTGATAAGTTAAAAATAATCTTGATTTCTAATGAATTGTTGATAACAAAATAGGTTCAATTCCTCTTGCTCCTTCTTCCCTCCTGTCTCCTGTCTCCTGACTCCTTCTTTGTCTATTTTTGTTGGGTTTCCTGACGTCAACCCAACCTACACAACTTTCTTCTCCTCTTGCTTCTTCTTCCCTTCTGACTCCTGTCTCCTGTCTCCTGACTCCTTCCAACCTAAACATATCGTGTTAACTGCACTCGATAACGTTCTTTTTTCGTAATCGCAACATCCCCTATTTCTAGCCTTCCTTTACCTCGAATTGCGATTAAATCTCCAGTTTTAACTTGATAACTTGCCTGACTAATTTCCTTCCAATTTACCCGCACATCTCCCCCCTCAATAAAATCAACCATTTTACTGCGAGACATTCCAAAACCAGCCGAAGCAACTGCATCTAATCTCATGGAAGCTTCCACAGTTGTTAACTCTTTCTTTTTCGGCTCTCTTATTCTTAAATCACTCAATTCTAAGGGTTTAATCTTAACAGGAACAGACCGTACTTGTTGCAGATTCATTGTTAAATATTCCACCAATTCTGGCACTACTATTATCTGGGCACCACGTTCTCCTAAAATAATAATATCCCCCGTTTTTTCCCTCACAATTCCAGTACCCAACATCGAACCAAGAAAGTCTCGGTGAGTAGCAGTATCAAACAGAAAATTTCCCTCAATATTAATAGCTGTTAATTCCACACTCGAAGTATCCATAGGTAAATCCGAACGAGCGATCGCTAATCTTTTTCTTTCTGCTTGAGGATAACCTCCCCATGAGACTATTTCTACTTCAGTTAACTTTTGAAAAATTGCTTCTGCCTCAAATATTTCTGGTGGTGATAAAAAGTCACTTTGAGCAATTTCCCAAGTTTTTATCGCTTGTTCAGCTAAGTCTATTATGCGGGTAATAGTTTCCCGATTTTCGATTCCTTTGAGCAGTTCTTCTTTTGGTAACATAATTATTATTTATAAGTAAGAAAGAAAAAGTAAGAAGAGTGAAAAAGAAAAGGCTAGAGTATAAAAAATACTCTTTCCCTACACCCAAAACACTACACCCTACTCCCATTTTCTAGTTAATTCCCACTTTAATATTCCCTCAAAATTACCCAAATATTGCATTCCTAATTTTTCCAAAATCCGAATAGAGGGAATATTATCTGAGGGGCAACTAGCAAGAATTTTATTGAAAATAGGTTGAGCGATCGCCCAGTTTACTAATGCCTGAACAGCCTCAAAACCATAACCTTGATTTCCATACCCACTCACAATGTTGTAACCCATTTCTACCTTGCCAGTTTCATCAGCCTTACCACCAAATCCCAAATCCCCAATAATAGTTTTCTCGGCACTATAAATAATTAACCAAGCACCCCAACCCAGTTGACAAGGGTCTGCTGCTAACTGAGCAAAAAAGGTAAAGCATCCCGAACTTCCTCCCAAGGCCAATCATCACCAACTCGCACAGCCAAAAGCGTTTCGATTTGAGATTTATCGCTCATTGCTGCCTGTGCGACTTCCAGGGAATAGGGGATAAGTTCAAGACCTGGAGTTTTGAGAGTTAAGATAAGTGGCGAGCGCATCAATTTAATAACTTTTATCAAGGTTGAGTTTCTGGTGCAGAATATCCTTGTATATTTTCTGGTTTAAACTGATATAAAGTACGAGTTGCCAGACGAGTCAAAGCTTCCGAACCCCGAACAACAATCAAATACTTACCAGCATTCAGACGGTTACGATAAGGCAAAGCATCACCACCCCCAAAAATCAGACCCACTCCACCACCAACAAAAGTTCCACCCATTGCACCAGAAATAGCCCCCAATATACCACCAATAAAATGATTACCCAATTCGCCCGCCCAGGCAAAAGTATTCAATCCTGTAATGAGACTAAAAGTCACACCAGCGGCAAAGCCAAAAGGTGCAAGCCAAGTAACCATTTGCATTGCTTGTTTACGGGCCTGCTCGTTAGGATCTATGAGGCCATATTCATCAGCAGTTTGATAACCTCGGCCCAATATAGCCACTTGTTTCATGGGCAAGTCTTCTTTTTCCAAAGCAGAGTAGGCAGCTTCAGCTTGAATCCGGTCTGATAGTACGGCGACGAGATAATTCATAGAAATTAATAAAAACAATCTAAAATCTTTCTGACAATCAATAAAATTATAGGCCCATACTGGTACTCTGAAGGATAAAGCTGATATTTTTGCCAAAGAATAAAGTTAAGTTATAGGGATTTTCAATCAGCGTGTAGTACAAAGATATCTCCCAATTATCCCCCTCAAAAAGCGGGACTTGAGACTTAAAAGTGTACCTCACGAACCCGAACACTGCTATATACAACAACCAATTATGGTTTGGTAAAATAATTTCCTACTGTGCTGTTTGAGACACAAAGAAAATTCAACTGAAGCAGAAATTTCAGTAGGTAAAACTGTCACACAACCCAATTATTCAACTAACTTCCTATGCCAAAAGTTCTTGTATCCGACCCAATCGATCAAAGTGGAATTGATATTATTTCCCAAGTTGCTCAGGTAGATGTCAAAACAGGTTTATCAGTAGAAGAGCTAGTAAAAATTATACCAGAGTATGATGCTTTGATGATTCGCTCTGGTACCAAAGTCACCGAACCGATAATTGAAGCTGCTACTCAGCTCAAAATTATTGGTCGTGCTGGGGTGGGAGTGGATAACGTCGATGTACCAGCAGCTACTCGTAAAGGTATTGTAGTAGTTAACTCTCCAGAAGGAAATACGATCGCTGCTGCAGAACACGCCCTGGCGATGATGTTATCTATGTCGCGCCACATTCCAGAGGCCAATGAATCCATTAAAAGTGGAAAATGGGACCGTAAAAAGTTTATTGGGGTAGAGGTCTATAAAAAAACTCTTGGTGTTGTTGGTTTGGGTAAAATTGGTTCCCATGTAGCCAAGGTTGCCAAGGCGATGGGTATGAAAATTCTGGCCTACGATCCATTTATTTCTGCAGAAAGGGCTGACCAATTGGGCTGTAATTTGGTAGATATGGATTTATTGATGCAAGAGTCGGACTATATTAGTCTCCACATACCTAAAACTGATGAGACTTATCATTCAATTAATGCCGAAGCTTTAGCAAAAATGAAACCTACTGCCCGGATTATTAACTGTGCTAGAGGTGGGATTATTGATGAAGCTGCTTTAGCTGAAGCTCTCAAAGAGGGAAAAATTGCGGCAGCGGCTGTGGATGTGTATGAAAATGAACCCCTCGAAGCTGAGTCCCCATTACGAGATTTGGGGCAAAAGATTGTGATGACTCCCCATTTAGGAGCTTCTACGGCTGAAGCTCAGGTGAATGTGGCAATTGATGTTGCCGAACAAATTCGAGATGTATTGTTGGGTTTACCTGCCAGATCGGCGGTGAATATCCCTGGTATTTATCCAGAGACATTGGAAAAACTTAAGCCTTATTTGTTACTGGCTGAAACTCTCGGTAATTTGGTTAGTCAGTTGGCGGGTGGGCGTATTGATTTTCTCAATGTTCGTCTCCAAGGAGATTTGGCTACTGGAGATAGTCAACCTGTAGTTGTGGCAGCTTTGAAAGGTTTGCTCTCCCAAGCCTTGCGAGAACGGGTGAATTATGTTAATGCTTCAATTGAGGCTAAGGAACGAGGTATTCGGGTGGTGGAAACTAGGGATGCTTCGGTGCGGGATTATACTGGTTCGTTACATTTAGAAGCGAAGGGGTCTCTGGGCGAGCATACTGTTAGAGGTGCTTTACTTGGAGAAGATGAGATTCGGATTACTAGTATTGATGGCTTTCCCATAAATGTTCCCCCAAGTCCCTATATGTTGTTGACTTTGCACCGAGATATGCCGGGAATTATTGGTAAGATTGGTTCACTTCTCGGTAGTTTTAATGTCAATATTGCTAGTATGCAGGTTGGTCGGAAAATTGTCCGAGGTGATGCGGTTATGGTATTGAGTATTGACGATCCATTGCCAGAGGGAATATTGAAGGAAATTATCAAAGAACCAGGAATTAGGGATGCTTATACAGTTGCTCTTTGAAATATTCTCCACCCTCAAGGCGCGGAGATTCTCCTAATAATTCTAATAATTAAGATTTCTGGTTCACTTTTTAATTACTTGCCTTTGCTATGTATTTCTTGGCATTCCTCTGATTCAGAAGGCAGAAGGCAGTTCGGATCGGGACAGAAGGGAAAAGCTGGCTAGATTCTGAGTTTGATAATATTGTTATGTCCGGTTGCTATAGTTTGCTTGCTTCTGCCTCCTGCTTCCTGTCTACTCCACTCTGCCTTTCTGTACTCAGGAAAATCCTTTAGGATCTGCGGTTTAGATGCTTGTACTAATTGACATACTCCCGACGTTGCGCGATTGCGACACCGCGGTAGCGCTTCAACTCGCATGCGGAGTCGCTGTTTATACTCCAGGTGATGCCCTCCCCCTGTTTTTTCTATTATAACATGGGTCGC
>JBARXI010000044.1:0-6080 GCA_049647275.1 Microcoleaceae cyanobacterium
GAAAAATCATCAGACTTGCGCCGACTCAACACATCTTCTTGCATTTTGTCGTATTCCTCCTGAGATATGCGTTCAAATGGCAACCGGGGAAATGGTGCATCAAACCGCGCTAACAACGCTGAGGAAATATAACCCTCATCATCCCGAATTGCTTCATAAATGCGTTTACCCAAGGGTTCAATTTCTGCTTCTGCTAACAAAATTGTACTACTGGTGTTGTGAGTTGTCCAATGTTGTTGTACTCCCATGTAAAAGTCAAACATAGCAGTAGCGCTGAACTTCTCAATGGCAATCTCTTCTATCCCTGGTAAATCTATCCAAGACACCTGCACTGGAATTTCTACTAACCATTCTTGCGCCCGTTCGTCAAAGGGATCGTTGAGTAAATTTCCATTTTCATCTTTGCCTGACTGCCCAGGAATCACAGAATAACCATAGTCAAGACAAGCTAAAGCTACGGGGTCATTTTTGGCAAAAGTAATCCTTCGCACCCAGCGCAACCCAAAAGGAGGATGCCAACCGGGAGCTGCGTTTGTTAATAGAGACTTGGTCCCGCTAGGCTGAACTGTTGTACAACGGTTTGGACGTTTGAGGTTGTGGCGATCGCAATAATCCCACACCCCCCGATGTACTATTTCGCGCCAACGGGTTAAATATTCTGCTTCCTGTTGTTTAAACTCTAGACCTTGAACTGTTGCCGGACGACCTGCTTGCCACCAATGTAACCATTCAATGCCAAAAGCTTTCACAAAAAAGTCGAATAAACCTGTAAAAGATACTCCAACAATGGGGTCTAATTCTCGACTATAACGATAGCGAGGTTCGACGAATTTATGGTTAAGTAAAGTTGCCACAGAAAGGGCCCCAGCGGTGAAAGCGTCCTCTTGTTCTTTGTGGTTATTTGGGTCAATTTGATTGAGATGAATCTCAGACAAATTACAATTTCCTGTCAAAGTATTGCCAAAAACACCTTTATGAAATTCTGGCTCTTCAAAACAATAAGTGTCATGTAATCCTGGTAATTCTTCAACACTTTCAATTGTTTGATATTTACCTTTAAACTTAGGTTCACACCCTTTAGTTGTATCTAGTCTTTGACAAGAAATTTCACTACAATCAATTATTTGTAAGTAGTAGATGTCTTTCGTTCTTACTCCTAAATTTGTAGTAGAACCGCGACTCGCCATTAAATTTACTGATGAACGAATACCACACTTTGTCAACAGTAATTGTAGTCTTTTTGCCCGTTCATAATCAGATACATAAATGCGAATTCCATGACCTTTAGTATTAGAACCGTCTGTATCTGCTACTCCTGCGATAAAAGCAAGAATAGCGGATTTATTCCAACTAGCAATAGTATTTAAAGCATCTGGTTCAGTTTGCAGACGACGCAGTAGTTCTCCAGAAAATCCTAAATCTGTGACATCGACAAAAGAAGGTAGATAATTATATTGTCGTTCCACTGATTTATTACCAGCAACAATTAACTCAGCTTTATTCTCACAAAGCTGAATTTTAGCATTACCATTTTGGTCTGTAGGGATGTTCCATGGAACATCCTTTTCATTACCGTAGGGTGCATTAGCGCTAGCGTAATGCACCGCCATACCTAATGTATAAGCATAAGATAAATTGATAGAATCTCCATCCCGATAATCAATGACAAAAGGTTCTGTATGTAAGGTATATTTGCTATGAGTTAGCAAATCTTTTGTTTGTACTTCTTGATAGTTTTTACCAAACCTATCTTTCACAAAAAATCGGTGATATTCTGTCACATCCAGATAGGAACCATCCCCAAATTTGACGCGGTATAATTTTCGATCTTTTCCTGTTTTTAAAGGAATTACTTCACTCCAATTTTTGCCGTTCCAAATTTCAACTTTTTGACCAACAATGTCTTGGATTTTGTGAATACTGTCGCGAGTAATTAATAGAGTATCGCCAGCAACACAGTGGAAGTTAGAGCCGATAATTTCCAAAATTGTTATCCTAAAGGCTTTTTATCCTCTAGTTCTGGAGGTTTCCCTCATACCTATTTATCGGATACAACTGGTCAATTCCAGTTCAGTTCAGCATATCTTTTAATCTACAATTTGCAGATTCTGGAGACTCGTGGAGATATTATATTCTTCTTATTTATCCTTGTTAAATAAAAAGTTTCAACCTCTATGCGTTGCACTACTTATTACTTTTAAATAATTAAGTTAGCTCAAGATTAGCATATAGAAAAAATACTTTTTCTGGTTAGCCTTCCTTGATTTTCTCCAGTGTTTAACGTGAGGCAAAATTAACTACCACACGGATTTAGACCTAGCCTTGCTAAACGATGTTCTAACTCATTTTCATCTACATTAGGATGGTGTTTTTGTATCCAATCTTTTCCTTTTCCTTGTTGATATGCTTCTAGAAAATCAATCTTTTCTGCTGCTGTTTGTAACAAATCGCGATTAGCACGAGCAACTGCTTCACCTGCCCACTGAATGGCACCCTCTCCAGAATAAAACTGTTTCCTCACCGCTTCAACACATTCTTCTAATGTTGGTTTGCGGTGGAAAACATGGGTATGATTTGCCATTCTCAAAGCATCTCTTTCTGGGTCAATACCCCAGTTACCGTTTTCATCTTGTCGCCAGAGATTATCCTTCGCTACAATAAAGAGGCGATCGCTACTATTTCCCTGACGCATTCCGGCACTGTTTGATACTAAAATTCCCTGGCAAACAAATTCATGGATAGTGGCAACTTCAATATCATAAGTTGATGCTTCTTTGACATCCATCTCAACTTTTTTCACTTTCACCGGAATTAAATCTGTAGCATCAGCGACAAATTTCTTGACCGTGGGGGCGATCATTTGTTTGTGCACTTTGCCCCAATGATATTGATAAGTATTCACCAAAGGTTTAACCATTTCCTTTGGAAACCCGTGGTCGTGGAAAAATTTAGGGCGATTTCGTTTTTGTACTGGAAACTGAGTAGAGTAGGTCAGCATCAGTTTTTCTACTGCTTCATAAGCACCCTCACCTACAGTTACTAACTCACCTTCCCACTTTCTGGTTCGCTTTCTCACCGAAGCACATAATCTTGTAGTAATTCCTAAAGATGCGTATAATGCTTGCACCTGTCGCAGAAAGTCTTGGTAAACTGAAGTTACAAGTACACCCTGAGAATGACAACCATCTGCGTCTGCTAAACCTGCTAAATAAGCTTGACGAATTTCGGTTGTTCCCATCAAAATACAGTCAGGAATAGTCATAGAAGTAAATGACTGTTTAAACTGTGACAGATATTTGTTAAGAATGCTGCTATTTAACTGAAGTTCATAAGCTTTGGTTTTGCATTGTTCCGGGGTTCTCAGTGTATGTGTTTCCAAACCAAACTCTAGAGCAACATTAATCAGTCGCTCTAGAATTTCCGGACTATCCTGGGGAACCCGAAACCTGATTCGCCATCCGTCAGAGGCAACCGTTCCATCTCCATGCAAATATCCTAGAAAATAAGCAACTTCGCTGGTAAGAGCGGGTACTGTTATTGGTTTTGCACCATGGGAGGTAACACCTTTCAACTCAGGTAGTTCGGTGGGAGTACCTGGTATTGCTTGAGGGACAAAAATCAAGCGATCGCCCTCCTGCAAGTCTTTAGCTTTTATCATTTTATAGTTACCATGCAAATCTTGCAGCACGGCAACTTTATGGTCAGGAGTACATTCCAAATATCCATCTTCTGTTTGAATGCGACATAAAGACTGAGTACCCTGGTCAAAGAAATTTGTTACGGGATAAAATCCTTTGCTGGTTAAGACACGATCGCCAATCCGAATTTTTTCAATAGGTACTAACCCCGATGCTGTATGTACTAAAGCACCTTCTGGTAAACATCTTCGAATATTCCCTGCGACTATTGTGACTGCTGCTTCATCAATTAACACACAACACTCAACAGAATTTAACTGTCGCCCAACTGCTTTATTTAAAACGTTCCCACAACGTTTATATAATTCTGGTAACTTTACCGGGTTTGCTACTCCACCAAATCCTTTTAACTGTTCTCCGGCAGGTCTAACATCACTCAAATCAATAATGACATTCACTTCTCGAGAAAATCGCTCGTCAGTTGACAACTCCAATAAAGCTTGATAGGAGCTTATCCATCCTTGACGGCTATCTCCGACATAAATTTTTACCTCCTCTCCATCGAATTTTAGTTCTGTCAACTCGCGACGTAACTCAGTCGGAGTAGAACCAATTTCACCCCGCAATGTAATATTTAGGTGATTGCGTATTGGTGGCAGTTGATTTATATAATCTGCTTCTAATACTGCACCGGTACCGCAGCCCATCATTGCTAAGTCCATTAATAAACCAAAGGCACGCCAGTCTATAATATTAGTGGACGAACAATTGTAGGCCCCCGAAAAATTTTGTGCCAGTGTAATCCATTCTGTCCCACCAACCCACAACCAACGGCCAGAGGACATGGCTTTCAGTTGACTTTGCATCCGATACAGCAAATCCGTTTCTTCCGGGGTCAGTTGGCCTAATTTTCTCAGGCCATTAATCGTGCGATCGCACACTTCTACCCAAGTTTCACGGCCAGTCTCTGTTTTACGGCTATAAGTTCTATAAAATACGGGATTGGCTGTAGGTGCTGTTTCGGGGAATTCACCCCGATTTATTCTTTCTAATTCTCGTACCATTGTCAAATCTACTTTTTTTGAAATAAGCGACAGACTATGAGTGTAGCGATATTTTACATATAGCGTCAAAGACTTGACAAATTTGACATTTCACTCTATATGTTGATTCAGATTCCTATGTTATTAAATACAAAATATAGCAATTCCCCAGAAGCGTGAGGTACAAAATTCCTTGATTTTAGGGAGTAGGGAGTAGTAATTCGGGAAACAGGGAATAGTCTAGTAGGGTGCGTTACTAACGCACCATCCCACTATTTGTAAAATAAAATAAATATTAAATCATGTAGTGGACTGACACATCTAAAATGGTGCCCTGCGACGGATTGTTAAATGCCACCCGCAGTCTAAATTTTAGCCGTCTAACACACCCTACAAGTTTTGCACAAAATTAGCTGTGTCGGTCCAGTAGTCCAGTAGGGTGCGTTAGTGTAACGTAACGCACCATCCCACTGTAACGTTCCATGGAAAGTAAAATAAATATTAAATCATGTAGGGTGCGTTAGTGTAACGTAACGCACCATCCCACAGCACGCGGTACATGAGGTGTAAAATCGACCATTATTCCAGAAATGGTAAGGGTGCCGTCACACACCCGATCTTTACTTTTGTTTACAAACAGTCTCTAACATCATGTCTCATGAAACAACTGTAATAAAAAATCTTTCCCCAACCTCGTAGGGACGTTGCATGCAACGTCCCTACATTGCGGTTAATTAATGTTACTTGATATAACATAACCAACAATTTTTAACCTCTGCCCTTGCTGAATAATTAAACTTTTTTTTAACTAACTATCAGAAATTCTATATTGGGCAACAATGGGTCTTGAATTACCCCTACTCCTTGAAAGCTCCACCTTTTTAGTACTGTTTTTAACTGAGTGGCCGGAATAGATTCAATGGCAAAGCGATCGGCCAGGTCTGGGGCGTGGGTATTTAGGTAGCTGCGGGCATCAAAGTCTTCTCGAAATAATAATAAAAATTTCACAGCCGAATCTGAGTCTGGATTGGCGCTGACATAACTACCATCAACTTTAGAACGGAGTAAGTAATAAATTTGGGATAACATGAGAAAGTTGTTATTTGAGATACTAAAGTTTTTTACCAAAAATTGAATTATTAGTCTACTTGACAGTCACTATAATCAAAAGTTAGTATATTTACAGTTGAGAACCTCGAAAAATAAATAGCAGTATATTTTAAATTATTTCTGATTCGTTAAAAGTCATTAAGAGGTGGTTTTTCATCTTTGCATGATACCCCATCGACGCGCCTCAGAGAATCGCTGAAACCTACATTCTCTCGTTGACCCGCGTCGATGCCTTGCTAGTAAAGGGTTTGAACCTTGTCATTTTGGCAAATTTTGCCTTGTTGACAAA
>JBARXI010000045.1:0-2797 GCA_049647275.1 Microcoleaceae cyanobacterium
TTTCTACTAATCCTAAAACTCTTCCATTTTCGTCTATTTTTGCCACGCCAAAAGCTGTAGGGTTTGGAACTTTCCGCAGCAGAATTAAAGCATCTAATTGTTCCTGTTTGAAAGTATCTAAAAATTGTTCTAGCTGACTTTCAATGATATTATCTCCTAAATACATTATGAAAGGAGAATCTGCCAAAAATGGTTGAGCAATCTTAACAGCATGAGCTAAACCAGCAGCTTCTTTTTGGAGAATATAGGTAATATTAGCTCCAAATTGTTCGCCATTTCCTGTTAATTCTTCTACTTCTTTTCCGGTTTCTGGGCTAATAATAATTCCGATGTCGGTTATACCTGCTGCGACAATACTCTCAATTCCATACCATAAAATGGGTTTATTAGCAACTGGTACTAATTGCTTTGCTCCTGTATAAGTAAGAGGACGCAGACGAGTTCCTTTTCCACCAGAGAGAATTAATGCTTTCATATCAATATTTCCGATTGGAGATTTTTGTTTTAGTTTGTGTTCTTAGGGTCGGATTTTATCCCAGTCTAACATAAGGTTGACTGGCAATCAATTAATTTCAAAAAGTCAGAAGGAAGAAGGAAAAAATATTAGTAATAGGTAAGCTAAGATATATTTCAACAATTAACAATTAACAATTAACAATTAATAATTAACAATTACCTCTCCTTGAAAAGAAGGGGATTGACTCAAAGGAAAATGTTTTCTTTTCTTGGTCGATTGGATATGGCGTTTGCGCTTCGTAGAGCTTCCGCTTTACATGTTGCGGAGCAAAACGCGGAGCGTCCCGGAGGGAAAGGAAACCCTCTGAATGCAGAGCCGCTTCGCTTTTTCCTACCGGAATGCTCCGCAAACATGTTGGGTAGCAAAACGCCATCCCACCCTACGGTTAGCATTCCGATAGGAAAGTTTTGCGCCAGCATGCGCGACCGCTTTCCCCTTTAAAGGAGAGGCTTGAAACTTTAATTATTCAGTAAATTGTGTATTGATTAATTTGTGTAAAAGCCTTCAATCTCTCTCGCCATCAATTAACATTCAAATTAAAATGCGTTACAGATTAGTAGGTGGCATTATTTTAATAAGTAAAAAATAAGAATTAAAATTATTTGTCAATTGATTATTACTCTTTTTTAAAAGCGATCCATACATTCTTTTTGTCAGGATTCAGGTAAGTGCCTAAACAAAATTAATTACATATTATCGACCAAAATTATCAAGCACTTTTTTGAGATAATTAAGTAAACTTTACCAACTCTCATAAGCATCAAATTCGATCCATTCATATTTAGTAAGTGCTTAGGCCAAATTAATTACATAGTTCTCAATGTAATAATAAATCGCTGTATTCTTTTAGTCTAAACTATTACAGCCTTTGTTATTTTCTCTGTTGACAAGGTTACTAATTTTGCATGACTACTTAAATTTCCCGATAATCTCAATTAAGTTTTGCTGAGGCGAGTCAGTAGGTAACCATTCATAGCTTTAAATTTATTGACTCCCATTCCTCTAGCTTTTTAATTAAATTATCACTCTCTTTGAATTGAGGCTTGAACCATAATTACTACTGTGGGTTTAGACAAATTATCACTAAGTTTATCTACAAATTCTATGACTATTTGATTGTTGATAATTCCTCGGTGAATTTAATCACATAATTTATGTCTACCATTGGTTAATCCCCAGACATTATTCTTTTTACTTTGACAACTTTTGAGAGTTATTGTTACTCCTTTTTTCTGCCAAGCATAAGGAATATATGGCATCAAATAAAATCCACTTTCATCTAAATACCTCCAGTCAATTTCTCCCTTTTCGTCTTGTTATTTAAGTTCTAATAATTTAGATGTATTCACTTCTATTTCCCCGGCATTAAGGGTTTTATTCAGTCCTGTTTTAACTCTTTTCCAGAGCATATTCAATTTTTTTATAATTCTTTTGATCGTTTCTTTGCTCACATCTATTCCCCATTGTTGATAAATTTTGATCGCCACTTTTCTGAGGTTTTTTGGGCTTTCTTTCTTATTTGGGCTTTTTTGAACAAAGAATAGTAACTTTGGTCAGACTGAAAAATTACATTATATTCCTTCTCTAAATGATTTTTTAAATCTGAAAATATTAAATATTCTTGTTCTCGCAACCACTGAATAACTTTCACTTTTTCTTCTAGCTTTAAGTAACCAGTATTTCCTCGATATTGAAGTTTAAAACTTTCTACGCCCTCAAAAATATCTTGATTTTTCCATTTACTAATAAAAATGTGAGAAACTTGTAATAATTCTTAAATTTCTTGGGAAGATTTTCTTTGTAAAACCATTTTAACTGCTCAAGCTCTTTTAATGTCTTTGGGCTCTCTAGTTTGATTGATAAAATTGCACAATTGATCTATAATGTTCATGTTTTGTATTTTTTGTCGAGGATTATTATTAATATTATATCTGTTACGACCAATTTAGGACGACTATATCTATTTATGTGAATATAGGTCCGCAAAACTTTGTTTTTCTGTAACCATCATCCATATGAAAAAGCACTCTTTTTTAAAATCATTAAATCATCAAATTTACTCACACTATACCTTGATAATTAACAGTATTATTCTCCTTAGTATAATCTTGACTATTGTCGCCGTAACATCAATATATGTTTTTAATGAACAGACTATTTATTGGTGGGATTTTGTCGGATACCAGAATGCAGCTAATAATTTAACTAATTTATTTCGAGAATCACCCCTCAGAGCTATCAATGATATTTTAGGTTCTTTATCTCAACAGAAAAATTATC
>JBARXI010000046.1:0-4983 GCA_049647275.1 Microcoleaceae cyanobacterium
TTGATAAATTACTCAATCAATTTTTCAATTTTTGCCTCATCCTTAGTTAACACATCACTACCCAAGTGCGCTCTAACAATTTCTTTCAAAGCTTTCGCATCAGGGTCATAAGGCATGGTTAACCGCAAACATCGTCTGAGAAAAGCTGGTGGAAAATCTCGTTCGCCATTATTGGTGAGAATAATTAAAGGGAAATTCTGGCAGCGCACCTTTCCTTCTTTTATCGGTACATCCATCCCATCATAAGTGCGCACCTCCACCTGGGAAACTTCTTTAGAAAGACGAGCTAATTCGGGAATTTCAAACTTCCCCTCCTCAAACAAATTGAGTAGATCGTTAGGTAAATTAATATCGCTCTTATCTATCTCATCAATTAATAAAACCCGAGGTTTGGGGAAAGGGAGTAAAGCTGTACCTAAAGGCCCAAGTTTAATATAACGACCAATATCCTTACTTTTTTCGCCCATTTGTACATCCTGAAGACGAGCGATCGCGTCATAATCATATAATCCATCTTTTAAAGTTGAGCGAGCGGTAATATACCAAGGTAAAACTGGCCCCAATTTCAATTCATAAGCCACTGCATAAGCTAAAGATGTTTTTCCTGTTCCCGGTTTACCTGTTACTAACAAAGGTCGCCTCAAATATAGGGCAGCATTAACCATATTTATTACGCTATTTCTGTCATTATTACGGTCAGTATGAATCCGAAAACTTTTGCCTCTTTCCAAATCTTCTGTTGCTTCATCTCTTCCATCACAAAAATTTTCCCAACGTTGTTCAATTTCTTGAATTATCTGATTATCTGCGCCAATAAATTTTCGCCAATTTGGAGGTGCGGGAAGGCGATTGATTTCATCATGGGGTTGACTATTACCTTTAAATATTTTCCAGTCATTCATATTTTTTATCTCTGGTTTTTTTTCAATAAATTTATTCAAAGGTGGTAGGTGTTAGGTTTTAGGTGGTAGGTTTTAGGTGGTAGGTTTTTTTTGCCATAATTAAGATTCAATTTTATACAGCCAAGTTGATAATTCATAACTGAATTGGGTAGGCTATTACCTACGGAAATTTTCCAATCATTTATGATTTTTGCCTCTGTGTTTTTCAATAAGTTCATTCAGGGGTATTGAATAAGGTGTTAGGTTTTAGGTGGTAGGTGGTCTTTAGAGATTTTTCGGCGATAATTAAGATTCAATTCTTTACAGCCAAGTTGATAATTCATAACTGAATTAGGTAGGCTATTACCTAGGGAAATTTTCCAATCATTTATGATTTTTGCCTCTGTGTTTTTTCAATAAATTTCTTCAAAGGTGGTAGGTGGTAGGTTTTAGGTGGTAGGTTTTTTTTGCCATAATTAAGATTCAATTATCTACAGCAAATCTGATAACTCATAACTGATACCTGATAACTGTCTTATTGCCCAGGCGAAGTTAATTCAACCATTATATCGGGAGTTAAACGATAGGGATTTTCCCAAAGAATAGCTAAATGAAAACCCAAATGTTCCTCTGTTTGAGCATCAGCTTTTTCTCTAATTTGCCTAACTGATTCACATAAATAACACAATGGTTGAAAAGTTAATATCTCATCAATAAAATTTACTTTCCCCCGGCGCTCCATATCAGCTCTTGTCCAAATAACAATAGGTGTTGTAGCTAACAAAATCGCTTTAAACAAATCTTTTCTGATAGATTGAGGATGAGCGCGAGTAACTTTCAATCCTATTTTTTCTTTGAGATTACTTTTCAATCTTTTCCAGTTAAAACCCTCCATTTCTTCCAGATGCTCAAATAATTCTAAAGTGGCTTTATTCGGTAAAAACTGTTTAAATTTCTCCCAATATTCATACCATTGAGACAGATAAGAATCTAAATAATCAAGTTCAAGACGTTCGCTCGATCGCAATCTAATTGGATATTTAATTCCTAAAGTAATTTCCTCAGCTATGGGGTCATAAATTTTCCATTGGTCTACCTCTTCACACATTAAATTAATGGGTAAGAAAAATTCTATTGTTAGGGAATATTTTTTGCCTCTCAGATATCTCAGTGCTTTTTTGAGGAATTTGTTAAATTCTGTGGGAATTTGAGTTGACTTACATAATATTCCCTGTTGTTTTTCGTTGGAGTCAAGGAGAGATTGGAATTTTGATAAATTTTGTACTGAATCATCAATAATTAACCAAGCATTTAAGAAAAAATATTCATTTTGATCGGGAATGAGTGTTGCCAAGATATAGGAGTCTAGTTTTTCTGATTGATTATAAAAAAAATCGGTTGAAGATTTATTGGTATTTTCTGTTAAAGGCTTTTTTGGTGCTAATTTTTCTACTACCTCTTGCAATTGATTCCGAATTTCCATAGGAATATCTGGAGCTTGAATTAACTGTTCAAAAAACTGAGGAATTTTTCTAAATTGATGCAAATTTTCTAAAATTTGTGCAATATTATCTCCTGCCAAATCCCAAATTTCAGCATCAGGAGGTAAGGAATTTTGATAAGCCTTTTGGATAGTCTCTGGAGAGATAGCAGAAAAATCTAAATCTGGAAAAGATGCTTGAGAAATATTATTAAATTCACTGCCTTTCGGGAGTAATTGAGTCAAGGTAAAACTTTCTCTTTTAAGCTGTTGAGAAATAGCAGGAGGTCTGTCAGGCCAAATTTTTTCCAAAGCTTCAATAGATATTGCTCTTCCTATTTTTCCCTCCTCTTCATTTTTCCCCTCCATGTGAGTAGTCACACCCACAACAAAACCTGTTTCCAAATCAACAACAGGTGCCCCACTATAACCAGGTTTAAGTTTTCCCTTATTGATTATTTTTAGCTTCCAAGCGACAACTTTTTCTTGAGACTTAATTACCTTTCCTCTTTCATAAATTATTCCTGTAATTATCTGGCATTCAGGTATTTTATCTTCGCTATAAAGATAGTTACCAGGAATATTAATTTGGCAACTTGTTTCTTTATTTCCAGATAAAATCCTTAACTTTAACAGAGGAAAATTCAACGGCCCTTTAATTCGTAAAACTGCTAAATCAAAGTTATGAATATTTCCTATTGCCACAACCTCTACGGGAATATCATTATTATTATTCACCCGTACATTATCCTCACCCCCCACATCCTTAACGACATGAGCGCAGGTCAGCAAATAAGTATAATTTTGTTCCCGATAAAAAGCAAATCCAGTGCCAATAACATTTGCTTTTTTGTCATTAGCACTGGTAATTAAAACAATAGATTTTTCTAAAATTTCTGGGTTAATCATCCTTTGAATATTTTGGTTTCTGCAGTAATTCTACTTTTAAATTTGCACCCGCTTTTCCTTGAGTAATATAGAGATTACCTGATTCATAGAAAAATTCTCTTTCTGTACATTTTTCTTGAGTATTCAGAATGCTTCACCAGATTCTTCTAAAATTTCTGGGTTAATCATCCTTTGAATATTTTAGTTTCTGCAGTAATTCTACTTTTAAATTTGCACCCGCTTTTCCTTGAGTAATATAGAGATTAGTCTTTCTGTGCATTTTTATTGGGTATTCAGAATGCTTCGCTAACGCTGTTTATGGCAATGAAAACTGTTCCCTAAATCTTAAAGAAATCGCGACGCACTAACGCGGGAAAAGAAGAAAATAGGAAAAAAACCAACACAGCAGAGGGAAAAAATCCTAGACTCCGAAAGTAAGAAACTACACACCAGCCAAATAAACCACACGAAAACCTCTGTTATTGTTGCAGAAGTCAGCATCGCCCCAGAGACGAAAAGCACTCCGACAATTCCAAGGCTCATCCTCCCAATAGCCACCACGAAGCACTCGTATCTTACTATCTCCTCCAGTCTCCCAAGCACTACCATCATTAGGCGCACCTTCATAGTTATCGTGTCTAATATCCTGACACCATTCCCACACATTCCCGTGCATATCATATAAACCAAAAGCATTAGGAGGAAAAATTCCCACATCAGTTGTCTCCCCTCGATATTCACCTTTGGGAGCATCGCCATAAGTATAGTTGCCATTATAGTTGACTAAATCGGTCGTTATAGTTTCCCCAAAATAAAACGGTGTGGTTGTTCCCGCGCGACAGGCATATTCCCACTGACTCTCGCTGGGTAGTTTGTAAGTTTTCCCAATTTTTTTGGATAACTTTTGACAAAATTTTGTAGCGTTGTGCCATGTTACAGTTTCTACAGGGCGCTTTCCTCCTTTAAAGTTAGAGGGGTTTTCACCCATAATAGCTTCATATTGGTCTTGAGTAATTGGGTATTTACTCATATAAAAAGGTTGCAAAGTAACTTCGTGTTGGGGAGTTTCACAATTATCCGTTTCTACTTCATTTTCTGGAGAACCCATAACAAAAGTACCCCCAGGAATAGAAACCATTTCCAACATTACACCTTTACCCAAATCTTCAGTAAAAAATACTGCTTCATGGGAACTACGATTAATTTCTTCGCCTTTGCTATTTACCGTTATTACTTCAAATGGTTTTGGTTTACTTGGTTTCAACACTAATTTAACTTTAAAAGTTGCACCTGCTTTTTCTTTAGTAATGTAGAGATTTCCTTCCCCCTCGAAATTAAAACCTACTTCCACTTCAGCTTGTTCAATTTCCATATCTTGATTAATTTCTTGCCAAGCTTCAGCAATAGGACGACTAATACTAACTAATATAGGTTTAACTTGGGCAAAAGTAGATTTAACTTTTTTAGCGTTATTAGTAGAAATAGGTGTTGCTTCATTATCCGGAACTTCCGCTTCAACCAAAATCCCATCTTCCAGTTCAATTAGTTTGGTGGCCATGTATGTTGATTCCTGAATGTAACTTCTATTCTATTCAAGCACATCACAGCACCTTCTTGAAAACTAGACAGAGCTAGACATTTGCCATCGGTGACTGCAAATGATTTCGTGGCTCACCCGTTTCAATGTGTACTTGCTGTGAAAGTTGATGTTCCGCCAATAAACTATGGGTTAGG
>JBARXI010000047.1:0-12021 GCA_049647275.1 Microcoleaceae cyanobacterium
GAAACCACAACTCAAACAGAAGAATCAGACCAAACAGAATCCACAAATTCACCTGTAACTGAAACCACAACTCAAACAGAAGAATCAGACCAAACAGAATCCACAAATTCACCTGTAACTGAAACCACAACTCAAACAGAAGAATCAGACCAAACAGAGTCTACAGATTCATCCGTCAGCGAAATCTTAACTCAAACAGAATCAACCCAGAATAACAACTCTACTACAGAAACTCAAACTCCTGAGTTAACTCAACCAGACCCAACGGAAATCGAAACTCCCACTCAGGAAAATAATGGAGAATCATTAGATGCAAATCAAACTGCACAGATAGCATCCCAAAATCCTGAATCAAATACATCAGTTTTAGATACTGCCGAATCTACTCCCACGATTACAGAAAACATCGAACCACCTCCACCTCCCGAAGAGCAAATTCTCCCACCAGTTGTAGAAAATCAAAATCAAACTTCAATAGAGAGATTAGAACAATCAGATCGGTCTTCATTAGTCATAGAAAATTCCGAACCAACTATTGTTTTAGAAGAGACTAATCAAACTTTAATTTCAGAAAATTCAAGTCAAACAGTTGGTATAGAAAATCCAGCTCAAGGTACATCTTCCCAAAAGATTCCTCCCAGTATCATCATAGAAGAAAATATTACCACTACTGCTTCAGAAGTTGCTTTTAGTAATAACTATAATCAAATTAGTTTAACTGATACAGTATCACAAATAGAACTAAGTCGTGGCAGAGAATTCGCTAGTTATTTAGGGGCAAATCTTGCTAAAAGAACTGTCACAGCAGCAAATATCCGAAATACTCTCAGCAGTGTTGCCAAAATTGGTGTCAGACCAGCAATTATATATGTATCTGCAGAATCGGATTATTTAGAACTACAATTGTTTTTGCCAAATGGTAAACCTGTTGTTAGAAGTAGTGGGTTAAATAGGGATGAAGTTATCAAAGTTGCTAACAAATTTACTAATCAAATTAGAACTCCGAGTCGATTAGATTCTGAGGATTATTTGGCAGATGCTCAACAGTTATATCAATGGTTAATTGCACCACTTACCGAAAAGTTGGCAGCTCAAAATATTAATACGATTATTTTTTCTATGGATAGTGGTTTGCGAACTATTCCTCTGGCTGCTTTGCATGATGGTGAACAATTTCTGGTAGAAAAATACAGCTTGGGATTAATTCCCAGTTTTAGTTTAACGGATACACGGTATGTAGGATTAGAGGGTTCTCATGTTTTGGGAATGGGAGCATCTGAATTTCCTTCTGATGCTGACCAAACTCCCCTACCTGCTGTACCTGTCGAACTTAAAGCTATTGTAAATAATCTCTGGCCTGGTAAGTCTTTTTTGAATCAAGGATTTACTCTGGCAAATTTGAAGAAGCAACGGAGCAAAGAACAATTTAAGATTATTCATTTGGCTACTCACGGAGAGTTTCATCCAGGGGGTGCTAATAATTCTTATATTCAGTTCTGGGATGGTAAGTTACGTTTAAATCAGTTGCGCGAGTTGCAGTTGTATAGTCCCCAAGTTGAGTTGTTGGTTTTGAGTGCTTGTACTACTGCGGTGGGAGATGAGGAGGCTGAGTTGGGTTTTGCTGGTTTTGCGGTGCAAGCTGGAGTGAAATCGGCTTTGGCTAGTCTTTGGTATGTGAGTGATACTGGCACTTTGGCGTTGATGACTGAATTTTATCGGAATTTGTCTAATAGACAGATTAAGGCAGAGGCGTTGCGACAAGCGCAGTTAGCAATGTTACGGGGAGAGGTGCGTTTGCAAGATGGTCATTTGTACCGAAATGGTAGTAGAAATGTGCCTTTGCCTCCAGAGTTACTAGGTAGGGGTAGTCGGGATTTGTCTCATCCTTATTATTGGGCTGCTTTTACGATGATTGGCTCCCCTTGGTAGTAGGGGAGGGGGGAAGAGCAATAGACTCAAGCTTTTAAGGTTGCCAAATAAACCTGTAAGGTTTCGATGTATTCATCATCAATAATCTCAAACCCATTCCTAATTTGACGGCTTTCTTCAATAAACCCAGGTTCGGTAAAATAATAATCTCGAAATAGTCCCCGGGTTGAGTAAACCACCTCGTGCATAAACCCAGCTTGCTCTAATTCAGTTTCAGTTTTCTCGAAATTTGCCATACTACTTTGAGAAAAGATTAAATAACCACCAGGGTTCAAAAATTTATGGCTTTGTTTAATCATTTCCGTAATAAACCAACGACGGTCAGGAGTACCAGATTTACAAAAAGGAGGATTACATAAAACAACCTCATAACGCTCTGGTATAGGTTCAAAATTCATCCAATCTTTCACCCAAGCATGGCGATAGCTGACATTATTCTGTTGAGCGTTTTCCTTAGCAACATTGTTCACCTCTTCGCTAATGTCTGTAATATCAATACTCCTAGCACCAAGTTTGAGAGCAAGAATCGCATGAATTCCAGAACCCGCACCAATTTCAATGACTGATTTACCACAAAATACATGGGGAACTTGAGTCATTCCATTTGCTAGAGCATGACCGTGAGGTGTTGGTTTCCAAGCTTCACCGCTCAAATTGATTTTGATGACAAAAGGATCGAAAAAGTATTTCGTTAAAGTTTTGGGTGAGTTGATAGTTGTCATAATTACTGATTAAGGAGCTAGTTTGTTGTTTGCCTGTTATTTAAACTTCTCAGTTAAGCTGAAACTAGGAATAGTCTAAAAATAATCAAGCTGTTTTCAAATTGTATACACGACATTTTTCGATCGGCAGTAAATATAGATGTAAACAGAAGAGTCTCCGAGTCAGGAGTCAGGAGCAAAGAAGAAGAAGATAAATAAAGTTTTTCGATCGCCGAGCGCGGAACGGAGTTCTATGGGGATATTATCCGGACATTATATCATACCTTAGTTAGACCAAAATAAAATTAGGAATAATCTAAGAATAATCTAAGAGTAATTGAGATGACGTTCACTCAATTGAGCTGTTTTCAGATCGTATACACGACATTTCTCGATCGGCAGTGAATATAAATGTAATGTAATCGCTCGATCGCTTAGAGGCTGGATGGAATGCCACTCCGCATTAGAATTTGTCAAATAGGATTTATCTCCTCGATCATAAATGATGCGATCGCTCTTGCTTAAGATGAGATTTTTACTATTATCATTAGTTGGATGATATACTGTTTCTTCTATTGTACCTTCGACGACACACATCCAACAGTCTTGACCTTGGTGATCGTGAATAGGGCTAGCTTGTCCCTTTTGCCAACATAGAATTAGTAGTTCATATAAGTCTGTCCTGTGGACTAAATTTCGAGTATAAGATTCCTGTTTCCAGGTACAGTAAGACTTTACACTTGCTAGGGAAATTTCAAGAGATTGAATCAGTTGATTATAATAAAATTGATTCTTCTTAGAGGGAATATTCAATCTGTGAATCAGTTCTTCTAGGGAGCAGATATCTAAAGTTGGGCTTAAATTCATCGCAATAAAAAAACTAAAATTCACAACAAGTTACAATAAAGATAGGATAATTTCCCTGGGTACGGATTGACCTCAACAAACTTTTCCTTTCTTTTTATTGTCTATATTATGTCATACAATTTCTCTATTCCACATTCCGCAGGCAATCGTAGTAATTTTGAATATTTTCAAGTTATATCATGTTCGGATAAGTGGGTTATCAAAAAGTTTGAGTTTGTGGTGAGGTTGCGCAGTTTGCTGAACCTAACTTATGATCTTATAACTCATTATCTGAATTTGATATTAGATATAACTGATAGTTACTATAAATAACTATGCGGTAGTTTGTCAACTATTTTGTTTCAGCAGTTAATCCTCAAATGTGATAGATATCTAAATCTGCTACAGTATAGAACCCATTTAATATCTATATAATAATTAGCATATTCAAGTCTGCTCGCGCATCAATTTTGAGGAAAAATCTGCTCTGTTTGTGGAATTTTTCGCGTCTTGCCTCTGGAGCAGATATTCCTTCTTCCCTCTTATCTCCAGACTTCTGTCTCCAGACTCGGTGACTCCTAGCTAAAAAAAATCAATCTTGACAAAGATACCAAATTGGTTCTATATTTATAAATCAAGAAAAACTTTCACCATTAATTTACCGAAAATGTCAACCACTGATTCTAGGTTCGATTCAATATACTGGTATCTAGTTGAAAGGATTCACAACGAACTCAAAGAACTGGGTAAAACAGGAGATAATTTGAGTGTAGAAGACTTGATTTCTTTCGATCAAATCAATTTCATCCCTTATCTACGATAGCACTGGATGAAGCAGTCAAACAAATCGGCATTTCCTCCTCAAATCATGTACTAGATATTGGTGCAGGAGTTGGTGGGCCAGCGCGTTATCTTGCCTATCAATACGGATGTTTTGTCACAGGAGTTGAACTGCATCCCCAGATGTGTTCAGCAGCTATTGAATTGACTCAAAAAACGGGTTTATCAAAGCGAGTGAATTTTTTGCAAGGAGATATCAGAACGATTAACCTGAATCAAAGGTTCGATCGCTGGCTTTCTATCGGTGTTTTTCTCCACATTCCCGATCGTTCTACCTTATTTTCTAAATGTTTGAGTCTACTCAAACCAGGGGGAAGGGGTTATATTGAAGACTTTTTTGAGCGTCAACCTCTCACCTCTGAAGATCGAGCACAATTGGCTCAAACTCTTGCCTGTTCTTATTTACCAACTCGCGAACAATATGTAGCCGACTTAGAAGCAGCTGGCTTTGTCGATGTGGAGTTTGAGGATGTGACTCACTTGTGGCGACCCTGGGAAATTCAAAGGCCGATAGATTTTGAGAAAAACAAATCCCGGCATCTGCGCGTCAACGGAGAAAAAATTTTCCAGAGTTTCAGTCACCGTTACCAAGTCTGGGCAGACCTGTTTCAAAGGGACAATATTGGAGGGGCGAGAATCAGTTGTCAACGCCCCCATTTCTAAAATTTGTCCTCAGTCCTCAAATGTGATAAATACCTGAATTTGCATTCGGGGTACAGTCAGGGACGATATTGCCATAACGTTCGTTCAATAGCCAGTAACCCACTAAACCAGGTTCGTAACCCGTTAAAAGTTTGTTCATATTGGCTTTAATTTCTTCTGCTGAACGAGCGTTGTCCCAGAGGCGAGCCTCAGCCATACAGCCATGAAAATAACGACTACTGTCTCCATCTAAGCTGCGACCAATATACAGAGGATTATTGCTAACAATCACTTCTCCTTGCACAGGTCCTTCTGTACTTAGTTCTCCATTAATATAGGTTTTTGCCGTTGTGCCGTCGTTAGTAATAGCTAAATGATACCATTGCTCCCATTCAATCGAACCCTCCGGGGTATTTGGTGCCCCACCAGCATTCCATCCGTCTGGAGTTTGGAAGCGATGGTGAACATATCCAGATATAGCTAACCAGATATTAAAATTACGACCGGGTTTGCCGATAATACCCTGCCAATCTTTGTATGGATCGTTAACCTTCTGTTTAACTGCGGGTTTAATCCACACTTCCACAGTGTAATTCTTAACCCGTAAACTAGGATGGTCTGGGATAGAAATATAATCATTCTTACCATCAAATCCCATGGGAGAATAGGAATCAAGGGTTTCTGGGGTAAGTTCTTCAGTTACTGGGCTTAATGTTTTCAGGAAACTTAGGCAGGGGGCAAAGAAATATTCGCCTCCCTTCATATTTACCCACAGTTTAAACTTACATTCTTTAGTTTCTTTTTCTCCCCAAACTGTAGCCCATTTATGAGTTCCGTCTTGTTGACCAATAATCGGATCGGGACCTGTATTAACATTAACGAAATTATTCTGGTTTGCCCAGGATGCTTGCATGAAATTGAACTGATTTTCGATATTTCCTTGGAAGCACAAAAACAGCAAACCTGAACCCGATGAAGATTCACGGGTAATATCATTTTCACCATAACTAATCCCACGCCGGGCAATGCGATGACCTAGTTCTGTTTCTAAAGATTCGTCATAACTCACATTAGAACCGACTCGTCCAGTATCTCCACGGGGGTTAGTTTTACGAGCGTGAGAATGGAACGGACATTTGAACCCTTCGAGATCATCTTCCAAACCAAAATTATTAGTATTATCTAATTTTGCTACTGATGAAGCAGTCACAGGTGTACCATCTTTAAAACGACCAATAACTAAAGCACCCGCTAATTCATTATCAATACCGATATGTTCTGCCAGTTGATGTACTTCTTCTTTAAAAGCTCTGACATTTTGTTCCAATTTACGGTAAACTAAATAACTGCCGTAGCTATCTTCGGTTTTACCATTAGGATCTTTGGCTAAAATTAAACTCAGCGGCGCACGGGAATCCCATTTCCTTTCCTCACCATGTTTGTCTTTATCTTTAACAATATCCCGTTTCAAAAACAGTGGCTGACTAATGCCATCGACATAACCAAAATGTTCGATCGCTTGATGTTTTTCATTTCTGAGCACAAACCCATCTTCGCGATTAACAATCTCCGCCACCTTCATCAGCTTTTGTGACATCCGGTTCACTTCTTGGAGTAAATCAACTACATCATCATCTGCCATCACAATCAAGGCATGAATTTCATCTTGATATCCGGTTTCCCATGCTTCTGGAACCGGATCGCCCAACAAATTTCTCACCCCATCATTTTTCATGCCAGATCGAAACGGCTGATCTTTGGGTGTTTTGAAGGGCTTGACTTCTAGATATTCATAGCCAAAGCGGGATAAAAAGAAGTTGGCAAATAGACTACCCTTAATTTTGTGCTCTCTGTAAATTTCTGCTTCATCGGCTTGCTGCTGGGCTGAGGTGACATATTTACGGGTAAAACCTTGAATCCATTTCTTGACTTCATCTGTTTTATCTGGTTTAAATTGTAAGAACAGATGGACGCTATGGTCTCGTCCATGTCCTTTAAGAATATTCCCTTGTAAATCAGTCAGTAGGGTTTTATACTTCTCGTCGGTTGGGTCAATGCCATATTCATTTACGGTGGTTAAATCTTGTTCGGTGAGTGCCATTGATATACTGCTCCAAAAAACTGATAGAATATTTCACTATTTGACAACTTTATTTATGTTCTAGGGACCTTCGAGCGAACGTCCCTAATGCTCGAACCAGAACTTTCGGCAGCATCCCATCTACAGATAGAGATGGGCAGTGCTAACTACTTTCTTAAGATGAGTTAAGACATTTTGGGTGACACTGCTGCCGTTATTAACAACGGCAACAGTAGAAAATTAGGGGTCAAATTGACTTATGCTTCTAGCTTCACCATCTTGGCTTTAGAAGGTTTACCGATGTCATTAATATAGAACATCATGTAATAGCCCGGTGGGTAAAGATTAGCGTTTTCTGGTGCAGTGAAGTCAATTGCAGAGGTAGCACCGATATCGACGTTATCAATTGTCGCATCTGCCAGGATTTGTCCGTAATCTAAACTGTGGGTTACAGTTCCCAACTTCACCATGACAAGTGAGCCATCTTGGGTGGCATTGTTAACCGCAATAGTGTCAGACTGACCATATTTTAGAGTCTCTGGCGCATTGACAATTTCCGGACGTGCCCCTGGCTTGAATAGATAGGGCGGACTAAAGATTTCTGCTTGGTAAATCTCTGCCGGAACGAAAGGTAAGGGGTCTTCTTCGGCGAAATAAGTATTTTTGGGGTCTTTGTAATAGTTTGTCAGGAAGGTCTTATATTCCTCTGGAGTATTAACTTTTCCTGAACCTTTCGATTGATTTGGTTCATCGGTCAATGGAGCTAAGACATAGTAGTCACTGCCATTAGGTAAATCATCGACCCGAACATTTCCATCTTCTTTCCGTGCTGCCCGACGAGGGTTGCCGCCAATACTTAAAACACGAGCATCGGGTAATAACAGTGCCCCATTATGATATAACCGGGGAAACTGAGCTGAACTCATGGTCTGAGTTTTGTAGCCACCTGGTGCAGTTTCATCGGGTGTCATCAGCACTGGTTCATAGATGGGAGCGTATTCGGCATATTGACCCCCATTAATTACCAAGATTTCTTTGGTGGGCAAAATTACTGCCATATTCATGGCACGGGGTGTATCTAAAAAGTTCTCTATAGTTTCCCATTTGCCATTTTCACCAGGACTTTTCGGAGAAACCCAACGTTCTAAGCTGGTGGAAATCCTCGCACCTTTTTTCTTGAGTGAGTCTTTCAATTCAGGGAACTGAGGCCATCCGAAGGCGATGCTATTTGTATTTACCAAACCGCCTACAAGTAAAACATCACCTTCATAATAGGGGTCAAGTAGTCCAGTTCCATAAACCTTAGAAAGTTCCTCGCGATCGGGACCAATTTCAAACGTTACATCTAAGTTACCATCACCTTTGTCGATGACGGACATCAAATAACTCTTGTTACTGGCGTGAATTTCTAGAGGAAATTTACCTGCACCATCTCCGGTAATCAACAACCGACCATCAGCGGTGGGAAAAATACGGGGATAAACATCGATACTGTCGTAAGCATCAATTTTCTTGGTGATTTGCTCACCATTATACTCGTACTTTTCTTCGTATTCGACCTTCACGTTGAAGGGACTGTCTTCGATGTAGTCGAGATCGATATAGTTGAGTTTTTTGGTTGTGGGGTCATAGATTTCAATGGTATGAGCAATTTGACCTGGTTTACCAAATTTCAGTCCAGAGAAAATGACGATTTTGCCATCAGATAGTGGCACTAAACTGGGATACCAACGTCCTTCATTGAAAAGACCCGCCGTGGTCCATTTGTTTTCTTTCCAGTTATAAATGTTGGTTTGTTTGGAGCCTTCAAAGTTTTCCCCTGGATAGTAGCGACTTGTACCACTAATAAACAGGACATTACCATCTAACAGATGAATATGACCGGAACAGAATAGATCGTTACTTTGACCCTCTTGTACAGCAGGAGGAGAATCGATCCGTTCATAGGTTTCAGTTTCTGGATCGAACAGAGAGGTATTGTTGACGACATCATAATTCTTAGAATCTACTCCATCACTAAACGTGACTCCTATGTCTCCTTCAATTAGGGTATTCCGATTACTACTACCGTTGGCAATCAGGACTTTACCATTAGGCAAAACTGCTGTATGGACAGCTTGCATCCAATCATCTCGGTTAGGAGGTAAGGGGACTGTTTCCCATTGACCAACTTTGAGTCTAGGATCGTTAGCTTGTCCATAAATTGTGGCAACGAATTTAGTCCCATCAAGTTCATCGGTTTTCCTGGAACCAACAACAAAATCGACATCAGATCCTTTCTTGACTGTAGCCTTGACGCTGAAATTAAGGCCCTGACTATCGTTTCCTTCAATATTTAGAGACCAAATTCGTTCACCATCAACGAAGATATAGCCTTTGATGCCATCACCGCCAATTTCTGTTTTTGCTAGTTGACCAGTAATAGTAATTTCACCATCGACTTCGCTTTTCCAGCGACGGATCGGCCACTTTTTACCACCAAATTTACTGGGTTTAGCAGATTCTGAGGACAGCTTGGTATTGGGATCGACTTGCCAAATACCACCTGTGTAAGCCGACATTTCCTCAAAGTAGGGAACGTACAATTGGTCGGCTACATAGCCGTAGAACCAATTATCTTTTCCCTGGGTTCCGGAAAAATCACTGATTGAATCGGCAATTTTCACATCTTGAGTAGCTTGCGCTCGTGCTGGGTCTGGGTTAACAGTTAATGTTAACAACCCCAGCAGGAAAACTGATAGAAATGCTAGGATTCTCTTTTTCTTCATAAAATTCTTTTAAGTTGAAAGCTCTGTAGATTTGAGCTAAGTTTCTAGGTAGCCAAATCATTCTCGATCGGGACTTACGCAAAATATCTATAAATAGTGTTTCTAGTAGGGGTAATTCATGAATTACCCCTACTACCAGTAGTGTCTGTGCTAAGTCCTGTTGATAATTTTGAATCTCAGTATTAATGATGACTTGGCTACCTTTTAGTAGAAATTTAACTAAATGTATGACACATTGTCAATGATTGACATTTGCATCAATTAAGTGTACGCTCCACCACCACTATTACTTGAGCTACCTGGCTTTTCTAATACCCAGACATATTGATTGCTGGACATTTTTCCAGTTATATAATCTGTCTTGGTAGGATGGGGCATCAATCGTTGATTGTTCCAATACAGACTGGTGAAATAAACTCGATCGCCGTAGTAAATTTTAGGATCGCCACCTTCGACTTTAGTAATCTGCCAAGATTGCATGGTTGAACTATGATTTCCCCAGTAATAACACTCTTCTTTACTGCGCCAGATTCCTAAAATATTTCCTGTTGGCAGTCCTCCTTCTAGGGTGAGAATTTGAACAGTGGCGTTATTAGTTAATTCCCCTTTACCACCTTGGAATATCAACTTCACTTGACCTGATGAACCGAGCTTAGGATAGCAACGCTTATAATTATCGTTGGATTGCAAAGCAGTAATCACATATCGGCCATCTGAGCTTTTGAGGTAGAACTCTTCACCAAATTTAACAACTTCCTTTTCCTTCTTCGGTTCATGCTTTTGCACAAACTTGACCAAATCACCCATAGTGAAGTCATCTCCCTCACCTAAGTAAGGCTTCCAGGGTTTTGGTGCATTCACATAAGATTTGGGGTCTTCCTTAAGAATTCGTAACAAGGTCATGGCTACAATTCGACCACCCACAGCTCCAAGCTTACCACCATGAGCTTCGGCCTCAGCTAAACAATAGAACCACAGAGGTGTTTCTGTTAGTCCCGCCTCTTTTACCTTCGGATGCAGGGGAATTGGGCTTACCCCAAATGCCTTGGCTGCCTCTTCACCACTGGGTAAACTGTAGGATACTACCCCCCTTAACAAGTTGCGATAAGCCAGGGAATTCTCTCCTCTAGCCTTAGCTGCTGGTGGCACAAAGGGCAAATCTAAGAACTCTTTTGCCATCCAGGTATCAATCTTACGCGCTTTCTGGGGTTGGAGAGAACTATCTATCTCAAAAAAGTAACGCCAATCTACCACATTTTCTGGATGTACTTCATTGAACACTGATAAGGCAATACCTGGTTTGTCTCTGAAGTTCTCAAACAAGTCTACATTTAAACGATTGGCATTAATATGGTAGTGAGAACGAGTCAATGTATGACCAAACCGATAAGCTGCTCCAGCAAATTCTATGGGTATAATTGGTGCATTGCCCCAGATGGGTTCGGACTCATAAGCACCACTAAAAACATCTTTTTCTGCTTGGTCTAGCACTTCTTTGACAATAATCCTGGGCAAGAAGTCGTTGTGAATAATCCACTGATAATGTCGTTGTACTGCCCGCCTTGCCTTCTCAAATTCCACATCTTTGTGCTCGACGGGTTCAAAGATTTCGATGTCTTCATTTTCGATACCTTCCAACACCGCGTTGTGAAATTTCATAAACAGCAACTGTAGCTGAGAAATGATGCCATTTTCATCATTGCGAGATTCAGGAATTAATGCTCGTCCTTCAATATTACGGGGCAGATCGTCAGGATTATTTTTACTGCCAATTAGAAAGGAATCTTTGTGTTTACGCTGATAAAGAAAGGGGATAACTTCTGGTCCATCTCCGTAGAGAGAATCTAAGTCAAATATAGGGGTGCGAACATCGGGGATTGACTCTACATTACCAAATACTTTGTTGAGACCAGAGGTAGTATCAAAGGTAATGTCATGGTCAATAAATTGTCCCAAAAAAACGTAGCCATCAGGAATATCACTATCTCCTGATGGATCTTCGTTGTCCCCTTCGTTCATACTATCAGCAAGTTTTTTCAGGGCTTCTTCGACATCTTTGCGTTGGACTCCTAATTTATGCCTTTGAAATGCCCATATATCAAGATATATATTGCTCCGAACCACTAATAAAAAGTATTGATTTAGTGCCTCCATCGGCTGTCGTAAGTGCCAGTTTACCAAAATTATCAAATTATAGACATACTCACTAGAGTAT
>JBARXI010000048.1:0-7716 GCA_049647275.1 Microcoleaceae cyanobacterium
TAGCAATCCTATTTCAGTTATAAATTATTGGTGGTGGTAGGTGGTAGGTGTTAGGTATTAGGTGGTAGGTAGAAGACAAAATAAATACATCTAAATTTTTCACAAATCATTTAGGATTGCTATATCACAATTATTTTTAACGCCGACCTACTTAATTGTTGATTAATAATTATTAATTGTTAATTATTAATTATTAAACTATCCTTCCCCAATTAAAGCATCTGCAAACGGGTCAGGCAAAGCTTGTTGTACTTCCATTTCTTCATTATCTTCAACAGATAAATCCTCACTATTCAGATTTTTTTTTACAATATTTTTGCTATTTTTGCGCCGACTATAATCTTGCAATCTTACCAACTCCTCTTGATAAACTGAAATAATTCTTGCTAGAGACTCAGCCACTTCATCCCAACTTTCATCATCGACAATTTTTTCAGCAATACCCTGAAATAAATCCCCAGTTTGGTTTTTCTTAACATACTCCTTTAGCAACTTGCCAGACCTTTCTAAAGCTGCCTGATATGCTTCTCCATCAGACCACCAAAGCCCAGGCTGATTTAACAGCCATGTTAAAATATATTCTTGAGCGTGTTGCTCTTTCACCCAATTAGCAAGATACTTTAATTCATCCATATATTGCCTCTTTGAACTTGAAAGCTGATTCCAATGATTAACTTAATCTTTAATCTACAATAAAATATCATAATTTATTGATGATTATAGATATAGATTTAGTGACAATTTAGACTGCATAAAACCAACGATACTGCTGAATTCATTGATACAGAATTTTAACTATATCTTAAAATATTAAATTTTTGTATCAACCTATACTTGAAATCTTAAAAAAAACCTTTAGTGTAAACAGTCAAAAAAAAACACCTGTAATCTAAAAACGGTACTTAAAATTAAAGAAATATTCAGGGAAGTAAAAATTTATGGGACAGCAAAAATTTGGTGTTATAGGTCTAGCTGTAATGGGTGAAAACCTAGCTCTCAACGTAGAACGTAACGGTTTTCCGATCTCCGTATACAATCGCAGTAGCGATAAAACCGAGAAATTTATGAAAGAGCGGGCACAAGGAAAAAATGTTCACGCTGCTTACAGTTTAGAAGATTTTGTCCAATCCCTAGAAAGACCCCGCAGAATCCTGGTGATGGTAAAAGCCGGAGGGCCTGTTGATAAAGTCATCGAACAACTTAAACCTCTGCTAGACAAAGATGACATGATTATCGACGGTGGTAACTCCCTCTACGAAGATACAGAACGTCGCACTAAAGATTTAGAATCCACTGGACTCGGTTTCATGGGGATGGGAGTTAGTGGTGGAGAAGAAGGAGCCTTATGGGGACCTAGTATGATGCCTGGTGGTACCGAGGCTTCCTACAAAGAATTAGAACCAATTCTGACTAAAATTGCAGCTCAAGTTGATGATGGCCCTTGTGTGACATATATCGGTCCTGGTGGTGCTGGTCACTATGTGAAAATGGTACACAACGGTATTGAGTATGGCGATATGCAGTTAATTGCTGAAGCCTACGACTTGTTGAAAAATGCTGTTGGAGTTAGCAACGAACAACTCCATGAAATTTTTGCTGAGTGGAATAAAACTCCTGAGTTGGAATCTTTCTTAATTGAAATTACAGCGGACATCTTCACTAAGAAAGACACTGAAACTAGCAATCATCTAGTTGATATGATTATTGACTCTGCCGGACAAAAAGGTACAGGTAGATGGACAGTTATTAATGCTCTGGAATTGGGTGTTGCTGTGCCAACTATTACGGCTGCGGTTAATGCTCGGATTCTTTCTGGTATTAAGGATGAGCGTGTAGCTGCTGCTAAGGAATTGACTGGTCCGACTGGTAAGTATGAAGGCGATGCCAAAGCTATGATCGACAAGGTTCGGGATGCTTTGTATTGTTCTAAGATTTGTTCTTATGCTCAGGGTATGGCTTTGTTGGCTGCTGCATCTAAGGAGTTTAATTATAATCTGAATTTGGGTGAGTCGGCGCGTATTTGGAAGGGTGGTTGTATTATTCGAGCTGGGTTCTTGAATAAGATTAAGAAGGCTTTTGATGAAAATCCTGGTCTGCCTAATTTGTTATTAGCGCCTGAGTTTAAGCAGACTATTCTCGATCGCCAGGATGCTTGGCGGGAAGTTGTTGCTACTGCTGCTAATTTGGGATTACCTGTTCCTGCTTTTAGTGCTTCTCTAGATTATTTTGATAGTTATCGTCGTGCTACTTTGCCTCAAAACTTGACTCAAGCTCAACGAGATTATTTCGGCGCTCATACTTATGAGCGTACTGATAAGCCTCGTGGTGAATTCTTCCATACTGAGTGGCCTACTAAGTAATTATTTCTGTTCAAAAATTAGGCGATCGCTCTTTTTGTAAATTGGGGCGATCGCTTTTGTCTGGATTTCTTTTTATTTTTCACTCTCAAAAACTCCCAAGTTTTCTATCCCATGCTTCCCAACCTCAAGTTTTTAAAAAATGTTAATTAGGGTTTGCTGAAAAAAGTCTTTTTGGTGGGGTAGTAGTCATATCATGTCCGGATAATTAGTGATAAAAAAAACTTTCTCCTTTTCCTCTTCCTCCTCTTTTTTCCTGTTTCTTCCTTCTTTGTTCCCTCCTGACTCCTGACTCCTGACTCCTGACTCCTCCGTCATTTATTTATAACTATTCAACCGGACATGATATCAGTAGTCAGTAGGGGCGATTTCGTTCCGAATGCTGTCGCAAACGCGTTTACGTTTGCTCCGCATTCCGCAAGGAAAGTATTCCGTTAGGAAATCGCCCGTACAAGAGAAACGGGGAATAATGAGGAGGAACTCAGAAAAATTATCCCAAGATTGTTCTGCCATAGTTAGCTTTTTCTCCTCACTTTTTGGTCACTCAAACTAAAAGGCGTTGCACTTTTTTTCGCTCTCAAACTGCTAAAACCTTCATTTTTTAATGCTTTTAGATTGATTCAGCAAGCCCTAATTAATAGACCTCTCCAGAAAAGAGGGAGTAGGGACGTTGCATGCAACATCCGTACAGGGAAATAATTGATAGTTTCTGTGGGATAATTGATTTGATTTTTTATTATTGAAGATGTCTAATAGCAGAAATAGTCAGCAAATAAATTAGGAAATTGAACACTAATTTATAGAGCTGAGACCTCAATGTTTTTATTCTAGTCTCAGCTTTTTTTCTAGCTTTTCGAGTCTGTCAAGCTCGCATTTAATTAACTACTTGTCTTGCTGTTTCTAACCAACTATCATATACTTGTTGGTTATCTTTTATCCACTCTTGAGCATGACGAAAAATATCTTCTGGTTCGTTTTCACCCTCTTTGATGCGTAAACTTTCAGCATTCATATCTGCCACTGGAATTTCGACTAATTCAAACCATTTTCTGGCAACTGGATTAGCTTCTAGGAATTTTTTATTGGCAACAATACCCTGATTACCTGTGGGAAGGCCAAGATTTTTACCATCTACTGATGTATCTTTTTCAGTCAGATTTTCCATAGGTTCTGGTAAAGAAGTAAAAGGCACTTCTAACCAAATTACATCTTCTCCTGGTTTTAATACTGCAGATATCCAGTGAGGATTATAGGCATAATAAATAATAGGTTCACCTTTCTGATAACGAGTCATAGCATCTACGAGTAGAATTGTATATTGGCCTCGATTATGTTCAACTGTATTTTGTAGTCCATAAGCTTTAAGGTGATGGTCTATGGTCAACTCACAAGACCAACCTGCATTACAACCAACTAAATTTGCCTTACCATCTCGATCTGAGTCAAAAAGTTGGGCAATTTCTGGGTCTTTTAATTGTTGAATATTAGTAATATTATATTTATCGGCTGTTTTTTTATCAATTTGATATCCTTGGATGCCATTAGGAGTTAAAATTCCCACTCCTTCTAACTTTTCTTCACCACCAGCATTTTTAAAGAATTTCTGGTGTCCTGGTTGGTAGTAAACAACACTATAGTCTAAATCTCCATTAGCGACGGAAATATAAAGCGCCGGATAATCAATTTCTTTGGGCTTTTCCACGTTGTAGCCTAATTTTTCTAGTCCTATATTGACAACCTGGGTTTGAAATGATTCTTCTATCCAGTTACTATGAGCACTTCTAATAACTATTTGAGAATTAGGGACTTGTTGACAAGAGGTAAAAATTATTAATACGCTGGTCAGGATTGTTCCTAAGATGATTTTAAGAGGTTTTTTTTTCATTTTGGGCTGATGAGGAATGAGAGATTTTCTCTCAATATAAAATAATCTCGACTTGATTTTTAGGAGTTGCACATTATGGAATAATACTGTGAAAAATGAGTCCGGACAATGGCAGGAAAAAACAAGTTTTTTCATTATTTAGGCAATTCCCTAATCCAAAATCCACCCATCCACCCGTCCAAAATCATTCGTCGTTATGCAACGCCAATTTTTAACTATAACTCAAATTAATTCCTTCATTTTATAAAATATATCTTCTGAGTCTCTGTTTTATTGTTTAAACTACGATATAATCAAGGTTTGGAATTAAAAAAGTACAATTAAAGTCATGGCCAAAAGATTACAGGTAGTATTGAATCAAGAAGTTAACAAGTTGGGACAATCGGGGGATGTGGTAGAAGTTGCTCCCGGTTATGCTCGCAACTATTTGATTCCTAAGAAAATCGCTTTTCGCACTACTCCAGGTATTCTTAAACAAGTAGAACGTCGTCGAGAGGAAGAGCGACAAAGACAAATAGAATTGAAGCAAACAGCACAAGCTCAAAAGACTGCTTTGGAAACAGTTGGTCGCTTCAAAATTGCTAAACAATTGGGTGAAAATGAGGCTATTTTTGGTACTGTTACCGATAGAGAGTTGGTAGAAGTAATTCAGGAAACTACTGGTCAAGAAATTGATAGACGTGGCGTTACTTTGCCTGAAATTAGCAAAATTGGGTTCTATAAAGCTCAAATTAAACTGCACCCAGAAGTGACTGCTGAAGTAGAAATTCAAGTTGTACCTAGTTAGGTATTTAGAAGGTGTTAGGTGTTAGGTGTTAGGTATTAGGTTTGGGGTTATTAAGGGTCGAGTATGATTTGTTTAGTTATAATTTGATTTACACCTAGTACCTAATATCTATCTATAAAATACGCTCAAAAACTTGATGAACTATTAATTTAATCAGAATTTACAGCTTTCTAGCATTTACAAATACAGGTGCAACTAAGTGCACCTCAGTTTTTTTTATAGATAAATTTTCAAGTTATACTAAATCGGGTTTTTTACTAAACCTGATAATCGAGCCGAGGTGAGCCGAGAAAAGTTTATGTTTGAACAAATCAGATCGAATTATGATTTGTTTAGTTATAATTTGATTTACACCTAGTACCTAATATCTATCTATAAAATACGCTCAAAAACTTGATGAACTATTAATTTAATCGGAATTTACAGCTTTCTAGCATTTACAAATACAGGTGCAACTAAGTGCCTTTAAATTGTTTTTTATAGATATTTTTTCAAATTATAGTAAATCAGGTTTTTTACTAAACCCGGTCGTCGAGCAGAGGTGAGCCGATAAAAGTTTATACTTGAACAAATCAAATCAAGTTTTGTCTATATCTATAAAGATATTTATAAGTTTTCGCCGCTCCCTCCCTTCATCAGTAACTTATGCAAACTAGATTTAGTCTGATAAAATATGCTGGCTTTGTCTTATGGTAAATCAACCTAACTCTCAGATTAGCGCTCGCCTATCTCCCCAAAATATTGAAGCGGAAGAAGCTATTTTAGGTGGTATTCTCCTCGACCCAGAAGCTATTAACCGAGTCACAGAGTTATTACGCCCAGAGTTTTTTGCCATTGAAGCTCATCAAATTCTTTATAAAGCAATGTGGCAACTTTATAATCAGGGCAAACCTACGGATTTAATGACTGTTACTAGTTGGCTTAGTGACAATAACCAATTAGAAAAAATTGGTGGGCAAGTAAAAATAGCTCAACTTGTAGAACGAACTGTTTCGGCGGTTAATATCGACCAATATGCTGCTTTAGTTGTTGATAAATATATCCGCAGAAAATTAATTCAAGCTGGAAATGAAATTTTTGATTTAGGCTTTCAAACAGCTACTGAATTAGAAACAATTCTTGACCAAGCTGAACAAAAAATATTTGCTCTGACTCAGGATAAACCACAACAAGATTTAGTTCCTATTTCTGAGACTTTAATTAATACTTTTCAGGATATTGAAGATAGAAATGAGGGAATTGCTTTACCTGGTCTTGCTTGTGGTTTTTACGATCTAGATGCCATGACTGGAGGTTTTCAACGTTCCGATCTAATTATTGTGGCTGGTCGTCCATCAATGGGAAAATGTGCTGCTTATGATACTTTGGTTTTGCAAAAAGATGGCAGTTTAATTACTTTGGCAGAAGTTTATCAAAGGCAAGAAACAGAATTATTAACTCTAGGCAAAAATTGGAAGTTTCAGATTACTAAGCCTTCTGCTTTTATTGATGATGGAATTAAGCCAGTTTTTAGAGTAACGACAAAATCAGGCAGATTTGTAGAAACGACAATTACTCATCCTTTTTTGACGGTTGATGGTTGGAAACCTTTGGCAAAATTGCAGGTAGGAGAAAAAATAGCTGTACCGCGTCGGTTAGATGTTTTTGGTAATGAAACTATTCCAGAAAATCAGTTTGCTTCTCTGATTGATTCTGATAATTTCTGTCTTTCTCCTATTGTATTTAAATTAGAAAAGTCACAATTAGCTTTATTTATTAGATATTTATTTTCCCTGGATGGATGGGTAAAAATATTTGAAACTGGCGCAGTATGTTTAGGCTATTCTGTGGTTAGTGAAAAATTTGTTAGGCAAGTACAACATCTTTTACTCAGGTTTGGAATTATTGCTGTTATTGAAAAGGTTGAAGAGGGTAGAAGTAAAAAAGGAAAGGCAGATAAAAGTTTGTGGCATTTAACTATTACTGATACTTTATCTGTGAAAAATTTTGTAGCAGATATTGGTAATTTTCCATTAGAAAATCTGGATTTCCCCTCCAGCAGATTAAATTTAGTCATACAGGATAATTTCTGGGTAGAGCAATTAGAAAATACTCAGAATTTCTGGGATAAAGTTGTTTGTCTGATGGAAAAGTTTGCCGAATCTAGATGTCTCTCGGCAGAGGGTAAAAATGGAAAAGTTAAGACGGATAAAAATTCCGAGCATTTAACTACTACTTATGCTTTATCGGAGAAAAATATTCTGGCAGCTCTGAGAAATTTTCCATTAGAAAATCTGAATTTTCACTCCAGCAGATTAAATTTGGTCAGACCGGATAATTTCTGGGTAGAGCAACTAAAAAATACTCAGAATTTCTGGGATAAAGTTGTTGTTGTGATGGAAAAGTTTGCCGAATCTAGATGTCTCTCAGCAGAGGAGAGAAATGGAAAAGGAAAGACGGATAAAAATTCCGAGCATTTAACTACTACTGATATTTTCTGTGGGAAAAAATTTCGGGCAAATATGAGAAATTTTCCATTAGAAAATCTGAATTTTCACTCCAGCAGATTAAATTTAGTCATACAGGATAATTTCTGGGTAGAGCAATTAGAAAATACTCAGATTTTCTGGGATAAAGTTCTTGTTGTGATGGAAAAGTTTGCCGAATCTAGATGTCTCTCGGCACAGGAGAGAAATGGAAAAGTTAAG
>JBARXI010000049.1:0-15395 GCA_049647275.1 Microcoleaceae cyanobacterium
GCTATTTCATTCTAAACTTTGCCATGTTATGTCTTGACGAAAATACGTTATTTAGAGCTTCCGACAATTTATCTTTCCCTATCTGAAAGTAAGTAAATTCATTGCTAAAATCTAGAATGAAATGACCCTGACCCATAACCCAAGTCTTAACTTTTGACTTTTGGCCTTTGACTGAGAAATTCCTCATAAACTTAGTTCCTTGGGGCCGAATTTCCCCTACTGTGGATTAAAAAATATGGTTTCCTAAAACTTGCCTAAAATGAAGAGATAAATTAAATTAAATATTCAATAATAGTTGTCAATAGTAATCGCTATAACTGATATATTGTGCCATGTATAACCAACAACCAGCGAAAGTAAGTCAACCAAGAACAATTTCAGACATTGAGTTGATTAGTTTATGGTTACAGCAAATACCACCGAGGCAACAATCATCTTACTTATATATAGCTCAAATGTTTCTGAAATTTGTCAAAAAGCCACTAGCAAAAGTAACACCGGCAGATGTGGCAGCTTTTACTAATGTTAAAGGGCTTCGTGCTGCAAATATCGAGTCTCATAAACATAAGCGACTAGAAGTAATTAGTTCTCTGGTAAAATTTGGTCAGGAAACGGGGATACTCCCGACTATTAAAAAAAAGACATTGCATCCTATTCCAACTCCTACTAAAAAATTCCAAAAATCAGCACCCTCTACCTACAGACCAGCAACTTTTTCCACACCTCGGAAAGTGGAGAAAAAACCCTTAAACTGGTCCAAACTGTTGAATTCTCAGTTAGCTTCATTTGTATTGATCATGTTCATAGTATCTATAGCGGTCTCACAAATATTTAAGCAAGTGGGTGGGAGTCAAAATACTGTAGATGGAGAATGGCCGGAAACATTAGTGGAGATGCCTCAGATAGACCCAACTCAAAATTGGGCTTATCCTGTGAATGTGCCAAGAATACGAGCTTTTCTCGATACAATTTCTGTCACAGAAGGTACAGAAGGCCCCCAGGGTTATTATCGTCAATACACAGGTACTCATTTCTCTAGCTTTGATGTGCATCCTAGACAAATGAGATGTGCTATGAGTAATGGTAAGAAACTTTGTTCTGATGCTGCAGGTCGGTATCAATTTTTGAGTACTTCCTGGGATTTATTTAGGCCGACTGTAGGAGCGAAAAATTTTGGCCCCACTTATCAAGACCGGGTGGCGATCGAGTTAATCAAAGATAAGGGTGCTCTTGAGGATATTGAGCAGGGGCGAATTGAGGAAGCTTTCAGAAAGTTATACATGGTATGGCCGTCATTTGGAGTGACTGCTACGGATGTTGAACGACTCATGCCTAAACTTGTAGGAATTTATAACGAAAAGTTGTCTTTGTATAAACCAGATTTGGTATCTTCACAGGAGGAGTCTGGTTTTTAGTTTGAGGCGGTTGTGTGAAGGTTGCGGAGTAATATCGTTTATTATTATTGACAAAATCATAAAAATATGTTATGTCCTGTATGCGGTGCGGAATATGTCGAAACGATTCCAGAGTGTTGCTCTGTCTGTGGCTGGGATTTGACATCAGACACCGCTTTCTTTGCTTCACCAGAAATTTACGAGCAAAAAGCACAAGCAAAGATAAATTGGGCTAGACAAATGTGGCAAGTTATGCAAGCTAAGGAAAATCAATATGATTCTAATTCTAATGGTGTTATAGCTTCACCTAGCCCAGAAGCAAATGGGGCAAACAACAAAAATCAAAATCTGAGCAAAAAAAGGAAACAACAAGCTAAAAGAAAGAATCTTAACAGACGAGTAGACGATCTAGAGGCTCAGTTACGTCAGGCAACAATAGAACGCTTTCAACTTCATTCTCAGCTAGAGTGGGTGTTATATCGTCTCGAACAACTTAACCCGGAGCTATTAACGGAAACTCTCTATCGCATTGAAGAGCAACTAAACTCAATGCCAACTCCGGAAGTACCTATGTCAGAAGTGGGTATAGACTATAACCCACTAATTAATCTTTTGGCAGCCGGAAAATGGCGCAAAGCTGATGAGTTGACCTGGGAAATTTTGCTGCAAGTTACTCTCAGGGAGGATGAAGGTTGGCTACAGTTGGCAGATATTGAGAATTTTCCTTGTACGGATATTTGTACTATTGATTGGTTGTGGGATTATTACAGTAATGGGTTGTTTGGTTTGAATGTACAAGGACGTATTTGGGAAACTGTGGGTGGCCAATATGAAGATTTTTGCGATCGCGTGGGATGGCGAGACGGGGAAAGTTGGAAGTATTATGATGAGCTAAGTTTTAATTCTGAAGCTCCAGAGGGTCATTTACCTGTGATTATTTGGCGACGACGTGCTTGTTATGGGGTGGGTAAAATGATGGCTGCTGAAACTTTTTTTGCTTTTATTTCTAGGTTGGCTATTTGTGGTGGAAATATTCAAGAGTAAGAAAAGTTGAGAAATACTTTTTTATTAATTCAGTTATGAGAATGTAGGTTTGGTGAAGCAGCCGCGCCACCAAACAAAAATATGTATCTGTTGAGTCTCGTTTCCCAGAGGATAGCTACAAAGCATCAATTTTTTTTTATCAACATTTAAGCCAACAGCATATTATACTAGGCCCGATAAATGTGTGCTACAAATAATTAGACTTTTAACATTAGACAATTACAGCACTTTTACTGTCAGGTAGACCACAAAATGCTCGGTGGAGCGAGTAGTCACTCAATGAGAATAGTGAGCTGAAGCAATTCTCTTCTCTATGTTTTATAACTGAAGTCTAGGTTTGTGAAAACCGCTATAAGTTAAGGATGATTATTACTAATTCTGCTCATGTGGGAAATATTAGTCACATTGTCTCCATCAAATATATATACACTTCTAATCTCATAAATACTATTTTTAGAAAAATCACCAGTAATTAGTAATTTCTCTTGATATCCAACAAACACTATGTGCTTGTTATGGGGTGGGTAAAATGATGGCTGCTGAAACTTTTTTTGCTTTTATTTCTAGGTTGGCTGTTTGTGGTGGAAATATTCAATAGTAAAAAGTTGAGAAATACTTTTTTATTAATTCAGTAAGTTTATTAATACAAATACTGGCGATAAAATTTATGGGTTGCAACTGCTAGAGGTTTCTAAATATTGAATAAAAATATGAATCACGCAGGGAGAAATATATCTAAAAATAGGATCTATTCTAGTACAGGATAGCGGAAATAACTAACCAGTTAAAAAAGGTTAAAAAGCTGATTTTACAACCTTTCTTCCCTGCTGCCTTCTGCCTCCAGCATAGCTGTCTTATTGCACTAGTAATATCAAATCTAATCATAACTTATGCAGATAAACTCGAGATAGTGGATACAAAATTAGATAGTTAGGTTAAGGATAATTATTACTAATTCTGCTCGTATTTGTAAATATTAATGATATTGTCTCCATCAAATATAGATACAGTTCCAAACTGGTGAAAAAGATTCTTATCATTAAGAGTAATTAGTGATTTATTTTGAATTACAATAAAAACGAGAGCCAAGGAAGAGGTTTCAATAAATTTTTTCAGATAATCACTTTTAATCAAAAGACCAGAATCACTCTCTGTAAAAACTTCACTAATTTGAACAATTTTTGCCTCATCTATCCAACTAGATTGACTATTCCACTTTAAGTTTCCAAAATTCACTAAATCTGGCATAGGAACATTAATATTAGTGGTAGGTTCATCTTGACTACAATCATATTCCCAGTCATTACCTCTTAATAGTTCAATAGTTGTAAATTTAGCATTTTCCGTGCCTGGTAAATCGTATTCTAGATATATTTCCCCAGTTTCAAAACACTGCTGAAAAGCTACGGTATTTGGATATTCTTCCACAAATAATTTATAATCTTTTGGGGTATCTATATAATGTGTGGAAAATTGACTAGAAGATAATTCTGTTTTGATAGCTTCAATATCAGAATAAGGTACAAAAAATGTCATAATAAACGTTACTAAATTTCGATAGGGGTATTTAGCATTATTTTGATTAGATACAACTTTTTTCAATGAAGAACTAAGTGACAGATGCAACCATTTTTCTCCTTGATTATCGGTAGTTTGTATGATTTGTTCTATGTTAGGAAAATCTTGTAATTTTATCCATTCATTACCACTTAAATCAGAGACTTTATCGAAATCATAATCAACAGGTTTATACCATTCTGTATTAACTTTTGGTTGAGATAAAAAAGCTCGTAAATCAGTAGAGTCGATATCTCGTAAATCTATACCTTGTAATCTTGGAAGAGAAGTTTTATTTTCCCGTGAATTTATTTTTATTGGTAAATGGTCTGCCAAAATTCCTGCTAAACGTTGTAATAAAATCCAGTAATATTTTTCGCCAAGTCCTTCTGCCCAAGTTTGTCGTCCTCTTCCTCCTCCATATTTTCTGATCAGAGATAAATCGTATTTGTAGCATTTTTCATTTAAACCTGGATAACCTAATTCAGAAACACTTTTAATAAACCAACGATGGATTTTTTCTTGTTCTCTTCCGAGATTTTCAAACCTGTTATCATTAGAAATAACATGATATTCTAACATAGAACTGGCAAAATCAGTTTCAGTTAATGTATCGAGCAATAATTCATTTAGATTCATATTTTCCAAGAAAATATCTTGCTCTATTTCTAGATTTTCAACTAATGTATTTAGGAATAATTCATTTAGATTCATATTTTCTTGGAAAATGTCTTGCTCTATTTCTAGATTTTCAACGTGGCAATAATCAGCAAGAACGCGACTTTCTAAAACATATATGGCAAAATCAGTTCCAGCTAATTTCATCTTTCCTTTAAAAGCATCTTGCTCTATTAAATAAGCAATATCTTCTTCTGACGGAATTTCAATAAATTGACTGTTGTAAGGTGGTCTAAACTTACTTGCATCAATACTATCTTTTAATAAATTCCGACTATACGCTAATTCAATAATTAATCTTAGCCAATCACGGATTAGAGCATTTTCAGGAATCTTTTCTATATCAAAAAATCGAGTATAAATTGTATTGGCGACATCCTGAAGTAAATCATTATTATCTAAAAGTAAAATTCCACTATAAGTAGCTAAACTCACCCTTTCTAAAACATAATCATCATCAATATCAAAAAATCGAACTAGAGTAATTTTAATAATACCAGGATGACTCATAAAAAGTCTGATTAAACCTTTAGTTGCTCTGTCTCTAACTCGTCTATCTGAAGCAGCACAACACCAAGTTAAAATAATCCCCACAAACGACTGGTTTCTTCGCTAAATGAAGATAAATCTGCTTGAAGCGACCATTCAATTAAACGCCAAGCTCCGCCTTTTTTCTCAAAATCTTCGTGAAGCAAACCACACCAAAACGTATCTCTAGTTGTTAAATGATTTTGATTTAATAACTCATCAATAAATTCAGCATTAAGTGGATGATTGGGAATTACGGCAATTCCAAAGAGGGAATCTAAGATTTTTGCACAACAATTAGAATTAGATAATCCTTTAATAACTAACTCTTTAGTTTTTTCAGAAAAAGTTTCAATAGCACGCCATTGAAATCCAGAACTAATAATGGGCAATAAAAAATTGTAACGGTCTATATTTTGATTTTGGATAACATCACTTAATTCTACCTTAAACTTCTCAGGTAAAATAATCGAAAATGCTTCTAGCAAACCCTGATTTTGACTGAAATTTTCATCAAAAGCATCAGCTCTAATAATATCCCTTAATTTATCAACTAATTGTATAGTATTAGGATTAGTGGGAGTCGGTTGGTAAGATTCAATTCCCTCCAAGAAAAACCAGGCAATTAAAAAATCTGCCACACGCTCAAATGTAAAACGACAAAACCATTTTCTCAGTGCAAGAGGTCTACTTCTTTGTTCAATTAGAGCAATTAATCCTTCCTTTTCTAACTGAATAAATAGTGAGCGATCGCTATCATTAACAAAAAATATTTGGTTAACAATTTCTTCTGCTTTCCCTTTTGAAAGGAGGCGAGTTTTTGATTCAGCCATTTTTTTAGCTAAAGCATTAACAGCTTGAGTTACTTTTTTATCTCTTTTATCGTAACGGCAAACTTCTGCTATTCTTTTATTATTTTCCTCAAGTAATAAGCGTAAAATATCAGTAAATCCCATACTACCAAGAGGAATTGAGCGAGATTCTAAACCTTGTATAGCTTGACAAATTAAATGTAAAAATAAAGGATTAGTAAATTCTGATTGTAGTAATGGAGTAGCTGGTGGGTCTAACTGATAAAATTCAAAAAATTGTTTAATCGCATCAAATTCACGCCCAATAAAACCATTATGTTCAAACTCAATAAATTTCTTTCTCAGATTTTCATCAAATACTTCATCTAAATAAGTATCGCGACATGAAACACATAATTTTAATCGGGGAAAATGAGTGATTTGTTGAACTAAAGGTGCTAACCAAGATGTTTTCCATCTTTGCCTTTCTGGTGATTCATTAAGTGCATCAATATAAATTATTGCAGGTTTTTCAGTTGCTTCTGCTGCAGCATCAATCATTCCCCAAAGTTCGTCTCGGTTGATATTACTAGATAATCCCAATTTATTAAGAATAATTTTCCAAGGTTCATCTCCAGTAAAATCTTCACCATAAAATATTAAACATATTTGTTCTTTTTTATGAATATGTAGAGCATGGTCTACAATGGCATGAGTTTTACCAACTCCAGCACTTCCTCGAAGCAACATAAATTGACTTCTAGGTAAAATAAATTCTCTAGTATTTATCCATTCAAAAATTTTATGTAGAGATTTAAGTAAATCACGAGTAGTATCTAACTTCCCGGCAGGAAAGAGCAAATTATATTCAGATTCCAACTGACGAAATCCTGGTGTATCTGCATTTTTACCATATTTTTCAAGAAGAGCATGGAGAAAAATTTGTTCGGCTTCTGTTGCATCTTCTATTAAATTAGAAACCTGTAAACGGACTTCTTCTGCATCAATATAAGAGCGATAATCTTTACTTAAAATATCCTTAACGGCAAGAAGTTTATTGGCGATATTTTCAACTTTTTGATAACTATTTTCTGGTAAGTCACTAGAATTTTTAACATGACTATTCCATCGTTGAATATTTTCTGTAAATTCTTCAAAATATCGATCGATTTTTTCTTTCCAACTATCTTGATAAGTAAAAGCATTTAAAGCATCGAAAGCAGGAACATTTACAGAAAGTTTAGGAGAATAACGTTTACCCGCTTGAGCTTCAGCATCATTTAATCGTTGTTGAAGCCAATTATTTGTCATTACCTCGCGGTCAAACCAATAGCGACGTAAACCACCCCCACTATCAACAGCAAGTAAATAATCTCTCAATACACTTTCACTCCAAAATTCAATAGAAAGATTAATATTCTCAGATTTTAATTTTTCCAGTTGTTCCTTTTTCCATTCTGTAAGTTTTTCAGTTTGGCTTTTCCCTTGTTTACCTTCAGATTTTTTCCCGTCGGGTCAAATGGAATACAATAAATATATCTGATAATTTCAGGATGATTCTTCACTGCTGTTTTCAGCGAGTCTTTCATTTGATTAAATTGAGAATTTTCTAATTTATCTCTTTCAAAATATTTAGATTGAATTGCCAATTTATTACCATTGGGCAAAATCCAAAGTGCTTCAACTCCACCATCACCACCAGCTCCTCGAAAACGTTGAAATTGACTGCCTTTTGGTAATGGAAAATTTGGCTCTGAAATATTAGGCAACCGATGAAATATTTGACAACATAATTCTTCAAATGCTTCTCTTAAACCACCATTATAAGGACGAATTTGTTGAAAGTTTATTTCTAGCATAAAGATTTTGAGTATAATTTTATTTTTTATGTAGTTACGACAAACATCATCAAAAATAACCTTGAAAAGATTAACAGGGCAATCTCTATAAGATTAGAACAATACAGTTGAAAAAAATCAAATTTAGGAGTTAGCCCTCTTCTGTCACTCTCCGGTTTTTTCTATTATTTGAACTTCCACCGAAAGGCAGGGCTATTTCATTCTAAACTGTGCAATGTTATCTATTTACGATAATAGGTTATTAATAGCTCTAGACAATTTATCTTTCGCTATCTGAAAGTAAGTAAATTCATTGCTAAAATCTAGAATGAAATGACCCTGCTGGAAAGGAGCTATAACAAGAAATACAAAATTTGATCGTCGAATTTTGGCAATTTCATGGGTATCTGGAATTTCTAGGAAGAAAAAAGCAGGCGGTCGCCCGATCTACAAAAGCTCTAGAATTTAGAAATTACAAGAGTTTTCGGAAAGTGACAGAAGAGGGTTAGATCATGTCCGGTTGAATACTTATAAATAAGAAGAGAGGAGTCAGGAGTCAGGAGGGAATACAAAGGAAGAAAAAAGAAGAAGAAGAGGAGAAAATTTTTTATCACTAATTATCCGGACATGATATTAAACTAGTTAACCTATATAGGATTATTTCATTCTAGACCTCAAAGTTTTTTGAAATTACTCTAAAAAAATGATGAGGTTGGGAAATCGTCTTTTTTGGTTCTGATTAAATATTTTCAGATGAAAAAATTGATCAAATTTTTGCGAGTTCATAGTTTTGCAAATAGATAAAAATTAGAATGACACAGCCCTGGTAATTTATATGAGAGTTTGAGACCTGATTAACTAATAATTTACTAGCTAGTTTAGCAAAGCCAGCTCGATTAGGAATCCCAAATTTATATTAGAAGGGGAGATTTTTTCAAATCTTCCTCTAACCAGGCTTTCCCAAGTCAACTCGTTGTTTATCTGATAAATTTTCTTCGATAATACTAATATTTTCCCTAGGAATGTTGACTTTAACTTTCTCGCCCACAGTATATTGATTTAGATGAAAGCGATTAAGATTTTGTCGGCGAACAACTATTTTAGTTTTGTCAGTTAAACGCATCACATAACGAGTATCCGTACCAATATAAATACTATCTTCTACTATGGCTGAAAAACTTGATGCTTCTGTATAAGTTTCTGGATAAATTTCAATCTTTTCCGGACGTACAACTAAAGTGATAATTGTATCTATTGGCAAATGATTAACGGCAGATATTAACAATGGTAAATCTCCATCAATTAAAACTAAAGTTTTTCCCTCTTGATGTGCAGTTACTCGCCCCGTTAAAAAATTACTTTCCCCAATAAACTCAGCCACAAAACGAGTTTTTGGTTGCTCATAAATTTCCACCGGAGTTCCTACTTGTAAAACTTCTCCTTCGTACATAACAGCTATTCGGTCAGACATTGTTAAAGCTTCTTCTTGGTCGTGAGTAACGTAGATAAATGTAATTCCTAATCTTTGCTGCATTTGCTTTAATTCCAACTGCATTTCTTTGCGTAATTTCAAATCTAAAGCACCCAAAGGTTCGTCAAATAATAACACTGCTGGTTGTTTCGCTAATGCTCTTGCTAAAGCTACTCTTTGTTGTTGCCCACCAGATAATTGTCGGGGATAACGTTTTTCCATATCTGTTAATTTTACTTGAGCTAAAGTATCAGTTACCCGACGATTTATTTCCTGGCGTGAAAGATTTTCCATTTCTAACCCAAAGGCAATATTTTCTTTAACTGTCAGGTGGGGAAATAAAGCATAATTCTGAAAAACTGTATTGACAGGTCGATGAAATGGTGGATTATTTCCCATTGATTGACCTTGAATATAAATTTCTCCAGAGGTGGGTATTTCAAAACCAGCTATCATTCTTAATGTGGTGGTTTTGCCACATCCAGAGGGGCCGAGAATGGAAAAGAATTCAGATTTTTTGATCTGAAGATTGATGTTATTTACAGCTATAAATTCTTTTTGATTTTGACTTTGGAATATTTTACAAATATTGATAAGTTCAACGGTCTGAGATAGCATATTATTATGATTTTTTTTTGAGATATAGAAGGGAGCATCCCTTTTTTTTTTGCTAATAAATATTTAAGGCAAAGCAGACAAGCAAGAAGGTAGAAGGCAGGAAGGAATAAAGGTTGTAATACCAGTTTTATCAATGTTTGCTACAAATAGTTAGACTTTTTATAGGAGTCTGGAGGACCGAGTCTGGAGTCAGCAATTTGTAGCTTAAATATCATTTCTTATAGTTAATATCCATTTTTAAGACCCCGCTCTTAAGGCCGGGGTTTAAAGAGACATTTTACCAAAATTTTTTTAATGACCTTTATTATTCATAACATTCTTTTTTCACGCTTGGTATAAAATCAGCTTCAGCTTTTTAACCTTTTTTAACTGGTTAGTTATTTCCGCCATCCTGTACTAGGTAGATAAAAAATTGGATTTGCTTTATATCATTAACCCTGGAAATATAGAACCGATTTGGTATCTTTGTCAATGCTTTCATTTTTTTAGTTAGGAGTCAGGAGATAAGAGGTAAGAGGGAAGATGTGGAGATAGAAGAGGGAAGATGTGGGGAGAGGATCGAGCTGAAAAATTCCACAAAATACGCAGATTTTTCCTCAAAATTGATGCGCGATCAGACTTAACTATGGTAATTATATAGATTTCAAATGGGTTCTATAGAAGAGAGCAAGCATTTTTTTGCTAATGAATATTTATATAGCAATTTTTACACTGGTGAGGTACAAAGTTCTCAATTTTAGGAAACACCGGAGCGCCGGATCTGGAAACAGAAAAAAAGAGAAATAATTATATTTCACAAAGAGTGAAAAATACTATAGAGGTTTTCATTCTTCTTGAACTAAAGCAACAGAAGTAAGTAAACTAATTGGGTAATATAGTTTTGCTTCTACGTAGTCTACCTTGAGAGCAAACTGCTATAAAACAAGGTAGTCTAGGTAGATAAAAAAATTGGATTTGTCTTATATGATTTACTCTGGAAATATAGAACAGAGCAACCATTTTTTTTGCTAATCAATATTTAAGCCAAAGTAGATAAGCTAGAAGGTAGAAACAGTAGATAAAAAATCTGCATTTTTACACGCTTAAGGCTCTTCCTGCATCATTTTTTTTAAACTTGATACCCGATACTCCCTGACAGATTTAATTTAGTAAAAGCAAAGATATACAAAATTATAGTCTGCTAATTAGCATTAATAAATCTGGCGATCGCTTCTTTGCTCAAGGGATAATTCAGTTGATTTTCTAAGTCTATATAAGGAATTCTGCCTTTCTCAAGAAATGCTTCTGTAACTCGGATTAGCTGATTAATATTAGCCTCTCTAGCATCATCTATCGCTTCACTAACTTTTTCATTTATATAAGAGTTTATTACCTTTCGTTCGTCTGTTCCTTCCTGAAAAATATTATTTAATTGAAACTGTAGACGTAAGTAACCTTTAGGATTAGCTGTAGACATAATTTGTTCGGCTACAAGGTTATTAGATGAAGATTGAGAATTCATCAATATATTAATTAGTTTGATTGCCCACTCAGCTAGTCCCCATTCTACTATTTGCTCATAAGTATATGGCTGACTATTTTCACCTGTGCCAATAGAAATTATCGAAATATCTTCCAGTTTATGACCTAGCTTAATTGCATAGGTTATTGCTGCTAATGTCGGATTATTTGCCGCTATTCCTCCATCAATATGTGGTAGACTTAAATCTCCATTTTTAAATTCATAAGCTGGAAAATAAGTAGGGGCTGATGAAGAACTAACACAGATTTCCCACAGCGGGAGGTTGTCATACCAAATAGTCTGTTTAGGTATTTCTGGATGATAATTAACAAAAATAGTAGGAGATTCCAAAAACATATTGTAAGCCACAATTAATAAATTTATTTCACTTATTTCCTGAAGTCTTATTGCCGTTCGATCTTGTCGGTAAAGGTATTTTTTCAAGACATTTATTAAGCCCTCATTAGAAAACTTAGGAGCAGAAGGTCCATATTTCCAAATTAATGGTAATCTTTTGCGCGACCAGCGACTTTGGTATGGAAAAATAGTCATTCCTTCTTGCTGATAAAGTTTGAGGATATTGGAGCTCTTCATTCCTGTAGCAATTACTGCTGCAATAATTGAGCCAGTGGAAGTGCCAGCTACTAAGTCAAAGTATTCATGTAAAGACTGACCTTTTTGTGCTTGAATTTGTTTTTCAATTTCTATCAGAATTCTTGCTGTAATCACTCCACGAATTCCACCACCATCTAAACTAAGGATTTTGAAAGTCATAATATTTTTTTGCTCAATATCATCATTTAACTATTAGATTATATCATTGCTATATCTATAATTAATGCAGGGTTTAGTACCGGATTTTTGTTAATAACAGGAGTGGATAATATAGAGACTTATATCATGTTCGGTTGAATACTTATAAATAATTACCGAGGAGTCAGGAGTCTGTCGGGGTAATTTCCTACAGAATGCTCCGCAAACACGTTTACGTTATGCTTTGCATTCCGTAGGAAAGTATTCCGTTAGGAAATCGCCCCTACAGAATTGCTCGAGATAAGAAAGGAGAAAAGTAGAAGTTTAGAAAGTATCTTTTCCCTACTGTCCATTCTTAAATGTGATTTATAACTGACCCATCCGTTAGCGTAGCTCCCCCGGAGGGGAACATGATATTATCCTAAGTATAATTCTCTGTCTAAACGGCTCTTCAATATCTTTTATAGCAGTCTCAAATAGGTTTTGAACAAAATATCCTTCAAAAAGTGAATATTTTAACTGGGAAGAGGGAACAGGTGTAAGAGTTTCAGATTTTTTTATCTGATTTATGAATTGTTTAAAAATGATTTATGACTGGTATATGCCAAATAATTAATTATTGATGTTTTTTAGCTTCAATAAATGTATGAGATTATGACTCCAGTTTTTGAAGTAGTTGATATTTAATCAGTATTGATGGTTATATTATGTGCCCCCTCCGGGGGAGCTGCGCTAACGATGGAATATTTATAAATAACTTATTAGGGAGAAGTCAGAAGTAGGGGCGAATGGTGTTTTTTCTCTAGAGAAGTTATACCAAATCTCACGCATTTTTGCTACATCTTATTAGGAGCACCGGAGCAGGAAATAGGAAGCAGGGAGATGGTAAGTTAAAAATAAGATATCTTCACTTAATGCCTTTTTTCGTTAAAACATTACTAGACCTTACTCATTACTTAGTAACTGAAGTTTTGAATAAGTATAGTATTATTTTGGATAAGTGGTATGAGGAGGGAAGAAAGGAGAAAAGTAAAAAGTAAATGTGATTGAAGTATTTCTTCGGTAATGTCGATTCTTGAATTTTATTTATCTTTTCCCTTATGGGTTTAATACCCCACACTTTATGAGCGCTGCAAATGCGGTTGGTGAGGCTTAAATCTCCATCGACTGCATTCTCCTGTACGGTTAGGAGTGTGGGGAGTGTGGGGAGTTGGGAGTAGGGGAGTAGGGGAGAAATTAAAAAAAATATATCCTAACCATTACGGCTGTAGGACGACCAACAAAGGGAGAATATCTCTGCCCTCTGATTCTAGAAAAGGAGTTGGGGAAGAGGTCTCTATTTACCGAATAATTAAGGTTTAAAGCCTCTCCTTTAAAGAGGGAAAGAGGTAATTATTCATTATTAAGTAGGTAGGTGTCATTAAATGTAAAATGTCGTTCCTCGCAATGACAAAACATATTATATTTATTTCTGTCCATCTACTTAATTATTAATTGTTGAACCCTACTCCTGACTCCTGACTCCTTCTTCAAAACTGACCTGTCCGAACATGATATTAGCTATAAATACAAGAAAAATATTTAAGGATGTATTTACAGCTAATAGGCAAGAAAATAGGAATTCAAATTCTAACGGAGGTTCTAGATTTGAAATATCTAAAAATTCTATCTCAGCGTATTCGTGCTCGGATTAGATTTAGAAACTTTGAAAACTTCCGAATTAGATACTGATGAAATTGGCACTTTAAGTTATTAGTTAAGCATAACAAGTATTAAAGAGCCATCTAAATTTGAGTTAGAGATTATTACCGAATAATTACAGCAGTTTTCGAGTCTTGGAGGTACAAAAATTTACGACTTGAGGCAACAGCTCCGGAAGGGATAAAGAAATTAATTTTAAACTGTACCTCACTATCCTCAAAAGTGCTGTAAGGTTTAAAGCCTCTCCCTAACAGGAGAGAGAAGGAAAATTTTTTCCTTTTAGTCAATCCAATCCGTTTTAAACAGAGGTAATAATTAATTATTAATAATTAATTATTAATTGTTGAACCACCCATGCCTAATTTAACTTCTGTCCAGGCTTCATCGTATAAAACTGTGGCTTGACCAAGGTCTTGAATATACTGAAGTTTTGCAAATAATTCTGGTGGGGGATAAATTGCTGGGTTATTGAGGTCAGCAGCTTCAATTAAACCTTGGTCTTTTGCTGCTTGATTTGGGGTGGCATATTTAATAAAGTTTGATATTTTTGCTCCTATTTCTGGCTCTAAAATAAAGTTAATAAATTTTTCTGCTAGTTCTTTATTTCTAGTTCTTTTGAGTATAACCATATTATCAGTTAGAAGGATGCTACCTTCTGTCGGGATAGCGTAACGAAGGTTAGGATTTTCTTTCATAACTTGGAAAATATCCCCACTCCATTCGCAGGTCAAATCTACTTCACCTTGGTCTAATAAATTTTGACCTGTATCTGGTGCAAAAGCAGCGATCGCCTGTTTATTTTTAATCAGAAAATCTCTGGCTTCAGTAATTTCTTTCGGGTTAGTTGTATTGGGGTCATAACCGAGAGAAATTAAAGCAATAGAAAAGCTACTTCGCATATCATCTAATAAGGCAACTCTGCCGTTAAATTTAGGGTCAAACATGGTTGACCAACTATTAATTTCACCACCAGTTGCTTTGAGATTATAACCTATTCCCATTGTGCCCCATTGATAAGCCACACTATATTTATTTCCAGGGTCGTAAGGAGGATTAATAAATTTGGAAGTCAGATTTTTGAGATTAGGAATATTTTCTTTATTTAGTTCTTCTATTAATCCTTCACTCGTCATTATTTTGACCATATAATCAGCCGGAAAAGCTACATCGTAGCCTGGGTTTCCCGGTTTAATTTTGGCATAGAGGTCTTCGTTACTTTCATAGGTATCGTATTGAATTTTGGCATTAAATTTGTTTTCAAACTCAGTAATTACTTCTGGAGCAATATACGTTGACCAATTATAGATACTCAAAACATTATTATTGGTAGTTTCTGAATTGTTGGGATTATTGCTACAACCGATTGGTAGAATTAATGCCAAGGTAAACAGCAACAAAAAAGCGATAATTTTTTTCATAGTTACCAGGTATTTTATTTACAGAAGGAACAACAGCATCAGAGATTTTTTTCTCTGTAGCAACAGGAAAAACATGAATTAATTTCTGGATAGTTAAATCTTG
>JBARXI010000050.1:0-14810 GCA_049647275.1 Microcoleaceae cyanobacterium
ACCTACCACCTACCACCTACCACCTACCACCTACCACCTACCACCTACCACCACCAAAAATTTATAACTGAAATAGGATTGCTATATATGATTATGTTTCATCTTCAGCGATTGTAATTAATTCGTCTTCACTAGTTAAATAAAATTGTCGATCTAAACGGGGAACGAAGTAAATGCCAAAATTTTTTTCTTTAATCTTAGCTTCAGAACTAATTCTAACTCCTATACAAATCTCATCCCGATACTGAGCCGCAACTACACAATCAGCAAAAGTGACTCTAAATAATTGCTTGGTCGAAAAATAAAGTTCTGCAGATTTCAAATATACTTCGCTACCTTCTTCTGAAAATAATTCTTTGTATACTGACATAACCTTTGGCTCTTGAGATACCTGAGCTAAAATTTTAGAAACAAATTTATTGGATAGTAAAAAATCTTGAACGCCAGCTTTAATAACTAAATCTGTCTCTTCTGAGTCAATAATTTCTGCAATTAACTCTGTAGTAACTTGGTTACCTGTTTCATTAGAATAATCTCGGAATATTTGACAGAATTCCAGTAAAGTAGTGAGAGTTTTTGCATCAATTTCTTCAGCAGATTTTCCCTTCATAGACAAAATTGAAATACTATTATACTCATAAGGTTTGAGAGTTTTTAACTTCTCGACTGACTCTACATCTATTTCCCAAACATTCATATTAACATCGGGATAGTTTTGATGAATCTTTTCAAATTCTGCTTTAATTTCCGGTGTTGATTTTTGTGTCACTAAGTTAACTTCTGAACCGGCAATTACATATTTCGCATATTCTTGAATAGCAACCTTAGTCTTGGAATTCCAGCCAATAATTAGATGTTTTTCTATTTGAGCTTTTTGAAGTTTTTGACAATCGGGATGCTTAAAAATACCAGGCTTTACTACAAATTCTGACTGAAAATCTATCAGTGAATCATCTTCTGCTAAAGCAATAATTTCATCCTGATAATCTAATTTATAGTCATTACTTGGTTTGATTGTCAGAGTACCATCTTTATGTTTCACTCCTATGGGTATACATTGATAAAAATGAAATGGTAATTCTCCAAATGTAATATTGTGCCAACCCATCTTGGGAAGATAGAAATAAAATTCATTACCTTCAAATCCGACTAAATTTAAATATACTGTTGCTAACCCAACATTGCGTGAAGTTTGAACTAAAATCTTGGCTAAAATGTCAGATGAATTTAAGGTGACAACTGTTCCAGGGGCGAGATTTTCAGCAAGAGTTCGATACTGTTCCATGTGCAATTCTGCCACGATCGGGGGAAGTGATGATGTTTCTGTTTCGTTTGCTGCTAAAATTGCTAAGATTGTTTTGATGACTCTGGTATCACATAAAGTTTTTCTTTCTTGAGGTTCTGAGCTTTTAGCATTATTTAAGATAATTACCGACTTAGCAAATTTCACACTAACATTATTTAGGTTTTTTAAATTCGTGACTGAGCCATTGCGAGTGACGATTTTAGTTGTTTTTAAATCTCCTAGTTTATCGCGAAGAAAATCATCCATAGTTTCTTTGTCTTCGTCTGATAATATGACAATTGTTGCTTTTTCTTCTGATTCATTAGCTAAGACTAGCTCGTTAATAATATCTACAACTCTGTCGTTTAAACCTAATATTAAAGTATGGTTTTTTTCTACTACTATGCTTTTACCTTTCTTGAGCAAAGTCAGTCGCGCTTCAAATTCTTGAGTAATAAAAGCTACTAAACTAGAAAAAAGTATTAAACCGATAAAAATAGTTAAAACTCCTACAGTTTTCGTAGCAAAATTTGCATCATCTCCTGTGTCTCTTAGACCGATGAGTTGAACAAATACATCCCAAAGTAAATCGCTTTCTAAATCTTCATTAGGGAACACCGACTCAGAAAAGTAACGTAGACTTGTCAGTAATATAAAGGTTGCAAAGAATGCTGACACTAATGCTAGAAATACTGAAAATCCACCCCTTGACATAAAGTTGTCAAATTTATATTGAAAGCGTTCTTGCCAGGAAAATTTACTTTGAGCAGACATAGATTTTTTCTTCAAACTAATATAATTTTTTGATCTATATTAATGTATAGATGAATTGAAAGTATTTTGTCATTAATGATTATACTATAATGGTTCTCAGATTTCATATTAATGCAGTACAGTATTTTTTGTCTCTTTCTTCTCTTGGTGCGCATTCCCTTGCGTCTGTCGCCGACGCGGGGTTGCACCGCTATTCCCTATTCCCTATTCTGGTGTTCCCTAAAAAAGCAGAATGTATGTACTTCACGAGAGCGATAAACTGTATATATTAATATTAATATGTTTCAATAAAAGCCTGGAGTTTTTGAGGAAAACTTATGCACTATTCCGGTGTTCCTTAAAAAGCAGAATGTATGTATTTTAAGAGAGTGATAAACTGTATATATAGCGTTTCTCAATCTAATGAGGTACACCTATTTTTATTTGTCTTCTATTCCCTGTTCCCTATTCCCAGATCCGGTGTTCCCTGTTACCTAAAACAAACGAATTTTGTACCTCACGCTTCTTGGGAATTGCGATATTAATATGTTTCAATAAAAGCCTGGAGTTTTTGAGGAAAACTTATGCACTATTCCGGTGTTCCCTAAAAAGCAGAATGTATGTATTTCACGAGAGCGATAAACTGTATATATTAATATTAATATGTTTCAATAAAAGCCTGGAGTTTTTGAGCAAAACTTCTACACTATTCTGGTGTTCCCTAAAAAGCAGAATGTATGTACTTCACGAGAGTGATAAACTGTATATATTAATATTAATATGTTTCAATAAAAGCCTGGAGTTTTTGAGCAATTTTTTTACACTGAAAAAAACAGTAAAAATTAACATAATAAGTAGTTCACTACTTGTGTTGCTGTCATGTTTAAATTTTTGTTAGTATTCAAGAAGTTTTAGTTATTCATTCCCAACTTTTTTTCAATAGATATAGGCATGAAAAAGAATGTAGGGACTTTCCATGAAACTCTCCTACAAGGGTTTTATAAAAGGCTAATATAATTAATTTATGGAGATGTTTAATAAAAGAATTTTTTTTCGTCACTCGTGCAATTTTACAGCGAGAGCTGAAGGTCATTTCAGTTATCAGGCACGCCTCTTGCAGAGGAACTGCGCCCTTCAGTTATCAGTTATCAGTACCTTTAGCTAAAGCAAGAGGCTTGACATAAGGAATATGCTCTTGTCTTGGTCGATTAGAGATGGCGAGGAGACCTCGCCATATCTCGACCGCTTTTTTTATCCCCTTAAAAGGGGAGGCTTTAGACCTTATTTCTTCGGTAAAAGAGCTTATATGTGTGCCGCTTTTTAACCTTTTTTCACTGGTTATATCGTGTCGTCCAGAATACCCACAATCAAATTTATGTGCAGAAAGCTTTCCTAGAAATAGTTTGACCCTATTTCTAAAACCGCTTATATTGCGGCTAATTAACATGACATGATATTAATTATTCGATACCTACTGTAGTAGAGAATATTTTCGTCTACAAAGAGAGGGAAATTAGAAAGAAAATATCTATAGCAATAGCCAAGAGTCTGAGGAGATAAACCAAGAACTTAAACCCTTTTTCTCAACAATATTGTCCTAAGCTTTATGAGCACCGCTATACCATTAGTATCAAGCTGATTTTCAGTAGTATTAAACTCTATGACGAGAGAGAGAAAATTTATATCATCTTCGGATAATTAGTTATAAAAAATCTTACCTTTTGTCTTCGGAATAATTTGCCTTATTCTCCTCTTACGATCGGGTACAGCTATCCGGTGTTCCCTATTCATCGGTATTATAAGTATTCACCGGAACATGATATTAGACAAATAGAGGAAAAATATTAACTCAATTGAATACTAACGCCAAGTTAAATATAGTAGGCGAAACTTTTTCGGGCGTTGCTGAAACTGTGTATGAACTCCACCAATTGAACAACTCAAAAGCGTTGTATGATTAGGTGTTTAATTACTTGCCAATTAACCATTCATACCTTCATTTACCAACGCCATTTTTCGCGACAGTAGAGATAAATTAACCACGCTTGAATCAAGAAGAGTTAGAAAGATTGAGCTATCAATTCTTGCTTGCCATTTTCATATTTTGTGCATAAGTTTCTGCGTCAGTTATGATATAAACATTCTGAGCAGCAATACCCTCTTTTTCCATTAATCTCATTACGCTCAAATTAAATTCACGGGCAGCAGAAAAGTAAAGAGCTGGAGTTATATATGAAATATATTTTATCTTGCGAGCATTACCTTCAATACCTTGGAATATTATACTAGGGTTGGGATGAAAACCATCAAGACTTTTAAATATTTCCGTAAGACCCGCCATAATTTTCTCTACTTGATCTGCGGTAATACCATCAATTTTTAAAGTTCCTGTCATTCCCCACTGTTCAACATTTGGATCTTTGTCTTGAGACCAGTTGTCTACAATACCTGTCACCATTCGAGAATTGGGCATTTTGATGATCGAACCCCACTCCCATACATATAACTTTGTTGTTCTTAAGCCGATTTCTACTATCTGAATAAAACCACTTAATCCTGAAACTAAAACCCAGTCACCAGGTCTGTACAATCTATCGGTATAGATAATTACAGCACAACACCAGTCATAGATAATGTCTTTGAACAACAAACCCAAAGCAACACCAGCACCACCAAGTAAACCAATCAGAGCTCCTGCAGATGCTCCCAAAAATACTTCCGATCCTTTGATAAATACCACAACAATTGCAGCAGTCCGAAATAGTCTTGGCAAATAGGGAACAAGTAAATCATCGAGGTCTGTATCAGTATGTAGAGTTAGGTACTCTAGTATCTTACCTAAGATAGGAGCTGCACGGTAAATCACAATTGCAATCAAACCAACAGCAGCTAGAGCTAAAATATCAGTTAAAAATTTATTTAACTCCGGAGTTAAGTCTGCTGCTAAAATTACCAATATTATCCACAGTCCACCTAATAAGACTAACCAGGTCAAGGGTTTTTTGAGGATAGCAATCAATTGATCGTCTAAGTCAGATTCAGTGTTGGCAGCAAGACGTTCAATATTTTTAATAATAATTCCAGCAATCAATCCCTGAAGTATTAGTGTTAATAACAATACCCCGAATGCAAGTAATAGTTTATATCCTGATAGGCCCAAAATAGTGATTCCTTCAATACTTTGGAAAACTGTCTCTAAGTCCATTGTTTCTCCTTAATTTTTCCTTAATCAAGTTTAGAGGTTGTTTATCAACATAAAGTATTTTCCACTATAGCAAACTGAGGTATAGTTTAATAGAGAATATTCATTAACTTTCCAGGGTAAAAATAAATATATCTTTTGAGAAAATATGGTTAATATTGTGCTTAGATACCTGATGCTAATAAAATTTAAGATTTTTTCATTTTGTCAGAGTTTAAAGTCAAATTCACAGGACTTAAAAATTATCCCACAGCTAGGTGTATGATTAATAAGAAATTCTATGATTGTTCGTCACCTAAAATTTAGCGCAGCAAATTATAATTTTAATATTTTTACTGATAATCCGATCTTGACGTTGGATAATTACTTAAAACCCAGGTATAAACATCTGTCCTTTTTAGAGCTATGCTTTACTCATCACTTGGGTGAAGATTCATGGTCAGATGAGACTTTGGGGGAATTAAGGAGAAACAAACAATGAAAGAATTGTTTAATTTTATTGATGTAACAAATAATATGGGTATAATCTCTCTACCTAAGTTTGAAAACGAAGATGAGAGCCAGGCGGTTTTAACCAGCGCAGTGTCAATTCCCTATTTCCTATATCAAACATAAAGGTTTCAAGACTTATGGGTAAGGAATAATCTTTTAGAGGGGGATGAAAACGAGGGAGGTATTGAAACCAGATGATTTTAGTTGTCAGTCGTCGTATAATCATGCTTGATTGATTCTGTTGCCTAGTATCTGCTGAGAATCTCGGTGACTTTAATCTGGGGAGCAGTCAATTGTATTATTTGGCCTAAATGTAACAGGACTTACGCAGAACCACCATATCTTGTAGGGGTCAACGGCCTTGACCCCTACAGGTGGTGTATGATTTGATATTTTGCGTAAGTCCTGTGTAAATATTTTGCTTTAGCTCTAGAAAGTGTAGATTGAGCCTTCAGAGAGTTTCTATATAATACCATTTATATACTATTAGATCGGATTTAGATAAGAGATATAGTTATTAAAAGGTAAGGATTCAGATGACAGGATTATCCTGGAAAAAGTTTATGCAAACTCTTAATCATATACATTCATAAATCCAAGTCAAAAAGTGTCAACTTTCTTTGAGACTGTTAACATAAAAAAAAGTATATCCGGAAAACTAGATTATGAAAATTAGCAAAAAAATCAAAGATAATATTATAAAAAATGGAAAAAAACCTCAAATAATCAAACAAAAAATATATAAGTTTTTGCATAAAAAAGTAACTATTAATAATGCTACTAAACCACAAATAATAGCATTTTACACCTCACTAATTCTTGGTGGAATTAGTTTGACAGTAGCTATACTAGGGTCTTTATTCTACACCCTAGAACAAACACAAAGATTTGCAGAAGCTAAAAATAAAGCTCAACGAGAAACAGCTAGAGTTGCTCTGGAGATTGATCGGCGACTCTATTTTGCTCAAAAATCAGCTCTTTCTGTAGCCAACGACCTCACTTCTGGTCAATTAACTGATGGGGAATTATTGGAGCGACTTAAATTAGAAATAGAAGAAAATACTGAACTTTTAGATATTGGCGTTGCTTATCAACCCTTTGCTTATAGACCAGATGTCAAACTATATGCACCATACTATGCCAGAATAGACAACAAAATAGAACTATTTGAAACCAAAATTAACTATACTAAACCCAAGTATGCTTGGTATAGTAATACCCTGAACAAAGGACCAAATTGGGGAGAACCATATTTGTGGAGTGACACCTCTCTAGTCAGCGATCCAGTCGTTGGATTTTTTACTCCTTTTTATAACCCAAATACTCAAGACAAATCCCTACGAGGTATCGTATATAGCGAATATTCATTAAGTCAAATTCGAGAGGTGATGCAGTCTCTAGACCTTGGTAGAACTGGCTATGGATTTATCATTTCTGAAACAGGAACTTACCTTTATCATCCTAATGAAGAATATTTTAAAGCTCAAGAAAATGTCTTCGATATTACATACGAACAGCAGGATGAAAAGCTCAGAGAATTAATTGTTAAAGCGCTTAAAGGTACACCAGTAGAAGCAAATTTAACTGACGAAGTAACAGGTCAAAATTCTTGGTTATTTCTACGGACAACTAATCGGAATGGATGGGTAGTAGGAATAGTATTTATTCAAGATGAAATTTTACCAGATTCTGCAGTCACAAGACGTAAACTAATCGCTCTTAGTCTCGCCTATCTTTGGTTTGGTGTTTTTCTCTCAATCCTATTATTTAAAGCTTATCTGGGAGGGGTAAAACGAATTGCATTAGTATCATTTATTATTAGTGGATTATTTGTGGCCAATCTTGGCTTTGTTTGGAGTTTAGTTTTAAGAGCAAGAACTTATACAGCAACTCGAAACCTTTTGCTTAGTGATACTGGTATAACACAATTATTAGCTCCTCAAATACAGTTAAGCAAGGAATTAAATCAAGAACCACCCCTAATTATTCCTACAGGAGTTTTTATTCAATCATTTGATTTTACTAGTCCGAAAGATGCTTTTGTCACAGGTTATATTTGGCAAGCATACGAAGATGGCGTCCATGATGATTTATCTCGTGGCATTATACTTCCTGATGCTATTGAAGATAGTGATTATGAAGTAAGAGAAGATTATCGACACAAAGTAGATGGTGTAGAAGTTATCGGTTGGTATTTTGCTTATACTCTCCGGATGGATTTTGATTTTGGTTATTATCCTTTTGATGATAAAGATGTGAAAATTCGGATTTGGCATCAAGATTTCAATAATGGGGATTTAAACCGTCGGGTAATTCTTGCTCCTAGTTTAAATAGTTATACTGTCATTAATCCTCGAACAACTCCAGGAGTAGATCGAGAAATTGTACTTGGAGATTGGTATATGAGGGATAGTTTTTTCGAGTATGTATTTAAGACATATAATACTAATTTTGGTCTCGCAGATACTGTACCAAAAACTGATTTTCCTGAGCTTCAGTTCAGTATTGTTTTGCAAAGGTATTTCTTGGGTCTGTTTATTTCAAAAATAGGACCAATGATTGTAGTTTTGACTTTGTTATTTGCAGTGCTACTGACTTGTGACAAAGAACAAACGATGGAAGTTTTGGGAGCTTCTGCTGGTTTTGTATTTATTGTTATTTTGGATCAGGTGACAGTTAGACAACAAATCATTACTAAAGGTGTTGTTTACTTAGAGTATTTTTACTTTGTTGTTTATTTATACATTTTCTTGGTAACTTTGAACTTTATTGTCTGGAGCTTGAAGCCAAATCTGCCTATTTTTAAGTATAAAGATAACTTTGCTTTTAAAGCGCTTTATTGGCCGAGTATGCTGAAGATTTTACTATTAATAACTATTTTGGTATTTGCTTGAAGAAGGTTTTAGGTTAATGGTTCAATGTTCGCTATTGATTCAACCCCAACCAATTGTAGACAGGGCAGGTGAGATGTGGAACCTAAGACTTTACCACCAAAGCAAGGGTAGGTAGCGACGATAAATCCCCAATTAGACATAGGAATAGAAATTAAATATTCTTTTTCTAAAATCCTTGTAGGGACGTTTCATAAAACGCCTCTACATTCTTTTTCATGCCTATGTCTATTGTGTTATACCAACTTGAAAAAATCATGTGACAAATACTGAAAGTGATGATGCTAAATTATTTTAATGTCTATTTGACCACAAGGAGAAATTCACCCAAAAAATGAGGATCTTTTATTTCTCCTGACTACTGGCTACTGACTACTAAAAACACCATCAGTATTTGTAACAAACATTTATCACGCATGGTATTAGTTCAATTTAATTAACTACCACTTATTTTTTTTCTTTCTTTTTCAGATAAAAGTTTATCGATAAGTTTAACACCAACTGCAGATTCTCCATCAAAAACTGAGCCAGTAGTGAGTTCCTCAACACGCTCTCGTACCTTCCCTTGTAACATTCCAGGTAAAGGTACATAACCTTCTTCTGAAATTACAGCTTTGTTTGCAACATCTATTTGATAATCAACAAAAGCTTTAACAGCGGGCATTTTTTCCAGAAAAGTCTTGTTTACATATAGAAATAACGGACGAGATAAGGGACTATAAGTACCGTTAGCAATAGTTTCACTGCTTGGCTCCACACATTGACCACTGCCATTGTCAACAGCAATTAATTTCAAAGCATCTTTATTTTGTTCATAGTAGGTAAAGCTGAGAAAACTCAAACTACCCCACTCAGATTCAATTCCCTGAATAATGACATCATCATCTTCACTCGCCTTATAGTCTTTTCGACTTTTACCTTCTGCCCCAGTGACAGCATCAGTAAAGTAATCATAAGTACCAGACTCGGGATCGGGAGCATAGAGACTTAGAGGCTCTTCGGGAAATTCATCGCGAATTTGCTTCCAATTGGTAACTTTCTCAGTATCATCAGGTTGCCAAATTTTGGTTAACTCTTCTATAGTGAGGCAGTCTGCCCAGTCATTGTAGCGGTTAGCGATTATAGAAATACCATCAAAAGCAATGGGAATTTCAACATATTCTATTCCGTTTGCCCGACAAAGGTCAATCTCAGACTTTTTAATGGGGCGGGAAGCATTTGATATATCTGTGTCTCCAATACAAAATTTCTTCAGTCCAGCTCCAGAACTAGATATTCCCACAACGACCCGAATTTCAGGATTATCTTGCATAAATTTTTGAGCCATCGTATCCGAGAGCGGAAAAATTGTACTCGATCCATCAACTAGGACATATTGTCTTTCCTCAGTCTCTTCTAGGTTTGCTTCTGGAGAGGTCTCGTCGGTTGAAGTTTGTGTCTCACCACTGCCACAAGCACTCACCATCAAAAGTAGAGCTACTGCCAAATAACGGAGAGACTGGTTTTTTAATTGTATTGTCCAATTCATAGAATTTAGAGTTAGATTATTTTCTGAGAATATCTATAATTTTAACACTTATAAATCTGGAGAAAAACTTGCTCTTATGTTAAAATCTGTAGTGTAATTTTTTGGGAAAATATATAGCAATCCTAAATCATTTGTAAAGTTCCTGGACTTCTTAAAAACTTTCTCCTTCTCCCTTTACTTCTGCCATCTGCCATCTGCCATCTGCCTTAAAATAACCCATTTCTTTCACGAATCATTTCATATTGCTATATTGTTACAATCCGACTGTTAAGACCATAGGGAATTGTCTATTTTCTTAACAAAATCTAAGTGATATTGCTGATATCTATGCTCAAAGCTATCCCCGTTCCTAGTCTAGTAAATATAATTACTCTTAGTAAGAATTTTGTTTAACTAATGGTTAATAAAATCAAAAGAAAAACTATGATCTATCAATCAAATCTTTATTCTTCTCCGCTACAACAAGCAATTGACCGTCACCCATTAACTGTGACTCCGGAGATTCCCTTAGTAGATGTACTAAAACTCATGAGTAAGTTACAGAGCAGTTATACTTTGCCAAATGTAAATACATCGGAAAATGGAAAGACTTACGAATCACTATTATCAAATCAGCCAAAAGCTACAAGTGTCTTAGTAGTAGACAATGAATCTGTTGATGTTAACCAAGAGCATCATAAAAAATCTCCTTTATTAGGAATATTTACCGTAACTGATATTGTCAAATTAATTGCGTCCGATCGAATTAGTAGTATTAAAAATGTCTCAGAAAATATAACAATAAAAGAGGTAATGTCTAAGGCTGTGATTACTCTTAAAGAATCGGACGATCAAGATTTATTCACAGCTTTGTCATTGTTTCGGGAACATAAAATTAGTCATCTTCCAGTGCTTGACAGCAAAGATCAAATAGTGGGTGTAGTGACACCAGAAAGAATTCGCCAAGTATTGCAACCGTCTAATACTCTCAGAATAAGACGAGTAAATGAAGTCAAAAATGACATAGTTGCAGTCACTGCTTCTGGAAAAGCATCATTGTTGAAAATTAGCAAACTGATGTCAGAGCAACAAGTGAGTTGTGTTCTGATTACAGAAACTAAAAAACTTAAAACGCAAAAAACGAGCCTTGAAAAACCTATAGGTACGATCGCTACAGATGATATTGTACAAGCATATTTTCTTGAGATGGATTTGGCACAAACACCTGTTAAAAAAGTAATGAAAACTCCACTCAATTGTCTCAGCCCCACAGATTCTCTATGGGATGCTCATAAACAAATGCTCAACGATCGGGTGCAACTATTGGCCGTATGTGGTACACAAGGAGAGTTACAGGGAATAGTTCATCAGACAAGTTTACTGCAAGTTCTCGATCCCACAGTGATGTTTAGACTGGTGCAGCAGTTGCGGAAAGACGTGAATCAACTACAAGCAGAAAAATTGGAACTGTTACGCAGTCGGAATGCAGAATTAGAAAAAGAGGTGCGCGCACGTACAGCGGAAATAGAAGAACAGTTAGAACGCGATCATCTCTTGGCGCAAATAGCTCTGAGGATTCACCAATCTTTAAATCTAGATGAAATTATTAATGCTGCAGTCACAGAAGTTCAACAATTTCTTCAAGCGGATCGGGTGGTGCTGTCGCGGGTAGAATCTTCTAATGTAGCACAGGTAATTGCCGAATCTGTAGCTAATAATTATAATTCTTGCTTAGGAGATGTAATTCCGTCTAAGTATCTACTCAATAAATGTAGCATTCACGCAATTACCAATATCGATCGCTGCGATCTGAGTGCAGAAGAAATTGCTGAATTGAAGACAAAGCAAATAAAAGCTTTTCTGAAAGTGCCAATTTTGCAAGATGGTCAGTTGTGGGGAATTATGTGCACTCATCAATGTTCTGAGGAGCGGAAATGGCAGTCTTCTGAAATAGATTTATTGAGACAGTTAGCAACTCAGTTGGCGATCGCAATTCAGCAGGCTCAACTTTACCAACAAGTACAAACCCTGAATACTGACCTAGAAAAACAGGTCCAAGAACGCACTGCACAATTAGAACAAAAAGTCAAAGAATTAGAGCAACTTAATATTCTCAAAGATGATTTTTTAAGCACTGTTTCTCATGAATTGCGCACACCTTTATCTAATATGAAAATGGCAATTTATATGCTACAAGTTGCTCCTGTTACAGAGCGTTGTCAACAATATTTATACATTTTAGATACAGAATGTCGAAGAGAGATTGAATTAATTAATGATTTGTTAGATTTACAGCGCTTAGAAGCTGGCAATGAATCTATTAGTTTAGATAGGATAGATTTAGTGAATTGGTTGCCGAATATTATTGAACCTTTTAAATCTCGGACTCAAGAACGCCAACAAAAGTTGAAGGTTGAATCTCCTAAAAAATTACCTACGATTCGTTCTAATACTAATAATTTAAGCAGAATTTTAGCAGAGTTACTAAATAATGGCTGTAAGTATACTCAAGATGGTGGGGAGATTAAATTTACGGTTGAAGTTGACCAGAAAAATGTCAGCAAAAAAAGCCTAGAAGAAACATCACCTAAGATTAAATTTATTATTAGTAATCCATCAGAAATTCCAGAGTTAGAGTTACCTAAAATATTTAATAAATTTTATCGAGTTCCGAATGCTGACCCGTGGAAACAAGGTGGTACAGGTTTGGGTCTAGCTTTGGTGCAGAAATTAGTAGAACAGTTGGAGGGAAATTTATCTGTTACTAGTAGTAATGGTTGGACAACTTTTACAGTGGAATTGCCAATTTAATTAGACATCTGGTAGAAATTAAATATTCCTATTTGAGCAACCCTTGTCTTGAGGTTATACAGTAGACCTCTCCGAAAAAGATATAGATTTTTTTCGAGTAGGCAACAGCTCATCTGGCAACAGCGGTCAGACCCCGCGACGACGCCAGTCGCAAGGGAACGCTGACCAAGAGAGGCAACAGGTAAGATATTTTTACAAAAAAAGCACGAAAAATTATTTTTTCGGGTAATTTTTTCTTTCCTTAGCCGCTCTAATTAAAAGGTTTATTTGTTTTCCACCAGATGTCTAGTCGGTTTAATTAGGGTTCAAATAACTTCTGTTATTGAGCCAGTGCAAGTTTTCCTATGCTTGCTGTTTCCTGCTTCCTACTCCCTGCTCTCTCACCGCTTTTATTGTGGGTATTTAGAGAGACATGATATTAGATTCCAAATATTGTGGTAGTAAGTAATATCAATTATACTTATTATCAAATGTAATTTTATAGAGATATTGATATCAAGCAAAAACTTCACCCCCTATCCACCTTGACTAATACCAATAGTGATAAAATAATGTTACAAATAATCAGAGGCAATTCACCGAAAGCGGAGCATGACTTTAGGAAATTGCCCCTACTATTATCCATAGCCACCATCCCATTTTTATGACATACTTAAAGTGAAATAATGGTATTAGAAATTATCAATTGGTTTAAAAGTCAACCGAAAAATTATCTTCTGACATTAGGACTTTCAGTTTTGTGGCTATGCTTACTTGCTTGGCTAGCCTTCTTTTGTAACTTAGGCAATATTGGTCTGATTGATGAAACAGAACCACTATTTGCCGAAGCAGCTCGTCAAATGGTGGAAACAGGAGATTGGGTAACACCTTATTTCAATGGCGAAACCCGTTTTGATAAACCACCTCTAATTTATTGGTTGATGGCGATCGCCTACCATATTCTAGGCGTTAACGAGTGGGCAGTGCGTCTTCCCTCAGCAATATCTGCAACTGCCCTAATGTGTTTTGGCTTCTACACTCTCTACAGATATGGTCACTATCATCTAGGTTATCAGATATCTACCTCCAACCAAAAATCTCTAACGATCCAATTATTTATTGCCTGGATTGGTGCTACTACGATCGCCTTAAATCCAGAAACCATTGTTTGGGGTCGCATTGGGGTTTCAGATATGTTACTAACAGGCTGTATGTGTTCGGCACTATTAGCCTTTTTTATTGGATATGCTTCACGATCGGCAAATAATCATATTCCTACATTAAATCAAATTCAGCCAGAAACAAAAAGCAAAATTCCCAAACCAAAAAATTCACCTCCCTCAACATCCAGAAAATCTAGCAAATTTAATCGGTGGTATTTAGCCTTTTATGTGCTAATTTCTTTCGCTGTTCTCGCCAAAGGTCCCATTGGCATTGTCTTGCCCGCTCTAATTATTGGTTCGTTTTTATTATATGTTGGAAAATTTGTTCAAGTCTGGCAAGAAATAAAAATTTTGCGTGGTAGCTTAATTATTTTTACTATTACTGTACCCTGGTATCTTTTAATTATTTTAGCTCATGGTAAAGACTATATTAATACATTTTTTGGTTATCACAATTTTGAACGTTTTACCAGTGTTGTTAATCACCATGCAGCCCCTTGGTACTTTTACTTTTTAGTAATACTAATTGGTTTTGCTCCTTGGTCTATTTATTTGCCAGTAGCTATAGCAAAAACTAAATTTTGGCAACGCAGTTATTGGCGGAGACAACCTCGGAATCAACAGTTAGGTTTATTTGCTTTCTTTTGGTTTATTTGTATCTTTGTTTTCTTTAGTATAGCTGTGACGAAATTACCTAGTTACGTCTTACCATTAATGCCAGCAGCAG
>JBARXI010000051.1:0-34409 GCA_049647275.1 Microcoleaceae cyanobacterium
CGGACTGAAAAATTTATTTTAGATAGTATCTATTTAGACCGAATAAAATAATTATTTCAGAGAAAGCCTCGATTCCGATTAACCCCTCAAACCAAAACTTATTATACCCTATTTTCAAGATTAATTACCTCTATATTTAACCTAGATCCACATTCTCAACTCTGAATATGCTCAAAACTCTGGTATTTTTTTTTGTCAAGTGGCAAAATAATAGCTCCGGATGGATTTAAGAATAAAAGAAGATTATTGCCAAGGGACATATTCCTAAATTAATTTAATCTCAATAATTCACTTGCCTATTTGGAGGTAAGCCAACTAAAATAGTATAAGATATTTATGAGTGCCCGTTTGGGACTTGGGTGCGTAACTCAGGTGGATAGAGTAGCGACCTTCTAAGTCGCGAGTCGCAGGTTCGAGTCCTGCCGCACCCGTAGGCGTTAATCTTTGTTTGAGCTTCCAATCGGCTGTTGTGTCCTTTGGATATTTTTCCATCAATAAAAAATAAATTGAAGTAGAGCTAAAAAACTTCACTCTACTTCAATTCAATTCTATCTAAAAATTGACACCCAATATCATAATTGAGATTTTTTGTCTAGGTGTTTTACCCTAATCCTTAAATTACAGGGTGGAAATAAAAGGCTAATCCCAAAACGGCATAAGCTGCCAATAATAAAGCTCCTTCTAACCAGTCAGAACGACCATCAGAACTTACAGAATTAGCAATTAATACTGCCACTACTACTGCTACTAATTCAAATGGATTAAAATTCAAATCCATTGGTTGACCTAGTAATAAACCAGCCAAAATTAATACAGGTGCTACAAATAAAGCAATTTGTAAACTAGAACCTACTGCCACTGAAACAGACAAATCCATCTTATTTTTCATGGCGACAGTAACTGCCGTAGCGTGTTCGGCAGCATTACCAATAATAGGAACAATAATTACACCAGTAAACAAAGAAGTTAATCCTAAAGTAGCAGTAGCTTCTTCGAGAGAATCAACCAGTAATTCTGATTCAAATGCCACGACTAAAGTTGCTATTAATAAGACGCTAATCCACAATAACAAATTAGGTTTATGTTCGGGATTTTCTTCTGATTCACTACTAGCATCTGACTCTTCTGACTCATTGCCTGCCACACCAACTTCATATAAGTAAGAGTGAGTCTTCATCGAAAATAATAGGGTGAGTATATAAACAGTAATTAATACTATTGCTACTGCACCAGACAAATTTTGCATGGTATTTTCACTAATACCTTCGGAAGTAGCATTTACTGCTGTTGGTACTAAAATAGCAATTACAGCTAGGTTCATTGCTGAAGCATTTAAACGAGCTACTACTGACTGAAATTTTTGTTCTTTAAAACGCAGTCCCCCCAAGAGCATTGATAAACCCATTACTAACAATAAGTTACCAATTATAGAACCAGTAATACTTGCTTTTACTACACTTACTAACCCGGCATTTAGAGCAATAATACCAATAATTAATTCTGTAGCATTCCCAAATGTCGCATTCAATAATCCACCTAAGTTAGGACCAAGAACAACAGCAATTTCTTCTGTTGCTGTACCCATCCAAGCTGCTAAGGGAATAATTGCTATAGCAGAAGTAATGAAGATGGTTGATGAACTCCATTCGAGAAAATGACCTGCTATTGAAATCGGAATAAATACTAAGAAAATTGAAATTATTGTTTTTGTATTTAGCATAAGTTTGAATCAGAAATAAGTAAGAAGGAGTTTAGAAAAACCAATTGACGGACTAGGTAGTAAGTAGAAGGAAAAAGACAGTAAATATTTAAGTAAATATTTATAAATTTTGCATAAAATCTCAAACCTAAACTCCGACCTAATAGGGCAAAATTGGCAGACACTTTACAGCCTATTCCATGTAAGTGTGGTACAGTAATTCTAGTAGATTTGCTCAAACTCGAATGAAAACCGCTGTAATTCCAGACTTCAAAAAGTATTTAAAAAGCTATTGCTACTGTACTTCATAAACCACCGAATCCGCTGTATTTCTTTGCGCGTCTCAATTGTTTTTTTTCATGGCTGTGAATATGAGGTTGCAGATTATGGAATGATATTGCCAAAAATTGTTTGGGACTTTGGATGAAAAAAAATAAGTTTGTTAATCATTCTGGCAATTCCCTAATTCCCTAATTCACCCATCCACAATTATTGTGCAATGCCGTGAATATACTTGCTATTAGTGCTATAGCAATCCCATTTTACGGGATAGAAAATTTGAGCGAAAGAGGCAATAGGCAATAGGCAAAAATAGAAATTAGTTATGATTGCTATATTAGGCTTTTTTTTGTCGAATAAAATGGCAGTATGCCACCTTTTTATTTAGTCATTAATTTATATCATGTAACTGCAGATATGAACTAGAACTTGAGGGATATTTTACTAAGTGATAGTTGAAAATTGACAATTAATAGTTACTTAATTAAGGAATTAAGGTAAAAAGCCTCTTCTTTTAAGAAAAAAAGTGGATGCCAGGTAAAGGCGAACCGTAGGTTGGGATGGCGATGCTTCGGATTTAGGCAGAGGTTAATTATCAATTATCAATTCTTGAAACTTCCCTTGTCTCAATCCAATCCGTTTTAGGCAGAGGTAATTATCAATTATTCATTACCAATTATCAATTCTTGAAAGTTAAATCTTTGCCTGACTTTGAGTCACATTCTCAAAACAGGGATGCTCCCGATCGACATCAGTTTCTGTAAAGAATGATTCGTAAAAAGACAGGAGAAAAGTTACATATTTAATCCTACTAAATACCGATTGAAATAAATCCAATTATCTCAAAATCAAGATTAACTAAGATCGACACCTAAAAATTTGTCTAGAAGTTTGGCTCGCCAAACATATCGTAATACTAAACACCAAACTAAAGCCACCCAACCAATCACAACATAATCATGTGTACTTAGTAAAGACAGCTCAAAAAATTCTCGTAAAGCCGGAACAACCAAAATGACAATATAAATTCCTAGTAAGGCCAAGGCCACAAGAGAATACCGCCAGTCACCACTATAAGATTCTCCACCAACCCACGCTTTTGTGGGGGGCTTCATAAAAGGCACTAGTAACAGACCACAGAGAATCATAATAGTAACTAAGGCAGTACGAGGAACAGAAAGAAGCTGATTACTAATAATCACACTACTATCAGTCATACCACTTTGCTCAATTGATGCCACAACAGTCATTACTAAGTAAGCCAGATAAACACCCAAAGCCACAAGAGTAAGAGTTAAAGTAGCAGGTAGAGTAAAGTGAAGTAGCGATCGCACCAAACTACGACGGGGCATCATTCCAGATTTGGCCCAAAGGGGAAGACAAAAACTAGGAAATCCCACCGATATCAAAGTAACAATTGCACTATGTTTATTTAATAACGGAAAAGTACCTCCAACAAATCCTGTAGCAAAAATCAACAAGCTGACACAAAACACCCTAATCATAAACAGTTTCAGTACATCTTGTATACCATTACGAATGCGTTGTCCTTCCAAAAAAGTATGAGGCAAAGAACCAAAAGAATTTTTCAGCAGGACAATATCCGCCACACCACGAGTAGCCTTACTACCACCTTCCATAGCGATCGCCAAATTAGCCTCTTTTAGAGAAAGGACATCATTAACTCCATCCCCAATCATAGCCACATAATGACCTTGCTCCTTAAAGCTGCGAATTAGTCTTGCTTTTTGATCGGGAGTAACACGGCCAAAGATAGTATTAACATCTGCAGCTTGGATAAACTGAGCTTCATCTAGCTCGGCCAACTCCGAGCCAGAAATAACTTGAATATCTGAACCAAGTCCAGCCTGTAAAGCCAAAGCAGCAACAGTCTGAGGATTATCCCCAGAAATCACCTTAATATTTATTCCCGCTTCAGAGAAACCCCGTATTGTCTCGTCCGCTTCTGGCCTTAATTCATCTTTAAAACTAATAATCCCTAAAGGAGTTAGCTCTGTGGGTAGTTGTGGCTGTTCCGAATCATTGTCCAAGCTATTGAGATTGGAGCTGTGGGCAAACAAAAGCACTCGGAGTCCCTGTTGGGCTAGTTCTTGAATATGTTGAGTAACCTTGGTATTTAGAGGTGTAGCTGTGGCTAATATTTCTGGAGCGCCAAGAATATATATCCCAGATTCTGAATTGTCCTTTTGACTTTCAAAGCTGAGACCACTCCATTTACGAGCCGAAGTAAAAGGAATTTCTTTAATCGGAGCAACTCGTTCTCCAGGGCAAACTGCTTCTAAAGCTTCAATGGTTTGATTTTTAGTATTTGTGCTAGCTGCGTAATCACCCAACAAATGTCGCAACTTAATTTCATCAATTCCTATAGGATAAACAGCTTGTAAACAAATTCGGTTGGTAGTTAATGTCCCAGTTTTATCCAAGCATAAAATATCTACATTACTCAATGATTCCACAGCATTAGCCTGCTGAATCAAAACTTCCTGCCCCACCATTCTGACGGCACCCAGAGCATAAGCGAGAGTAATTGCCAAATAAAGTCCACTTGGAACTAGGCCAGCAATTACTGCAGCATATTGGACACTATCGGCAAATGTGTAAATTCTAATGAACCAATTAATGGCAACAAGTATCCAGAGAAAGCATGACAAGAGTAAAAATACTCTAATTACCAAATTAATTTCTTGTTGTAGGGGGGTGTAGATTTGGCGAAAAGCTCTGGCACTAATAGTTAGTTTATAGGCCAAACTTTCAGTTCCTACTTTCTCGGCTTCATAACAAGCAGTGCCACTGACGCAGAAACTACCAGAAAAAACTGGTTGTCCAGCTTCTTTCGGAATTAAATCGGATTCTCCAGTCAGTAATGATTCGTCTACTTCAATTTGGCCTTCTCCTACTACCTGTCCATCTACTACTATTTGATCGCCAGTATAGGCTACTAATATATCTCCAACCACAATTTGACTGGGATCTATATTCTGTTGTTGACCTGCACGAATGACGGTGGCTTTTGGTCTGGTTAATAGGGCAATTTGATCTAATTTTTGTTTGGCCCATATTTCTTGGCAAACACTGACGATAACGCCACCTAAAATAACTACGATTACAAGAAAAGCATCCCCATAACGTGAAATGGAAAGTAAAACAAGGCTAATAGTTAAGAAAACAATATTGATAAAAGTAAATAAGTTTTCCTTTAATATCTGACTATAGGAGCGACTTGTATTTAACTTGACCTGATTTCCTAAACCCGCAGCACGACGAGTTATTACCTCATTTTCTGTCAGCCCCTGAATAATTGGGGTATTGTTGATATCTTGGCGATCGATCATGGCATTTTGAGTAATTCTCACAGAATTTCTGTGTTGACAGTTTCAGCAAAAGTTTTTGATATGCAGTCAGTTGATGGCCTTTTGGGGAAAATAAATAAACCAAAATTGGTGTCAAATCAAATTATCACTTTTATCGTGTTCTAATGGTTTTGCATCAACATGGTAAAAAGGATTTTAACTATTACAAGATGGCGGAAATAACTAGCCAGTTAAAAAAAGTTAAAAGGTTTATTCTACAAGCTTTCTTCCCTTCTGCCTTCTTGCACTAGTGCATAGGGGGTATTTGGAAACTCAAAAATTTGCTTTGAAAATCCCGACTCAACTCTTCCCCTCTCAGGATAGAGGCTTTAAGACCTACCTTCCCAAAAAAAGCCATATGATAATAATGGTTTGGTTAAGCTGTATTTCTCTGTTTCCTGGAAAATTTTTGAAACATCCCCTAACAGCAAGAAAAACTCCTGCCTGAGAACTAGAGCAGATATCAAAATAAAATTCATTTTGAATACCCATCAACTGCTTGCTTGAGATAGCAGATACCCAATTTTTTGATGAAAAGTAATGTTACTAATTTACAGAGAAATTATAAGTAAAGTTAAGTTTTATCAATACAGTCTTGCTTTTTGACTACCGAAGAGTTTATGATACAAATTAAGACGTACATTATTAAATATTTTTTAACTCCGCACAAACAAGTTTTCAACACTATTAGGCAGAATTTATCACCCACTAAAAAAGGTACAAGTGAAGTGAAAAAATCTGCAATTTTTAGGGAGTTATTAACACATAAACCTTAGCCAACTAATCAAGAGCATCTACACAATCTGCCTGTAATCACTCTGCAATAATGGGTAAAAGTAAGAAATGTAATTGAGATTGACGAAAAAAATACCGAGATTTGGAATTAAACAGCTCAATTAAATGTTTGATAATAATTCTCAATCTTGAAGTTTCGCCAAGAATCAGGCGAACAAACTAATTTATTCTATTAAATGGAGAATGCGAGCGCATGGTTTTCTCTTCTGAGACCAAGTTTAATCAACCCAATGACAAAGTATCATTATCTGAAGCTTCAGATAATCGGGTAACATCTGTAGCACCTGCCCGCACTGCCACAGGCATTTATGTAACTATCCACGGTCACTTTTATCAACCACCAAGGGAAAACCCCTACTTAGACAGTATCGAAAGTCAACCGAGTGCTGCTCCCTTCCATAACTGGAATGAAAGAATTCTGCACGAGTGTTATCGCCCCAATGCCTTTGCCCGCGTCTTAAACGACCGAGGAGAATTGGTAGGGATCGCCAATAACTATGAATATCTGAGCTTCAATATCGGTCCGACCCTAATGAGTTGGTTAGAGTGCCATGATATGGAAGTCTATCAAAAAATTATAGAGGCAGATCGTAAAAGTTGTCAACGACTCAATGGACACGGTAACGCGATCGCCCAAGCATACAACCACATCATCCTGCCCCTAGCCAACGAACAAGATAAATACACTCAAATTCGGTGGGGTAAACAAGACTTTCGCTCCAGGTTTGGTCGCGACCCAGAAGGAATGTGGCTGGCAGAAACAGCAATAGACTATCCGACTCTAGAAGTATTAATTGCTGAAGGCATTCGCTTTATTGTCTTAGCTCCTTCCCAAGCCCAACGTTGTCGCCCTCTCGCAAACACAGACAACCCCGATCCCCAATGGATAGAAGTAGGTGGTAGTCAAATCGATCCCACCCGCCCTTATCGTTGTTTCTTGCCAGAAAGTAACAGTGACAACTCCACAGAAACCCCATACATTGATATCTTCTTCTATGACGGCCCGATATCAAGAGATATGGGCTTTAACGACGTTCTCAATAGTTCCCATAACTTGGCCGGAAGAATCGGCCAAGCCGTACGAGGAGACCACCGACCCTCCCAACTAATTTCTGTTGCCACCGATGGCGAAACATTCGGTCATCACAAAAACGGTACAGAAAAATGCCTGACCTACGCTTTCTTAGAAGAGTTTCCTCAGCGCAACTGGAAAGTAACCAACTTCGCTCATTATCTCAGCATTAATCCTCCAACCTGGGAAGTAGTATTAAAACCAGTAACAGCTTGGAGTTGTGCTCATGGTGTTGACCGTTGGCAAGATGATTGTGGTTGCGGTGGAGGTGGCAACTGGAATCAACAATGGCGTAGACCGTTACGGGATTCACTCAATTGGCTGCGGGATCAATTTGTTGAAGTTTATCAAGATTTTGGTAATCACTTCTTTAAAGATGTTTGGGCAGCACGAGATGAATACGTTAAAGTAATTCTCGATCGCTCTATTGCTAATATTAATAATTTCTTCTCCAAGCATCAAACCCACGAACTTACAGAAGTAGAAAAAGTAGATGCTTTGCGTTTGCTAGAAATGCAAAGACATTCTCTATTAATGTTCACAAGTTGTGGTTGGTTTTTTGATGAAATATCTCGACCAGAAGGTACTCAAATTCTACGTTATGCAGCTAGAGCAATAGAATTAGCAGGTGATGTTGCGGGAGTACAGTTAGAGAAAGAATTTGTCTGGCGACTTGCTTTGGCTCCCAGTAATGTAGAGTTGTTCAAAACAGGTGATGAAGTCTATCGGCAGTTAGTTGCTACAGCTAAAATTACCCTAGAGAAAGTAGTGGCTCACTATGCCATTAATTCCTTATTCACCACTTATACTCGCGAACAACAAATTTACTGTTACAATGCCAAGCAACTTGATTATCAAATGCGACGCATGGGTAATTTAACTCTGGCAGTAGGTCAGTTACAGTTAGTTTCAGACATTACACTAGAATGTAAAGATTTTGTTTTTGCTGTACTGCATTTAGGCGGATGGGATTTCCATTGCTGTATTCGACCATTTACCGGAGAGAAGGTTTATATTGAACTCAAACAAAAGTTATTTGATGCTTCACAAGAAGCAAGTGTGGCAAATCTGATTATGACCATGACTGAGTTATTCGGAGAACGTTCATTTAGTTTAGAGGATCTGTTTGCAGAGGAACGTCAACGGATAATGGGGCTGCTCAGTCAGGAAACTCTAAATCGCTTGGATCAGTTGTACAGTCAGGTGTACCGAGATAATTATGGTATAATGATGGCTTTTCGTCGAGACGATCTACCTGTTCCCCAGGAGTTGCAGGTAGCTGCTGAAGTGGCATTGAGTCATCGGTTATTGACGAGTGTGAGGGCGCTGGAAGCTGAAAGTAGTGACGGTAAATTGAGCGTTAATAATTTGGTCGAATTGGAAGAAGTTGCTACTGAGGTGAATGACCAACAATGTCGGTTCGAGAGTATTGAAGTTAAGGAAGCTTTAGAAAGGTTAATTGTTAGTTCCCTCAGACATATTTTGTATAATAGTGACCCTGCTAATGTGGAGTTAGATATTTACGGTTTAGAGCGAATTATTGAAGTAGGAAATAAACTCAATTTAGGTTTGTCATTAACTCGCCCTCAAGAGATTTATTTCCAAGCTTTGGAAAGTCAGATTGTGCCTCTGTGTTTAGGTTGGGTTGAAAGACAAAATACTACTGACATTCAACTTACTGAAACTGAAACAAATGTAATGTTTTCTGAAGTTAAGTCTATGGAAATAGCAGTAGAGTCAAAGTGGGAACTTTCTCAAATTCAGAAATTGTTAGAATTAGGTAAAAATCTGGCAATTGATGTTGAGCATTGGTTGAATCAGTTGTATTAATACTGTTTCCGTTTTTAACAGTACAACTAAACTCTATCGTTTTTCAGCTAAGGTGTGCATTAGTCGCATCTTTCTGAATATTTCGATTCAAGCTGTTGCTGAGTGAGGTCAAAAAAATCCACCTCAAATAAGAGGTGGATAACTTTTTTTCTTTAGTGTTTAAGGAAATTGAAATTAGGATGCTATATATTATAGTTCCTTAATAATTCAACAATGGGAATCGGAAAATTACCAAGAATACCACCAAGATTAAAATAACGGCCCAAGGGGCAAAAACAAGGCTCAAAAATAGACATAATAATGCTATTCCTGCTGCTACTACTTTGACAATCTCTTCAGTAGTATTGAAATATAGATAAACAGCCAAGAAAGAGATGACAAGACTCATCAATGAAGCTGGAATCATCACAACTACCTCATAATAATAATGCAGTAGTGCGTTCCTTCGGGATAGATTGTTTTGTTCAACTTACCTCAACTTACCCGCGCACTATTTTCAGCTCTATAATCTAGCTTCTTAGTAAGGTTTGATTTGAGTAGATGTTTCTACCCCTACTTCCGTCTCCCTCAAGCTCTTGGTTTACCAGCCAATTTATGCTATGGGAAAGATGAACGAAGGTTTTGGTTATTCAATCTAGTATAACTTTTTTTTGACTTTCTGTCAATCAAAGTATTTCTGCCAGGCATATTTGTGTATCGAAATATAGTACCATTATCATTTAACACCGTAAATTGTTTAATCTCAAAATATGTAACAAAATTTTTAATAATTGCCTTGAAAAAGTAGTCCGTATAATATCGCCCTGCTCTGAGAACACAATTTGAGCAGGGCGATCGCAACTATACTGTACCAAAAAACAAAAGGATAGAAACCTTCTAACTAACTAACTAACTAACGATAAGTACCATTTTCATTTCTACGAAAACTATTAGCACACAAAGCACTTCTCGGTAAAACGCGCTGTAACTCTTCAACAGTAGTTATCCCCTGAGTCACCTTTTCAATAGCCGCAGTTCGGAAAGAAACAAAACCATTTTGCTTCAAATAACGCTGCAACTGAGTCATTGTGCCCTCATAAATCAACTCTCGAACAGTATCATCCACATCCAACAATTCTACAATTGCTTCTCTACCAGAATAACCCGAATGAAAACAATTAGAACAACCGCGACCTAAGCGCCATTCCCCCCGAAATTCATTTTCCGAACTAGGAGCAACCGGAGGAATCATAGTTTGCACCCCATGACCATTACGAGCAGATCCGGCAAAAGCAGAAATGCCATTACCCACAGCCAAACTCATTGAAGGAAAAGCTTCCTGTTGCTCTAACCCCAATCTTTGTAAATCGGCATTTGTGGGAGTATAAGCTTCTCCACAGTGGGGGCAAATTCGTCTGACTAAACGTTGGGCAACAATTCCTAAAAGTGCATCACTCATCAAAGCCGGATCGGGACCAATATCCTTCAAGCGGGGAATCGCACCTATGGCATCATTAGTATGCAAAGTAGTCAAAACCAAGTGACCAGTTAACGCAGACCGTACTGCTGTATCCGCCGTTTCGCGATCGCGTATTTCTCCCAACATAATAATATCAGGGTCTTGGCGTAAAATTGCCCGTAAACCAGAAGCAAAAGTCATTCCCGCCCTTTCATTTACCTGAGTTTGAGTAATTCCAGGTAAAACATATTCTACTGGGTCTTCAACAGTGACAACATTAACGTGCTCCGTTGCTACTGATAACAAACTGGTGTATAATGTACTAGTTTTTCCCGAACCAGTGGGGCCAGTAAAAATAATCATTCCCTGTGGCTGACGCAACCAACTTTTGTATAAACTCAAACTCTGCTCAGAAAAGCCCAAATGCTCTAAGCTAGAAAAAGGATTTTTGGCAGTTAGTAATCGGATCACAACCTTTTCTCCACCCACACAGGGAAGAGTGCTCACCCGCAGGTCTAATCCCACACTAGAATCATCATCGCTTATATAGTGCTCGCTAATCCGCCCATCTTGAGGACATCTACTTTCGGCGATATCCATATCGCACATAACCTTGAAAGCAACAACAACTCGACGACCAATATCTGTAGGTAGGGTCGTAATATTTCTGAGGATGCCATCAATACGGTAACGAACTCGCAGACCATCTACAATAGGCTCAAGATGAATATCGCTGGCACGGTTACGCAAAGCTCCAGAAATAATTGTTTTAATCCGACCAATTTGGTCTGCTGCCTGGGAAAGATATAACTCTGTAGTGGCACAAACATCTTCTTCTTCTAACTCCCCAGTTAAAGGATTAACTAAAGGTGTTCCCTGGAGAGACTGAGGGTTAATCTTTTCTCGATGATACCAAGCACGATAACTTTTTTCATCAATGAAAATAATTTTGATGTCAGAAAATGTGCGATCGCTCATAATTTTCATCTCGTCAGCACATATTTCGATGGGAGAAGCTAAGTAGTAGCAGTTACGCCATAGCAGTAGGGGAATAACTGGTGGCAGCTCTTTTTTATCGGGAAATTCTCTAAAGAAGCGATAGGCCACCTCTTTATCAAGCAGTTGTAGATTAACAATTCCCCGCTCGTCTACTAAACGTTCCAATGCTTCTTGGCAAGTAATTTCACGATTTCTTAATAGTTGCCAAGCCGATAAAACAGAAGTTGATGCACTCATAGAAATAAAATCAAAAAACGATTGTCAGTTAGAACCTCACCTTTGAGGGCTGGGTTTTATAATTAGTATTGATTAAGAAGATATTATTTTCTGTTCTCCTTCAACATTAGAGAGTTAACTACTGAAACTTATTGAAGAAGGCAGAAGGCAGAGGGCAGAAGGCAGAAGGCAGAAGGGAAGCAGATATTATAATAGACATCTCCAGAAAAGAGGGAGTAGGGAGTAGGGAGTAGGGAGTAGGGAGTAGGGAGAAAGAATTGATGATTTTTGTGAGATAATTGATTTTATTTTTTATTATTGGAGATGTCTAATAAGTATTTAACCGGACATGATATAAAAGATGATGCGTGGGTTTAGTCCTGAAAATGTTAGAACTTTCATTTAATTAGGCAAAAGTATAGTATAGAAAAAGAAAAAATGACAGAAGCAGTAAAAGTTGCCCAACAATATTATGATGGCACCGAAACGGATAAATTGTACGCGACCATCTGGGGAGGGGAACATATTCATTATGGAATTTATACTCAACCAGACGAACCAATTCACGATGCTTCCCTGCGTACCGTAGAAACTATTGCCCAAACTCTGGAAAAAATAGACCAAAATTCACGGGTCATCGACCTGGGTGCTGGATATGGAGGAGCAGCCAGATATTTGGCTAAAACTTATGGCTGTTCCGTATGTTGTCTCAATTTAAGCCAGTTGCAAAATCAACGCAATAGTCAACTTAACCAAGAACAAAACTTAAGCCACTTAGTAGAAGTGACTCAAGGCAGTTTTGAGGATATTCCCTATCCAGATAACTCCTTTGATATTGTTTGGTCTCAGGATGCTATTTTGCATAGTGGCGATCGCCGTGGAGTTTTCCAAGAAATTAAAAGAGTCTTAAAACCAGGAGGCGAATTAATTTTTACCGACCCCATGCAAAGCGAAACTTGTCCCCCAGGAGCATTGCAACCTGCTTTTGACCGTCTGGGAATTAGCGATATGGGATCTTATCGTTTTTACAGTCAAACGGCACAAGATTTAGGTTTTGAGGAATTACACTTTATTGACCTTTCCCAAAATGTACCGATCCATTATCGACGTTTTGGAGAAGAAGTAGAGAAGCGATACGATGAAGTAGTAAAATTGACTTCAACGGAATTTGCCGACAAAACCTTAAACAGCATTCAACCTTGGATCGAACGTTACGAACAAGGATATATGCAATGGGGAATTTTACATTTTCATCTGTTGGAGAATGATTAATGACAATTTACTTTTATAGTCAACTAGATGAGCCCTATGGTTGTTTGTCCAACTTCTCCCCCCACGGTTTTGAATTGGATGGGTTATGGTGGGCAACTTCAGAGCATTATTTTCAAGCCCAAAAATTTGTGGGAACTGAACATCTCGAAGAAATTAGATTGGCCAAAACTCCTGACGATGCAGCAAAAATGGGACGAGAGCGTAGTCGTCCTCTGCATAAAGACTGGGAGAAAATTAAAGAGGATGTGATGGAAAAAGGTTTACTTTGTAAATTTAAAACCCATAAAAATATTGGGCAAATACTTCTGGATACCGGAGATGAACTGATAATAGAAGATGCTCCTTATGACTATTATTGGGGTTGTGGTCAAGACGGGAGTGGGAAAAATCGTTTGGGAGAAATATTGATGAAAGTTCGGACTAAGTTGCGTAATTCGTAGATAAACAAAAACAATGACTGAGTTAATGAATGCGGTTATTCTCACGGGATTTGGTGGACCAGAAAAATTGGTCTATACTCAAGTTTCTAAACCAGTCCCGAAACCGGGAGAAGTATTGATAAAAGTGGGAGCTTGTTCGGTAAATAATACAGATATTAATACTCGCACTGGTTGGTATGCTGCGGAGGAGAATTTTCAAGCTATTCTGCAAGATACTAAAGTAAATGACCCTAATAATACATCTTGCTGGACACAAAATGGTACAGAGTTTCCGAGAATACAAGGTGCTGATATTGTTGGGAAAGTAATAGAAATTGGGGAAAATGTAGATGCCAAATTTATTGAGCAAAGAGTTATAGTTGATAGTTGGATTCGTGATGAATCTCTAGATGATTATCAATATATTGGTAGTGAATTAGATGGTGGTTTTGCTGAATATACAGTAGTTCCTGCTACTAATATTTATCCGATTAATTCTCCACTTTCCGATATTGAATTAGCTACATTTCCCTGTGCTTATTCCACAGCTGAAAATATGCTGACTAAAGGCAGAATTGGAGCAGAAGATACTGTTGTAATTATGGGAGCTTCCGGTGGTGTAGGTAGTGCTTTAATTCAATTAAGTAAAATTCGTGGTGCTAAAGTTATTGCCATTGTTGGAGCAAATAAAGAAACTTTTGCTCAAGATTTAGGTGCTGATTTTGTCTATCAAAGAGATCATAAATTAGCCGATAATTTAGCTCAACATCAAATTACTGTTGCTTTGGATGTAGTGGGAGGAGATTATTTTAATTTGATGATAAAAGCGTTAGAGCCAAGAGGAAAATATGTTTCCTGTGGAGCAATTGGCAATCCAATAGTTACTCTAGATTTGCGAGATTTGATTTACAAAGATTTAGAGATGATTGGAGCAACGCGCCTAGAATCTGATGTGTTTCAAAGATTAGTGGGATATTTGGAAAAAGGTCTATTAAAGCCTTTAGTTGCTAAAGTGTTTCCCTTGTCTGAAATTAAGGAAGCTCAACAATTTTTTCAAACTAAAAGTTTTTTTGGTAAAGTTGTAGTTGATATTGGCGGACAAAAGATTGCTAAAGGTTAAAAATATTAGTAATGGATATTCTATTAAAACTTGTTGATTGTACTAGGTCAAAACATAATCTGACCCTGCTTTATCAATACAACGAAATAACTTTTACAACTACTCTTTGGTATTCAACAGTTGATTTTCATCAGCTAGAGTCAGAGTATGGTCAAGAATACATGGAAAAAATTTATTTCCATATTTTGTTATTCCATGGATTAAAGATATTAAGTTTAAAACCGACTCACCTTGACTTAGGAAAATATAGTAAATATTGGACAAGTAATCTACAAAATATTTGGGATTTAAGCGTCGAACAATGTTTAGGGCAATGGCGTTATGAAACAGGTAATTTAGATTATCAAGGAGCTAAAATTATTCATCAGAATATTGCTCCTGTGGAAACATTTGCAGTTACTATAGTTCCTGAAAAAACTTCCTTACTTGTTTGTAATGGTGGTGGAAAAGATAGTTTGTTAATGGCTCGGATGCTAGACGATAATCATATTCCTTTTGATAGTTTTAGCATCAATCTACACACCCATGCTAATCCAGAAAAGTTGTTTGAAATGCACGAACAACATCTTTATCAACTCAAAAATTCACCGCAAAAAATTCACCGTCAGTATATTATTGAGTCATTCCTAAATTCTCCAGCAGCTAAACTTCATGGTGTAGAAAATTTAGAAGTTTCTGATATTAGAAATTATGAAGACTTACCTCTAGCTTATGGGATGTTTGGGATTTTGCCGATTATTCTTCAGGATAAATATACCCAACTCTGTTATGGCAATGAAAAAAGTGCTGATAGCGAACAGGTTAAGGTAGGAAGTCAAAAAATTAATCATGCCTGGTGTAAAAGTACCGAGTGTGAAGAAGTTTATGAAGAGTATATTCAACAAGAATTTATTACCAATTTAGTAGTTTTTAGTTTACTTAAACCATGTTCTGACATATTAGTATATAGACTATTATCTCAAACAGTTAAAGATAACGATCTGAAATTAGTTTACTCTTGTAATACTAGCCCGCCTTGGTGTAAATCTTGTCCTAAATGTGCTTATGTTTATTTGTCTTATATGGCTTATCTAACTTCAGAGCAGGCTAATGAGCTTGAACAAATTTTAAACAAAGAAAATCTATTCGATCGACCCGATCTACAACTTTATTATCGGCAATTAATGGGGCTAGAGGCTCATAACGCTTTTGAATGTGTAGGTGAAATTGAAGAGATAAAACTTGCTTTAGAAAAATGTCTGGAAAAAGGATTTACTGGAGAGGCGATTAACTGCTATATTCAAGAAGCACGTTTAGAAAGGAATGAATATCAAAAATTGTGGGAAAAATACCAGCAGTTGGATTTATCCTATCAGGGTATGCCACCAAAACTGATGGAAATTTTGGTTGAAGAATATCATAAATTGGAGGAAACGGAACGAGAGCATGGAGGTAGGGAGAGGAAAAAACATTGAACGGGAAAAGGAGGTGATTGAATCTAATGTAAAATTAGCTACTGACAAAGTGCTACTGACCAAATAATTTTCAAGCTTAAATTATCCAAGGAGAAATAAAATGAACTTACAAAAAACATCCACATTGAATCCCGATCAAGAAGTGCGTACAACTCGCCCTCTATCGAAGGAACAAGTTGCTCAATATTACGAAGACGGATTTGTCATTGTGCGTGGTTTGTTTGAACCCAATGAAGTTGAACCTTTGCGCCTAGCTTGCGAAGAAGATCCTTCTATTCGGGACTCACAAATAACAGTTGCCGACGCTGACGGAAATACCTATCATCCTTGCATCTGGCATGATTTGAGTAATTCTTACGTTGGGATTGTGCCGAGGATGGCACGAGTCGTTGATGCTATTGAGTTGTTGATGGGTGAGGAATGCTATCATTGGCACTCAAAAATTGTGATGAAGCGTCCGTATGATAGCAGTCGTGTCGAATGGCATCAGGGTTATGGTGGCTGGTATGACGATGGCTGTGTTTTTCCTAGTCTCATAACTTGTACAATTGCCATTAATTCAAACACTAAAGAAAATGGCTGTCTGCAAGTTCTCAAAAAATCTCACTTATTAGGTCGTCTCGATCATGAAATGGTCGGCGATACTGTAGGTAGTAATCCTGAAAGGACTAAAGAAGTGTTGAAACGTCTGGAAGTTGTCGATTGCGAAATGGAATCTGGCGATGCTATCTTTTTTCATGCTAACATGATGCACGCTTCACAACCGAATCCTACAGATCGGCTTCGAGTCTTACTGCACTGTCACTATAATGCTGCCTCGAATGAGCCGATCGATCCCAAAGGTCAAGAACACCATCTTTATCAGCCGTTGGAAAAGCTGTCCGATAGTGTAATTAAAAATGGCCTATACAATTCAGTATTTGACAATCAAAAGTTTAATAAACCCGGAGCAGGAGCAGACGGAGTTTGGAATTGGTATCTTCGTGAGGGACATCAGCACAATCCCAAATAGGGACAATTAATAAATCCTCCTACCCTATCCTGAAAATTGTTTACAGAAGGAGGGCTGGCGCATCACCGATCACCCTCTATATATTAATTGTGCTGAAGTTGAAATTTACATTCATATCATGTCCGGTAGCATCGGTATTGTATAGCAAAGGTAGGAAACACTTAACTGGGAACAGGGAGGAAGGTTTTAAGAGCAAGAAAAAAACTTAAATTTCCTGTCGATATTTACGCTTGGGTTTACACAAACGATATAAACGGACATGATATCACTTGGGAGCAGAAAGACTTTTAGCAGCAGAAAAAGATGGAAGAAAAATAGCGGTTGAAATTAAAACATTTCTGAAGCCTTCGGCTATTTCTGAATTTCATACAGTTTTGGGACAATTCCTCAATTATCGCTTTGCTCTTAATGCAGAAGATCCAGGGCGAATACTATATTTGGTTATTCCTCTTGAAATTTATGAGACCTTCTTTGCTCGTCGTTTTGTCCAACTTATTACCCAAGAATATCAATTAAAATTGATTGTATTCGATCCAGTCAATGAGGAAATTATCCAATGGCAAAACTAGACGAATATCGGCAGTTTATAAAAGAAATTCTTACCGAATATAGCAGTCACAAACCAGCTTATGGTGAGGTAGAAGTAGAATTAATTTTTGATACAGAAAGAGACCGTTACCAACTTGTTCATACAGGATGGAATAAACATCGTCGTATTTATGGTTCCACTATTCATATTGACCTTAAAAGTGACAAGATTTGGATTCAAAATGATGGTACAGAAGTTGGTATTGCCAATTTATTAGTCGAGTGCGGTGTATCTCCCGAAGACATTGTTGTGGCCTATCATGCACCCTATCTGAGAAAGTATACCGATTTTGCTGTATGTTAGTTAAATAGGAGTATATTCGTTAAAACTTTTTATATAATTGGTATAAAAGACTTCCAGAACTAAAAATTCTATTTAAGTAGAAATCATCATGCCTTCACCCTTCCCTGGAATGAATCCCTATTTAGAAGATTCAGCCTATTGGTCAAGTGTACATCATTGGCTAATTACGGAAATTGCTCGTTTATTAAACCAACAGTTAGCTCCTAAATATGTAGTTGCGGTAGAAGTGCGAATCTATGAAACCAGTGGAGAAAAGTCTACACTTATTGGTATTCCTGATAATATAATTACCAAAAGTTCTGAAAATACCATCAAATCTCCTGAATCTAATTTAGCCGTTGCAGAGCCTTATACTCAACCTTTAACAATCGAACTTGCTATTCCAGAAACAATTAAACAAGGATATTTAGAAGTTAGGAGAGTTGGCACGGGAGAAGTTGTTACGGCGATTGAAATTCTTTCCCCTATCAATAAAAATGCAGGAGAAGGTCGGATAAAATACGAAAAAAAACGCCAGGATATTTTAAGTAGCTACACAAATTTTGTAGAAATAGATTTGCTGCGTCAAGGGAATTCAATGATTACTTTAAATCAGAATATCGAGGGTGACTATCGTATTTTAGTCAGTCCTAGTAATCAACGTCCTCAAGCATATCTCTATGCTTTTAAAATTCAAGATATGATTCCTGTTTTTACTTTGCCTCTACTTCCAGAAGATTCAGAAATTATTGTAGATTTACAGAGTATTTTACATCAAGTTTATGACCAAGGACGTTATGATTTAATAATTGACTACCAACAAAAAATTATTTCTGCTTTATCAAAAACTGATGTAACTTGGGCAGAAAATATCTTAAAAAAACAAGGATTAAAATAAATTTGTACTAAAACTCTAACTAGAGAAACCGACCGTCTAAGAGTATGAAGCTAAAATTGACTTGACTTATTTATCTCTGGTACTCCTAAACACAATTCAAGCTATCAAAAATTAGGTTATTTTCCCACAATAAAATTAGTCATCAGGTTAGCAATAATGTACAAAACTCAAGGAACAGATACAACAATAGAAGCTGAAAAAATCTGGTTTGAACTTATAGGTAAAATGCCTATAGAAACCAGGATAATGCAACATCATAGAGCATCTATTCAGTCTCAAGAAATCTGGTGGGATTTATTTAAACAGCAACACGATCATCTAACAAATAAACAACTTAAATTAGAGTATATAAAATTAAAACTAGGAGAGCAATATTGCTCAATAAATAAACTGATTGATACAGATGTTACGATCGCTTCTGAAATTGATTTAGCCGTAATGCTTGGTGAAATATTAGATAATTTAAACATTCCTTACTACCTAAGTGCTGGTCTGGCTAGTTCGTTTTGGGGAGAACGGAGACAAACTGAGGATGCTGATATTGCAGTTATTTTAGAACCAGATAAAGTAGAACAATTAATAACAGTTTTATCAACAGAATTTTATGTAAGCGAAACTGCGATAGATGATGCTATAAGAGGTCGCACTAATACTTTTAATGTCATTCATTTAGCCTCAGTTATTAAAGCTGATATCTATCCTATTAAACAATCTAATAATTTTGAGATATCAGCTATGTCGCGCCGGAGACAAGTTCAACTATTTTCGGCAAATAAATCTATTTATATCACTTCTCCTGAAGATATTATTTTACAGAAATTAAGATGGTACAAAATTGCAGATAATTACTCTCAAAAACAATGGCGCGATATTTTGGGTGTTCTGAAAGCCAGACGAAAAATATTAGATTTTGACTATTTGAAACTGTGGAGCGATCGCCTCAAACTAATTCCAGAATTAGAAAAAGCTCTGGATGAAACGAACTTAGCTTGATATTTACCCTACTATAAAACTAGACTTTGCTCCTGGTATTCTGCCAAAATTAATCTAGCTGATATAGCTGAACTTTCGGCCAAAAATTTAGGCTAAAATAGAACAACAATCAACAGAAAATTACTATGACAACAACTCTAGCCACTCCTGATATTGCCTTAACAACTATTCAAGCAGCTTTACCCGTTGACCCACAACCTTATGTGATTGCCGATCGCCCCACCGGACTAATAGTTGTAGATATACTTAATGGTTTTTGCACTGTGGGCTTTGGCCCATTAGCCCCCCAAGAGCCAAACGAACAAATTGCGACAATGGTCTCGGAAAGCGATCGCCTAGCCCATGCTTTTGTTGAACGAGGTTGGCCAGTTTTAGCTTTCCTAGATACCCACGAACCAGGAAAACCCGAACCTCCTTATCCCCCACATTGTGAAAAAGGTACAGGAGAAGAAGAACTTGTCCCCGAACTCAAATGGTTACACGATAACCCCTTAGCAACATTAGTTCCCAAGGACTGCATTAATGGATTTGTTGGTTCCATTGACGTCGATACTCAAAGTAATGTATTGTTGAATTGGATTAATGAATACAAACTTGAATCCCTAGTTGTAGTAGGAATTTGTACTGATATTTGTGTGATGGACTTTGTTGTTACTATTCTGTCAGTGCGCAATCATGGTTTAGTACCTACTTTAAAAGATGTGGCTGTATATGATAAAGGTTGTGCTACTTTTGACCTGACACCAGAAATGGCAGCAGAACAAGGTTTACCTAAAACCGCTATTCATCCACAGAAAGTGTCTCACCATGTAGGGTTATATACAATGGCCGAACGTGGTGCTTTTATTGCTTCTACTATTAATCTAGAGGCTAATTAACATTTAAAGGCAGGATTTTCCATTTAAAATACTGAATTTTTAGACCAGAACTCAAATCCGGCTTTTCTCAAGGCAAGGGAAGGAAGAATGTTAGAATTTGTGTTGAGAAAATTAGGGTAAAAAAGCAACGGACATTTAAAAACGTACATTTAAAATAGAGGAAAAAAAATTATGAATACTCGACTAGCAATAGTAACCGGTGCAAGTGGGGCTGTTGGAGCGTGCTATGTCAAACATTTTGTACAAGAGAAAAATACAAAATGCGTAGCTCTTTCTCGAAGCAAATTAGAAACTACCGAAGTTATCCAATTTAAAGTCGATCTTTTAGACGAGAAAGGGACAAGGGAAGCGATCGAACAATTAGACCTAAGTGAAGTTTCTGATTTAGTATTGGTGCATGGTGTAGGTAAATTCAAATATGAAGATTTAGAGTCTATGCCCCACCTCAATCGCGATCGCCATAAAATAGATGAAGAAGTATTTTCCTCTAACTACCACACTTTTGTAAATGTAGTCAACCCCTTAGTAGAAAAACTTAATGAAGAACATCAGCGCGGGCGAAAAATAACGCTCGCGCTTTGTGGTTTTGGCTCCATCAGTGATAAATACAAAATTCCATTCTGGCGGTCTTATACTTATGCTAAAGATACTTTACGTCAATACATCAAAGACTTAGCTAAGTCAAAAGACTGGAAAGGATTAATTCGAGGACGTTTTATTAATGTTAGTACCACAGATACGGGCAATGAAAACAAGTTGCGCCCCAATGTCAAGGTTGAAGAAAAACAATATTGGTTAAAACCAGAAAAAATTGTTGCTCAATCTCTGCCAGTTATTGAAAGTTTAGACCCTCTCTGGCAAGAAATAGATGTTTATGAAATATTACCAGGATTTAATCCAGAAGAATATTACAACGACTATCACACCATTAAACAAAAATGGGAACGTCAGATGGGGTTGATAAGTGCTTGAGGTTGAATTGACTTTACGAAAAGAAAGTTAGTTAACGCTTAGACAAAAGCTTGAGTATTTGAAAGGAAAATATTTCTCTGTTTCCAGAAATTGATTTTAATAGAAAACTCCAAATATTTCTCCAAATATTTAACATAAACGATAAAGATAGAGACGTTAAATTTAACGTCTCTTCTGTGTAATATTATTAGGTTGACGCATCCACATTTTGAATTTCCATAAAATTTCTCTGCATCAGAATAATGTTTTTGCTTTCCTGATGCAACTTAAGCAATTTCGGTAGATTGGGTTGAGGGAGCGAAACCCAACAAAACCCCTTTAAGTTGCGTTTCTCCTACGGATAAGCTCCGCTAACATGATAGTACCGCTACACGGAAGCAAGCTACAACCCAACCTACATATATCTTAAATTATTAAATTGTTGTAAAAATCTTGGTGTTATTAAAGAGAAAAATTTCTCAGAAACTAGCTGAATATTAAAAAAGCAATTATAATCTTTCTAATCTGTACAAAATGAAATGAGTAACCTTCCTTCCTATGCTTCCTAACTCAGGAAAATTAGGAGGTATCTTGCTATAAATATGGGAATTCTTTTCTGCAAAAAGCTTACTCAAAAAAATTGTACGTTGATTGATTCTATATCAAAATATAACTTTATACAAATGCCAACATTAACGCCTCAAGATATTCCATCCAACTTTGACATTATAGTCGTAGGTTCGGGTGCAGCAGGACTTTATGCAACCCTTTGTTTACCTACTCACCTAAGAGTCGGTTTAATTACTAAAGATGTCATAAATATGGGTTCAAGTAACTATGCTCAGGGAGGTATTGCTGCTGCTATCGATCCGTCAGATGCTCCAAAATTACACCTAGAAGATACTCTCAAAGCAGGTGCAGGTTTGTGCGACTCGGAAGCCGTAAAATTTCTGGTAGAAAATGCTCCAGCAGCGATCGCTCATCTAGTAGAAATGGGAGTTGCCTTTGACCGCAAAGGAGAAAAACTGGCGATGACTCTCGAAGCAGCGCACTCTCGCCCTCGCGTACTTCACTCTGCAGACACCACAGGTAAAGCTATCATTGAGACACTCACAGAAAAAGTTCTCGAACGTCAGAATATTCAGGTAATTTCGCGGGGTGTCGCATTAAATTTATGGCTGACTCCAGAAAAAGATAAGGTTCAAGGTATTAGCCTGTTGTGTCAGAGTCAAATTAAGTGGCTAAAATCTGCTGCCGTTATCCTCGCCACAGGTGGAGGCGGTCAACTATTTGCCCAAACTACAAACCCTGAAGTTAGTACCGGAGATGGACTTGCACTAGCTTGGCGTGCAGGAGCAATTTTGCGAGATTTAGAATTTTTCCAATTTCATCCCACCGCCTTAACAAAACCAGGCGCTCCTCATTTTTTGATTAGTGAAGCTGTGCGGGGAGAAGGAGCGCATCTAATCGACGAGTGCGGCTACCGCTTTGCTTTTGACTATCATCCGGCAGGGGAATTAGCCCCCAGGGATGTTGTCAGTCGAGCGATTTTCCATCACTTGCGCAAAACTTCTACCGACCCCAAGCAGGCTCATGTTTATTTAGATTTGCGACCCATTGACCCCGACCGCATTCGTTATCGCTTCCCCAATATTATTAATGTCTGTCAAGAATGGGGTATTGATGTTTTTCAGCAACCTATTCCTGTTGCTCCTGCAGCTCATTATTGGATGGGTGGAGTTGCTTGCGACTTGATGGGTCGGACTTCCATTCGGGGACTTTATGCAATTGGGGAAACGGCAAGTACGGGAGTTCATGGAGCAAATCGTTTGGCTAGTAATTCTTTGTTGGAATGTGTTGTGTTTGCTGCTCAACTTTCTCAGATAGAAGTTGAGCAAAACATGATTGCGCCTGATTCTAATTCTTTGATGGGGGTAAATTCTGACTGGAATGGGGAGATGGAAAAAATAGAATCGATTCGGCAAATGTTACCGAATTTAATGTGGGATAGTGCGGGTATTTCTCGTCAAGGGGAGTTATTGGAGTTGGCAATGGAGCGGGTGAATGACTGGCGAGAAATGTTGGCAAGTTTTAAGGTTGTTCAGTTTTTGGTGAATCTATCGCCCCACCAAATGATACAGTTAGATTCGACTGATGCTGAAGAGCAGTTGCGGACGGTTGCAGAAACGCTGAATCTTTTGGATTTGAGTTATTTAGTTCTTAAAAGTGCTGTATGGCGCACTGAAAGCAGGGGCGGACATTACCGGAGCGATTATCCGCAAACTTCTGAAGATTGGGAATTGCATACTTTGGTGCATGGCGATCGCTTGTGGCAGTCTCCAAGCAAGGTGCATTCGGAAGAGTCTGAAGTTCAACTTGTCCAAGGCAAATAACCTGAGTTTGATGTCATAAAAGCTAGGTCTTGTTTGCTCAATTTCGGTTTCTGCAAGCTCCTAGCTTCAAGTTGACCATTACTATCTACTACTAGCCACCCACAAAAATAATAGTTTATTCACGACTTACGCACTGACCATAGATGTAGGGTTTTGGTACGTTACGCTACTGCTAACACTACTAACAGAAATAGACTAACACACCCTAGTGTCTGATTGAAAAAATTAGCGTTTTGGTGCGTTACGCTACCGCTAACACACCCTACTGGACCTTACGCACTGACCATTTGCAAAAATTAGTAATATTATTTTTGAGTTGAGTTACTTTGATTTTAGGCTTTTTTCATTTGTCTAATAAACATATTAACTTATACAATTAGACACTAGTAATAGGCTTTGGTGCGTTACTTATACTTATACAATTAGACAATAGTGCCGCGGTTCAGCTAAAATAGTTCATTATTGTAGGGTGCGCCATTACGGCTAAAATATAAGTTATCAAAGGTATTTAACAATCCGTCGCAGGGCACCATTTTAGATGTGTCGGTCCACTGCTAATAGGCTTTGGTGCGTTACGCTACCGCTAGCATAGGAATAGCTTTGGTGCGTTACGCTACCGCTAACACACCCTACTACTAGAAAATTTACTTCTACTCCAACGCCACTTAACTCTTGATTTTTAAGCTCCAATCAGGTCTGAGACCTTTTGCACCTCGTAAATAGGGATGAATAATTTTGTTGTGCTTCTCGGGCATATTGATATGAATCAAAAATCTGATACAACGTTCTAAACTACCCTCAACGTGCATTTGTTGCACATCTAATAAAGGCACATTTTCCCAGTGAGGACGTTGGCGGGCGATCGCTGCTGGAAAAATAGCATCCAGATCGCGAGTCACAGAAAAAGTCGTACTAATAATGTCCTCTGGATCGATCTGATTATGGGCTTCTAGTTCATCTACTAGTTCGGTAACTGCCTCTTCAATAGCCTCTTTTGAGTTTTCCGAGACAGTGGTTGCCCCACGAATTGCTTGAACTCGCCACGCCACGCCAAAATCCTCCCAATCAACAATTTTGTACTTAAATTTAAGGTCGATACAGCCACAGAGGTAAGCCACTGGTAGACACTTCAAATTCTACCCAGCTTTGAGCAGCCGATAGCTTTGATGATACCTGATTATTGCCCAAAACTCGATTCAATAAAGATTTTGGTTTTTCCAAAGTACAACTCTCGGTTTTCTCCGGGTCTAGATCTACCAGTTCACAAGCCCACTTACGGGCATCTTCCTCAGTACCTAAACGGTCAACCACGCCTAATTCTAATGCTTGTTGTCCTGTAAAAATTCGGCCATCAGCAAAACTTTTGACAGCATCTACAGCCAAATTTCGTCCTTCAGCTACGGTTTGGACAAACTGCTGATAGCTAGTATCAATCAAGTCTTGGAGAATTTGTTTTTCTGGCTCCGTTATTTCGCGATCGAAGGCCAAGATATCTTTATAAGGACCAGATTTGACTACTTTAAAGGAAACGCCCACTCTTTCCAAAAGACGTTCAATATTGTTTCCTCGCAAAATTACGCCGATACTCCCAGTAATGGTGCCTGGGTTAGACACAATATGTTGAGCACCTACACCGATATAGACACCTCCGGAAGCTGAAATATTGCCAAAGCTAGCCACAATTTTGACTTTCTCTTGCAAACTTTTCAGGGCACTGTAAATTTCTTGAGAGTCAGCTACAGTACCTCCAGGGCTATCTATCCTAAGTAACAGAGCCGGAAATTTTCTTTCTTCTACTGTTTTGAGTGCTTCTAAAACTCTTTTTCGGGTGTCGCTTGCAATGACACCATTGATTTCAATTCGAGCAATTTGTTTGCGATACCGAGGCTTAAATGGCCAAATCATGCTGTTGTTAAGTCAAAACTCAAGATTTAAAAGTCAAAAGGCAATAGTAATTAATTAAAGTATAAACTTTTCAGCCTATATGCCTAACATATTCAACCAAAATTGTCAATCAAGATAAAATTAATGAATATTTTGACATTCTACTATATTTTGCTATATGATTTGGCAAATTAATAATCATACACAATTTTTCCTAAAAGTGTTACAATTTGTAAAGATAATCTAATAAATTTTAATTAACCACAGACCCGATAATAAAACCCATATTGAACCATGCAACTAAAACTGACTAACTCAAAACTTCCCTTCGCCCCACTATTACTAATCGCGCCCTTTTTCTTTTGGGGTACAGCAATGGTGGCAATGAAAGGAGTTATCCCCCACACTACACCATTTTTTATGGCAGCAATGCGTATATTTCCAGCAGGTATATTATTGCTATTGGTGGGAATGATTCAGGGAAGACCACAACCACAAGGAAAAAAGGCTTGGTTATGGATTTTATTATTTGCGTTGGTAGATGGTGCTTTGTTTCAAGGTTTTTTAGCTGAAGGGTTAGTTAGAACAAATGCTGGTTTGGGTTCGGTGATGATTGATTCTCAACCTTTGGCAGTGGCGATATTATGTTTGTGGTTATTTCAAGAGAGAATTAGAGTTTGGGGTTGGTTGGGGTTAGTTATTGGTGTTATCGGTATTAGTCTGATTGGTTTACCTGATGAATGGATTTGGGGTTTATTCCATCCTGAGACAATAGAGTCATCTTTAGGAATTGAACAAATTTTTCAAAGTGGGGAATGGCTGATGTTGCTAGCATCCCTATCTATGGCAGTGGGAACAGTTTTAGTGCGTTGGGTTTGCAAATATAGTGACCCAATTATGGCTACTGGTTGGCACATGATTTTAGGTGGCTTACCATTATTTGCTATTTCGGCAGGTTTTGAGTCTCAGCAGTGGGTGAATATCGATGGGTCTGGTTGGATGGCTTTGGGTTATGCTACTATTTTTGGCAGCGCGATCGCCTATGGTTTATTTTTCTATTTTGCTTCTTCTGGTAATCTTACGAGTTTAAGTGCTTTAACTTTTCTGACACCAATTTTTGCTTTATTGTTTGGTAATTTCTTTTTAGGAGAAGTGCTAACTCCATTACAATCATTCGGAGTAGCTTTAACTGTAGTTAGTATTTATCTAATTAATCAACGCGATGTCTTAGCTCAAAAGTTAAAATTTGGGGATTCAAAACAAAAGACTACTTCAAATGCGACTGCGGAAAAAATATTGAATCAATCTCATAAAAAGCCAGTTGAAGTTAAGGTAAAAGTTGGAGTAGAAACACCAAATTAGGCGTTGCATAGTGAAAGATCGAGAAAACTTAAGTAGTTGCCTCTGCTTCAAATAATAGATGAGCAAGCTCACTGAATCGATACAACATACTCCATAATTGGGAAGAAGTGAAGCAGTGAGGATAATTAGTTAATAGATATCTCAAAAAAAGGTTCTGAAACCTTCATAGCAATGTGCCAAAATCGGTATTTTTGGAGATGTCTAATGTTTACCACTAATAATCACAAAGGCTCATCTTTTCTGACTACCAATCGTAACCAAAATAGACCAATTTACCTCGACTATCATTCTACTACCCCGGTCGATATAAGAGTAGCTGAAAAAATCCTTTATCAGATGACAGAAGCATTCGGCAATGCTAGTAGTGTCGATCATCAATATGGGGATGAAGCAGAAATAGCCGTTGCTGAAGCTGCATCAAATGTGGCTAATTTAATTGGAGCTTCGCCGAAACAGATAATATGGACATCAGGAGCGACAGAAAGTATTAATCTGGCTATCTTCGGTCATATTTATCAAAATAATTATTCAACTTTACCTCGGATTGCCATTTTACCCGTGGAACATCAAGCGGTTATCGATCCTTGTGCAGCTTTAGCTAAACAAAAATTGGCAGAAATTATTTGGCTTCAAGTTGATAGAAAAGGTAGAGTTAATTTAGAACATTTAGAGAATGTTTGTGCAGGGGTAATTTCTCTGTTGTGTGTTATGGCAGCTAATAACGAAATAGGTAATGTTTACCCTATTGAAAAGATTGGTAAAATTGCTCAAAAATATCAAATTCCTTTTCTCTGTGATGCTTCTCAAGGGGTGGGAAAAATACCGATAAATTTTGCTGAGTGGGGAATTAGTTATCTTGCTATTTCTGGGCATAAACTTTATGCACCTAAAGGTGTGGGGGCGTTACTAGTGGGAAAGGGATATAGGCTCAAACCTTTAATTTATGGAGGCGGACATCAGAAAGGGATGAGAGCAGGTACTTTGAATGTACCGGGAATTGTTGGTTTGGGGGAAGCGTGTCGTTTGCGGAAATTGGAAATGGTGGAGGATGAAAGAGCGATCGCCACTAAGCGAGATAAAATGCAGGAGTTATTGATGGCAGCTATTCCCGATCTAGTTGTGAATGGGGATACAGGGTCTCGTTTAGCAGGAAATTTGCATATTTCTATTCCTGGCATTCCTAATAGTGCGGTTATTGCTAGGGGGCGATCGAGGTTAGCTATTTCTACTGGAGCAGCTTGCTCGTCTGGTGTAGAAGCGGCCTCTCATGTGTTGAGAGCGTTAGGTTTGTCTAGGGATGGAGATGGAGGGAGCGTTGCGGATAGGTATTGGTAAGTTTACGACAGGGGAAGAGGTAGAGCAAGCAGTTGAAATTTTGTCAGAGGTTGTTTTTGCAATTAAGGAAATGATGTAGGTTGGGTTGACGTAGGAAACCCAACAAAAATAGGTATCTGTTGGGTTGCGCTCCGACGCTTAACCCAACCTACAGTGTTATAACTTTATAGATTTCAGGACTTACGCAACTTAGTCAAATTTGTCAAAATATTATAGTCATTAGTAAGCTTAACAATTATAAAAATTTAGCTCAACTACTCAAATACCATTCTGTAGAAAAACCTTGATTTTTTGCCAGACTTATTAATGGAATGATAGTTGCTTCATAAGCGTTTCTTAGCTTGTCAATATCAAGCAAATTTTCATAAGATAATTTAAGGTCACTAGCATAAGGCTCTACATACTTTTCCCAATCACTTTTTTTCATAAACTGATGAGAAGTAATTAATCCTAAATGTTGAATTTGAATAAAATTATTGAAATATTCCTGAGAAGGTAAATTATTAGATTTTGATGAATTAATGTCCGGTACAACAGGAACTAAATTCCAAAGTTGATCGTGAGCAACAAACGACCAGGGTAAATAATGATCTAAACTAAATCGAGATTTATTTACAATTTGGTTTGAATAGATGCAGCGAGTTTCCTGGTGTTTTTCTAAAACTTTTTTCCAGTATTCTTTCTGCTTTGTTAGATATTCTCGCTTAGATGGTATAAATAATTTATTTACTAAAGTGGGTGTACTGGGATTACGTTTTTGCATATACCCTAACCATTCCCAAGCTGTCCAAATCCAAACAATAGAATAATTTTCTTCTATATATTCAATCCAACTTTGATGTAAATTAATAGCATTACACTTTCTCTTTTCTTCACTATTGAAGCAGTATAAAGGCTTTTTTTTATCGAATTGATTGTTAGCTAAACTAATCAAATTTTGATTAACATTAGAATCTTTTAAGCCTTTAGTCTCTTGCTCAAAGAAAGGACGAATTAAACGATAAGTGACATAACGACTAATAAGACTAACAATATCATCAATATTTTGGGATTGAATGATTTTTCTTAAATTTTTTTTATCTGTATCTGTAAATTTTAAAATAGGTTCATTAATATCTAACTCCAGAGAATCTAATTTATTAGCAATTTGATCTTGAGAGCCAAAAGATAATTTAAAATAAGTATGAGGATACCAAGCATTAGCCAAAATTTCCATGATAATTTATGCAAAACTAATTGGTGATAAAATCTCAAATTGCCGTCTTTTTAAAATATCTAATACAGAAATAAAGAAAAGATACTTATAAGAATTTGTGGTATTTGCAAATAATCTAGATAAAGCAGAAACATCAACTTTATCTGAAGCAGGTAACATTCTCGGTTGAGTTAATACAGTTTGTATTTGTGTCGGTTTTTGTATCCATTCTCCTAAATACAACTTCACAAACTCCTGGGATGCTTTAGGATTAATTTTTTCAAGTGCTTTAACAATTTCGATAACAGTTTCCGCAGTAGGGTCTACCTGACTATGAAACCATCGGTTAACAACTGGACGCTTCATATTCAAAGTTGTAGCCAATTTATTTTGGCTAATTTTGTAACTTTCAAGTGTCTGTTTTAGTGCTTTGTCTGCTTTTCCCATACTCTGATTTTGCCAGAGAGGAAAAAGTTTGTAAATATAAATATAAATAGTAACATAAAAGCTATTATAATTCTGGTTTTCAAGTATAAAAAAAGAATTTGTTATCGTATATGTTTACAAAAATCTTAAAAATATTACTATATATAGCAACAAACGCAAAAAAAGGGAATTGGCCCATGTGCTACAAAAAAAGGTTATACAAGTGGTCTGTAGTTCGCCTACTGCTAAGTGGAAAGATGGTCATGTCTACCTAGCTAAATGTTCTGAGCCATTGCCGATCGGGTGGAGTAGACATTTGAAAGTATTACACCAATAGCGAATGGAGCGCACCATATTTTTTCCTACTCCCAAATGCACCGTGGCATCTTCCTTCAAAAATACTTCTGGATTATTTTGGGCAGCATCAAAACCTTTTTTCAACCAACCAAAGCGCTGGTGAAATGTCTCGTGACGTGCAAAAACTGAGTTGACCCATGTTGTGGGTTGAGTTTCGTTAAATATTTGAGGAATCTGCTGTATCATTAGAGTATATTAGACTTAAAGCTGATAATGTATTCAGTACTAATACCAAACTTTATATTCTACACTTTTTGGTGATGTAAGGTTTGTGACAACGCACCCTACAGGTAGAGTGATTTAGTCAGTTCTGTATTATTATATGCAATATTTAACCTGCTCAAATTAGTATTGAACTAGTTAACTACTAACTGTACTGTTGCGCCAGAGCTTTGCATTTTATAAAGCGAGAAAGTTGAATCCCAAATTTTAGCTTAATCAAGCCAACCAGCAAACTCCGTGGTAAAACGATCGCCCAGAATTGCATCCCGAATATTTTGGGTAAAACGAATCAATTCTGTAACGTTGTGAAGAGACAATAAGGTATGACCTAAAGACTCATGACATCTGATTAAATGACTAAGATAAGCCCTGCTAAAATTTTGACAACAATAACAAGTACAAGATTCATCTAGTGGAGTAAAGTCTTCTCGAAATCGAGCATTTTTCATATTCCAGCGCTCACCCTTAACTAAGACAGAGCCATGTCGCGCTATACGAGTGGGAATTACACAATCAAATAAATCTACTCCATTAGCGATCGCCCGCACCATTTCTCGATAAGTACCAATTCCCATCAAATAACGAGGTTTATCCTCTGGCAACAAAGGAGCCGTCACCTTAACGATATCATCTATCAATTCACCAGGCTCCCCCACACTGACTCCACCGATCGCATAACCAGGCAAATCCAAATCTACTAACTGCCTTGCTGCTGAAGAACGTAGAGCGGGAAAAACGCCACCTTGAACAATACCAAATAAAGCTTGCTCGCTACAGTGATGAGCTTCCATACAACGCTTCAACCATCGATAGGTACGATTCGTTGCCAACTCCACCTCTTCCCTACTCGCTGGGTAAGGTGGACACTCATCAAACGCCATGATTACATCAGCTCCCAATTCATTCTGAATTTGGATAGAGCGCTCTGGAGTTAAATTAATAATATTGCCATCACGAGGAGAGCGAAACTTAACTCCTTCTTCGCTAATCGTTCGGATATCGCCCAAGCTAAATACTTGAAAGCCACCAGAATCAGTTAATATTGGGCCTTTCCAAGCCATAAATTTATGGAGTCCGCCAGCTCCAGCTACAATACTTTCTCCTGGTTGCAAGTGAAGATGATAAGTATTTGCCAAGATCATCTGAGCACCCGCCGCTTCTAACTGAGCAGGTGTGAGGGTTTTTACATTCGCTAAAGTCCCCACAGGCATAAATCTAGGTGTGTCTATACTACCATGAGGAGTCAAAAAAACCCCTGCACGGGCTTTCGTATGGCGACAACGAGCCTGAGGATGAAAGGAAAAATTTTGGGACATGATATTGGGTATTGGCGATTAGGAAATTTTGATTATTTTCTCTAGACGGAGAATAGTTGATATAGTTACCCCAATTCCCTATATTTTTCCTTTTAAAAGGGACAATCATCATCATCAAACTGCATATCCCAGTTAGATGACAAAACTTGATCCATTACTGCATCAAATGCTGCAGCATTAAGATTTCGTGTAGCATCTTCTTGCATTGGGTTCGATAGGGGAACCAATCTTAACTGGCGACCTTCTGTAATTAAATCAAAATATGTTTCCTGGTTGGGGGATTTTATCAGTTCTAGGTAATCAAAACTGTAAACATTCAAATATATGGAATGATTAGCAACCAGGGTTGACCGTTGGCGATCGGCAAATACTTCCAATATGTATCCTTCCCCTTGGCTTTGAATTTGGCCATCTTGAGTATGGATGTAGCGGACTCTGCCTAAATCTATTAACAGTCTTTGCATATCACTCTTATTGACAATAATGCCAGTGTCAATGATGCAAGGAGCAGATACCCTGTGGTCAAAATTGTTGGAACTCATATAGCAAAAGCCTCTGACTTAATAAAAATTTATCAGAACAATTTTGTGTTGTCCTGAGTTGTTAGATAGTGCTATTCTTGTTCCAATTCTGGCATAGTTTCTCTGAGTATGAAACAGTAATATGTGCTTTGGAACTATAGTTTGGATTTTAGAGCGATTTTAAATTAAATATAAAGTTTAATTGTATAAATTTAATTGTATAAATCACTTAATTTTTTATATCATATAAAAGTTATTTTGTCTACTGAAATATGAACTTGATTGATACCAGTTGAGCAAATATTAAGGAAGGCCCAAGTCGAAAATTAATCGGTTAATCTTTGATAAAAGTAATACAGAATACTCTGCTAAATTTTGCTGCTGGAATCGCTTTTTACACTTGTTTGCCAATACCTCATGATTGGCAATTGGAGTTTAGGGGTATTGCTCGTTTGGCTCCTTCGATCGGGATAATGATAGGTGGGATTTTAGGGCTAACTGATATTGGGCTACAGATGTTGGGGATGCCTGTGTTAACTAGATCGGCTGTGGTTGTTGTTGCAGGAATTGCCTTAACTGGTGGTTTACACCTGGATGGGGTTATGGATACTGCTGATGGTTTGGCAGTGCTATACCCAAAACGACGACTTGAAGTAATGGCTGATAGTGCTACAGGAGCTTTTGGGGCAATGGCAGCGATCGCCTTACTACTTTTAAAAGTTACGGCTTTGACAGATTTAGATAGCGATCGCCTTTTAGCACTTATGGCTGTAGCAGGTTGGGGTAGATGGGGGCAGTTAGTAGCGATCGCCCGTTATCCCTATCTTAAACCTACTGGAAAAGGAGCTTTTCACAAAGAAGTAAAATACTCTATTTGTGATTTTCTCGGAGGGGTACTTTTATTACTGAGTCTAAGTGGAATCCAAATTTTATTAGACCCTGAAAGTTGGTTGGTAGCTTCTGGTATGGCAATAGGTGGAATAGCGATCGCTACTCTGACTGGTGCATGGTTTAACCATCGCTTGGGCGGTCATACTGGTGATACTTATGGTGCTGTGGTAGAATGGACTGAAGCATTACTATTGTGTTTATTGGTTACTTTAGAAAATAACTAATTAATTAGGGTAAACCCTATCTATTCTCAAAGTATTGACTGATATTGGCGCAAAGCATTTTTTGGGTTGAAAAAAGTGCCAGCTTTTCGGTGGAAAAAGGTCAATTTTTTAGTATTTTGGGATGATTATGGCAGAAAAATTGAGTGACAATTTTCCCGACTAACTCCTCTATAATTCCCCGTTCCTCCTGTAGGGGCAATTTCGTTCCGAATGCTATCGCAAACATGTTTGCGCAGCATTCCGTAGGAAATTGCCCCTACAGACTCCTGACTCCTACCCTTATCAAAAGATTTTATTCAGCAAACCCTAGTTATTAGACATCTGGTGAAAATTAAGTTTTTACCCAGACATTACAAGAGTTTAAGATTAATTATCGCAGAGGTATATTAGATTGTAGTGGACTGTTTCATCAAAAGTAGTGCGTTAGAATTGTCATTGCGAACGATAGTGAAGCAATCTCTTACCAATTTTCTATTGCATCATTTTAGTTGAAACAGTCCAGTAGGTTGGGTTGAAGAATGTTACCGCAGCTTATCCGCAGGATAAACCCAACACCATTAAGTCTAGTAGTAGACTGACACAGCTAAAACTGTGCATTAGCATTTTCGTATAATTTTTGTTACAGAAAGGTTTGACCGATTTTTTCTAATGCACCATTTAAGATGTGTCAGTCCAGTAGGGTGCGTTGCAACGCACCTTACACCTCGGCTATAATG
>JBARXI010000052.1:0-7383 GCA_049647275.1 Microcoleaceae cyanobacterium
GGAGATCGAGAAATATTTGGTAATGGTTGAAGATGGAACATTTTTACGTGCCGAATTAAACGGATTTGATAGAACTCCGTTCCGCGCTCCGCGTTATATGTCGCGGTTTGCGTTATGCGCCAGCAAAACAAAAAAAAGTTTCCTTTCTCTAGAGCAAATCTCCCGTACTCCTGCCTCTTCCACCTACTTATTTACAAGTATTCAACCAGACATAATATTAATATTTTGAATCAAGTTTCCCAACTTTTGTTTTCCTTTCCCCTTTTTTAGATCGAGTTAGGTTGATTAATAATTATTTGCTCGACCTCCCGCAGTAGTTACTCAAAACTTTCTTTCTTCTTGCTCCCCTTTTTCCTTCCTCAAAGCAATGCTAAACGTTGATAAGAAGAATTACCCGGAAAAATTTGAGCTAGTTGGTTTTGATTAACTCCCAAATGTCCCTCCAAAACAGTAGCGATCGCATCTCTAAAATCAGTCGTCACAGCTAAATCGCGTTTTTGAAACAATTGCGACTCATCCAAACCAGGCCATTTTCCATAAACCTGACCCCCACGCACATCACCACCTAAAACCCACATCACATTTCCATGTCCGTGGTCGGTACCGCCATTACCATTTTCTTTCACGGTGCGACCAAACTCTGACATGACCAAAACCATTGTGTCTGAGTATAGGGGTCCTAATTCCTGAACTAAAGTAGCCAAACCCTCTCCCAAAGGCTTTAACTTTCTAGCCAACTGACCCTGAGTCTTTCCCTGATTGACGTGAGTATCCCAACCACCAAGAGCAAGAAATCCTAACTGAGTCTGAGAATCTCCCACCATAATCTGAGCTAAATGTTTAGCATCAGCAGCAAAACCTCTTGGAGGTGGTGCGCCTCCAGAAGCCTCTTCCATTTCTTTCTCCAAGTCAGCCAGCAATAAATCTCGTGCCTGACGACCCTCCTGGTAAACTCTACTAAGTTCATCATTACCAGTATAAAGGCGATCGAATGCTTGATTTATTTGGGGGCGGTCTATGGGAAGACGACGGCTTGATTTTCTGCCAGTGGGAAGAGTAGCAACTGGCATTTCACCCATAAGAATGCGTGGTGGTGTATCCCCTAAATTTACTGCTTGAGTAGGTTTATCTTTGGGAAGATTTCCTAACAAACGATTCATCCAGCCATTGCTGGTATTTTTACTACCGGGAACTCCTGTTTCCATGTAAAATTGAGCATCAAAATGAGAGCGAGTATTGTGATTTAGACCGCAGGCGTGAATAAAAGCTAAACTGCGATTTTGCCATAGGGGCATGACATCAGCTAAGGCAGGATGTAAGCCAAATTGCCCGTCTAAATTTATCGCTCCGTTTTCTTCTCCTGGGGCCGGAATTGCTATTTTTGGTCGTGCGTCATAATAATTTTCTTCTTGATGGGGTATAACTATATTTAATCCATCTACCCCACCCCGGAGAAAAACAACTATTAATCGTTTCCGGTTATTAGTCTGGGCTAATCCTTTTGCTACCCAACCATGACTACCAACAGAGATAATTCCGGAAGCAGATAATAAGCTAGCTAGTTGTAAAAAATTCCGTCTTTTCATAATGTCTCCAAAATGTTGAAATTTGCTAGTAAAGTTGATGAGCAGTCTTTCTTTTTCTTGGGAGTGCTAAGTAAACCGAATGTTCTGCATTTGATATTAGACTTCTGGAATAATTAATCTCAAACCTTTGTAAGACCTAGGCAAAAATTTAGTTTCCGGAGATGTTTGTTTATTACTCTGCGAAAAAGCAGAATGAGTCAATCAAATTAGATTCATGAATTACCCCTACTGTAGGGGTAATTCATGTTTGCGCAGCATTCCGCAGGAAATTACCCCTACTGTAGTTTTATATCAAATCCGTTTAATTCGGTACAAAAAAATTTTCCGATATTCATTAATTGCCAAGTCTTTGTAATTAGCATTTCTACTGACTACTGACTACTGACTATTGACTACTAATTCCTACATTAATTATACTGATGCTACCGGATTTGATATTAGCTAAGTTAGGAAAAAGGCGGGCGCAATTTCAGACACATTCGTGTTATACCAATTTTATGTGAGGCTGCACAGAATTATCAAATATCTTAATTAATCAGTGTTTATGTTTGGTTGTCTGCGGTCAATTCTTTGGAAAACTTTATTCTATGCAACTTCATATTAATTTGGTATTAATGAGGTAATACTTCTGCTTTCGATTGATTTATCTTTGCATCATTTCCGGGCTGCCTAAAATTAAAGCAGCTTGTAAGTTTTCAGGGCTATTTATTACTATCTCTTTGGTTTCAGGAGATAAATTATTTCCTAAAGTAGCCATAAGCTGGACTGATTCTACACGATTTTTTTTAGATTTATCTTCACTTAAACCTCCACGGGAAATAGGTGTGGCAAAGCTAACTCTCCGCATCATACCATCTGGGTTTAACCATGCTTCTTTAGTATTTTTATAACCATCGGGAGTTACACAGCTAAACATAGGCATTCCTAACTGATTTAACATTCCATTTATTCTACCAAATCTAGGATTATCTGTGCCTGTTGCTCTGGCTGTAGAAATAATATATTGATAGGGATTTTTAAATTTACTGTTGTAATATTTTGTATCCCAAAATTCCGGACTGTCAAACAAAGCTGTTAATACAAAACGAATATTACCATTAGTTTCTTGAAAACGTTTTGCCAACCGATTAACTAAAGTTTTAGGAGGGCTGTCAGCTACAAAAAATTGAGCTAATTTATAACTAATATAACGAGCAGTAGATGGATGGTTTGCCAGAATATCCAATGCTTTTTCTCCCTCTTCCATTCCACCACCTTTAATGGGAACTCCTAAGAAGATTTTGTCACTATTATCATGGCGGTTGGCATAGAATTCAAATCCACTTCCATCGCCAGTACGACGTACAATTCCCCAACCAGTAAAAATCCTCGCTAAAGTTATTATATCCTCTTGTTTATAACCTCCATCTACGCCGAGAGTATGTAATTCCATTAGTTCGCGGGCATAGTTTTCATTTAAACCTTTAAATCTACCTTTGCTTCCTTCGCTGCCAGGTGCAGAATTTAGCCAATTATCTAAATAGAATAACATGACTGGATGGTGGGCTGTTGCTCCTAATAAATCTCGAAAATTACCAAGAGTATAAGGTCTAATTGCATCTCGTTCATAAGTACCTACCCAGAGACGATTTAGTCGCCCTTTATTAATAGCAATATTGAAGTGATTAAACCAAAAATCTACCATCACTTCTTGGAGTTGTCTTTGACTGGATATTGCTCTTAATAAACGTGCTTTTCTAGTATCTTGCAAAACTGTCCTCATGCGCTTATTTCTAGCTTTTCTTTGTTCTTCAGTAAGCTTTTTTTGTTGCTTTGGTGGTAGAGGACCATACTCGTTATATATTTGGACTGGGGTTAAATTTATGGTTTTAAATTGAGCAATTTCTTGTGTAACTTTTGGAGATTCTGAAATAGTTTCTGGTCTGAGTTGAGATTGAATATAAGTTTCTACACCCATTGATTTTACTCGCTCTATATCTCCTGGTGCAGGACCAAAATTCAAACGATTTAGCACATGAATAATATTGTCGGTTGAATTAATAGGTTGACTATTAGCATAACTACAACTTGGTAATCCTAACCAGAGAATTAATCCGAGTAATAAAGAGATAATCCAGTACCTAGAGGTTTTTTTCATTAATCATTCCTCTGAAAATCCTATATTTTCTGAATTGGGAAATATCTAATTAAATCTTTCAATTAATTAGCATTGTTTCTGAATCAGAATTTTAATTCATTTGTCCAATCATCTACACATAGAATTATGATAGATGTATAGCAGAAGGCAGAAGGCACTTATGCAGAAGGCAGAAGGAAAAATCTGGCGTTGTCTGAGTTTTAAGATGAGTGATCTGTCCTAACCTTTCCTTCGACTGCTATAACATTTCAATTTTACCACAATAAAAAATGAGTCAAAAAAGCAGAACTTATCTTATCTGCCTTAAGTTCCTTTACTCAGTATTAATACTAATCCCTATTCTCAAATATTTTGCGACATCTTATTGAGTAGGAGAGTTGGGGAGAGGTAAAAATTAGGATTAATATACACGCTCACAGTAGGAATATAATATCAAATCCGCAAGCTTTCGGAGTAATATAATTTCTACCGTCAGTAGGGGTCAACGGCCGTTGACCCCTACAATGCCGTTTGCCTCTTTTGTTATTCAATGCTGAATTATACCAATGCCACCGGATTTGATATAACTCTTGGCTTGAAAGCATTAGACCCTATAGAAGTTCCTGTTCCACCTGATGAAAAACAAATTTGGTTTGATAATTTACAAAACAAAATTAACGAGATGAAACAACTGAGAGAAAAAGCCATCCAAGAGTTAGACGCACTTCTTCCCAGTATCCTTGATAAAGCTTTCATATCATGTCTGGTTGAATACTTATATCATCTCCGGTTGAATACTTATAAATAAGCACAGAAGAGTCAGGAGTTAGGAGTTAGGAGTTAGGAGTTAGGAGTTAGGAGGGAAGAAAAAGAGGATAAAGTTTTTTATCACGCTCTTATCCGGACATGATATTATAAATAAGCACAGAGGAGTCAGGAGGGAAAAAAAAGGAAGAAAAAAGCAGAAAAAGAGGAGAAAAAAGCAGAAAAAGAGGAGAAAGTTTTTTATCACGCTCTTATCCAGACATGATATCAAAGGAGAATTATAACCCGAACGTAAATTCTCACAACTTGCCGTTGTCTCATAAAACTTAACCTTACAACCACTTCTCAAACCTCTCTAAGTAGGTAGGCATAAATAATTAGTAAAATAGAAACTGCTTTGAAATTAATGAAACAATGGAGATTGCTTCCCTAGCAGAATGCTCCGCAAACCTTTCACTCCGTTCGAGTCGCTTCGGACATTTTTATGTTTAATTACCGCCACCTACTTACCTCCAAATATTAATCTTCCGATCCCAACCACCGCTGACTATTGTTTGACCATCTGGACTAATTGCAACTGAACTAATATAGGCTGAATGTCCGCTCAAACTACCTTTCAACTCACCTGTACTCATATCCCAAAACTTAATCGTTCGATCCCAACTCCCACTAATCAGAGTTTTGCCATCAGGAGCGATCGCTATCGACCAAACCCCATCCAAATGTCCCTCTAAACTTCGGATGAATTCCCCTGTTGCTAAATTCCAAAGCTTAACCATACCATCACTACTACCACTAGCCAATATCTGACCGTCAGGACTAAAAACAACAGACAAAACTGATAATGAATTAGTATCAATAGTACGCAACAGTTGACCTGTTGATAAATTCCATAGCTTAACAGTATTATCCTTGCTCCCACTAGCGAGTAATTTCCCATCCGGACTAATGGCGATCGCATTGACTAACCCCGAATGTCCTTCTAAAGTTCGTAGCAACTCACCTGTACTCATATCCCAAATTTTAATTGTTTCATCCCAACTACCACTAGCTAAAATCTCACCATTAGGAGCGATCGCCACAGCATCTACCACATTGGAATGTCCTGTTAAAGTTCGCACCAGAGTTATTTCAGTAGTATTTTTATTTTGAGGCAATTTCCAAATTTTGATAGTTTTGTCATCGCTACCGCTAACTACTAACTGCTCGTCAGGAGTAACCGCCACTGAATTTACTGACTCAGCGTGAGCTTGCCAACTAGCGATGACCTCGCCGTCACCAATATTCCACAATGAAACAATACCATTAGTGCTACCTGCAACTATCTTCGACCTGAGAGCAACAACCGAACTAACTACCCCACTCATTTCCGAGGCGATCGCTTTAGCGAGAGTAAAGTTCATTACAGTCTCAGATACACTCTCATTCTTAGGAATGCTTGTAGGAACTGGCTCAGTTATTGCATTTTCATTGGGTGAGGTTTGAGCTGTTTGGGGTTGTTGGGGAATTTGTGGCAGCGAAACCTGCTGTCGCCATTTCCAAAAAGTATCAATTTCAATGCCTCCAGAAACAATGATATCGGAGTTTTCTTGCAACTTGACAATACCATTAATAGCCACTAGGCGACCTTCTGCATCTAATACAGGACCCCCACTCATGCCAGCTCTGACTAAATTATTGTACAGCAAAGTATAGCCACCCTGGGGTTGCTGACGACCTGTTACCACTCCTGCTGTGCTGAGAAAAATGCGTTGCTGGAGGTTGCTGCCAGAGCGAGGCCACCCGCCGACAAATACGGTTTTTCCCTGAACTAATTCGTTGGGGTTGCCTGTTTCCGCTATGGGATAATTTTGAATGCTGCTAAAGGGTACGATCGCTAAATCTACTCCTGGCACTTGTTTGATTAGACTATAGTAAACTGGGTGCAGTTCGCCATCTGGCGTGCGGATTTGATAATCTCCCACTTTATTGACAACGTGCCAGTTGGTCAGTATATAATATGTATTGCCTTGTTTTTCTACTATTACTCCTGACCCGCCCCTATTAGCTCCGTCAATTCTAACTGTAATTTCTCCGGCTATTTTGTTTACTTCTGATTCTGTTAATGCCAAACATATTTGAGGTGTTATTAGTGGGAATAAGGTGGTAATACTGACTAAAAAAATTCTGAAAGTAATAAGACTTAAATTCAGGAGATTACTAATTATAATTATGGGTATTATTCTGAGGAAATTCATTTTTCTGTTCTCTGTAAAAATAATTTGTTGATTAGATATAGCAACTCTCAATAACCAGGTGCTACAAAGATATCTTCCCGGACCCTCACCCATATATCCTCTGACCCCCCATTTTTTAGGTGGAAGCTTAAAAAGACCTCAGTAGCCAGAAAACTACTATACTCAATAAGTACTTTTGATATAATTGTTGGCAATCGCAATCCTTAATATTTCAACTTTTTATTTCTATCCTCGTTTAACTAATTTATAACTTGTTCGGCCAAGTTGTGCAAGCTCCAAAACTAATTATTGGCCTTGATTCAAGAAAATTAAACTCATCAAACTTGATTCGATCGTTGTTGAAGCATTTATTTTTGACAAAATGATCCATTAATGTTATATTAAAAATCTTTAATCAAGCTCAATAAAAACATAAATCAACTATTGGATTTCCGAAACTTGTTACAGTTAAAAAATAGAGTTTAAAGAAGTAATCTAATACCTTTTAAAGCTTTAGTATTGAACAAAAAATTTTTTTTCTTAATAATGAGAATTCACTATTACAAATAATTCCGCATCCCCCCTCCCCCCGAATCTCCTGATTTCCCAATATTTAAAAGATTTCATAATTATTTCTGGGCAAAGGGATCTTATTTTTGAGATGCTGACTGGGGAAAGGTTTCAGATATTAAAGTCTTTT
>JBARXI010000053.1:0-3091 GCA_049647275.1 Microcoleaceae cyanobacterium
TTCCGAATTAAGCTTTAAGTACCCGTATATAAATATTCAAACAGGATAAATTTGACACAAAAAATCGACTCAAACAAAATCCTGTTTTTCAATTCTGATGGGAGTATATTTCAAAGAAAAGTCTCGACCCACAAATTATAAATTATGAAAATAGACGAATTATTAAGGCAATACGCCAGAGGTGAAAGAAACTTCAGTGGCGTTTACCTACATGAAGTACATTTGCTAGAAGCAAATTTAGAGGGAGCCAATCTATTTGAAGCAGATTTAATCGGCGCCAACCTAACTAGAGCAAATCTTAGCCGAGCAAATTTGGCTAAAGCTAATCTCAGTCAAGCTAACCTCATCGGAGCTGATTTGAGTGGAGCAAATTTATCAGGAGCTCTCCTAGTAGGAGCTAAACTCAACAGAGCCGATTTAACAGGAGCAAAACTGCCCAGAGCAGACTTAAGTCGTGCCAATCTCAGTCAAGTTAATATGATTGATGCTGACCTATCCAGGGCCATTCTCTGTGAAACAGATTTGCATGGAGCCAATCTGTATGGTGTTAATTTTCGCCGGGCTATTCTCAATGAAGCTGACTTAATCGGATGTAACCTTACCAGAGCGGATATGGCAGGAGCAGACTTAATCGGAGCCACCATGATGAGAGCAGATTTAACCGAGGCTATTTTAAGTGCTGCCGACTTAGATGGGGCGAGTCTTTTGGGTGCGAATATTTCCAATCTTAATTTGACAGGGGTAGCTCTTCAAGGAGCGATTATGCCAGATGGCACAACCTATGAAGAATTTCAAAGAAGTCTCTCAAGTTAGTGGATAGTAAACTTTTCATCTAACATTTCTTCAAAATCAAAACTTTGCTATACATCGGGACACCTAAGTCCATTCAGGTGTCCAAAGAGAAATATAGATTTTTACCTAGTATCTTCTATTTTCAGCTAGTTAGTAGCTTTATTGCGTATGTCGCAATAGGAGTTTCTACTTACTTTCTTCCATTTTCAGGGAGTATTGACTTAATCAACGAATAACGATATAACTCGTATTTAAGCAGACTATTAGACAATCTGCCAATGCACATACACCCATGATGAAATCTATCAGAACCAAACTTAAACTGAATAACAAGCAGAAAACCATGATGGCTCAACACGCTGGTTATTCGAGGTGGTGTTATAACTGGGGACTAAGTTTATGGAATGCTGCTTATAAGGATGGTTACAAACCTAATACCCGTAAACTAAGAGAAGTTTTTACTAATCATACAAAACCACTTTATCCTTGGATGAAAAACCTGTCATAAGCAAGTTTATCAATATGCTTTTATTAACTTGGGTGAAGCATTTAAGAGATTCTTTAAAGGTTTAGGTAAATATCCAAGGTTTAAGAAAAAAGGTAGGTCAGATTTATTCACAATAGATAATTGTGGAAAGCCAATATAATTAAACGGATGGAGTCATAAATTACCTTTTATTGGCATTATCAAAACTTATGAACCGATTGAAGCAACAACTCAAAAAATAACCATCAGCAGACAAGCCGGTGATTGGTATATCAGCTTATCTTTTGAATTTACACCAGACACTACACCCAAAACAACTGATGTAGTTGGTGTAGACTTAGGAGTAAAAAGATTAGCAACTTTAAGCGATGGTAAAATATTTAAAAGTGTAAAATCTTACCGCCGTTTTGAAGCCAAACTATCAAGACAACAATACATTAACCGCAACAAAATAATTGGTTCAGCTAACTGGAGGGCAGCACAATTAAAGATAGCTAAACTACATAGAAAAATAGCCAACATCCGCAAAGAAGCACTTCATAAATTAACAACATATTTAGCCAAGAACCACGGCAGTGTAGTAATTGAAGACTTGAACGTCAGTGGAATGTTAGCTAACCATAAGCTAGCAAAATCTATAGCCGACCAAAGCTTTTACGAATTTAGACGACAGCTAGAATATAAGTGTCAATGGTATGGTTGTGAATTAGTAGTAGTTGATAGATTTTTCCCATCAACAAAGACTTGTTCTAACTGTAGTCATGTCCAAGATATGCCATTAAATCTCAGGACTTATGAGTGTGAGTGTTGTGGGATATCTATAGACCGGGATTTAAACGCCAGTATAAATTTGAGAGATGCGGTTGGCTTGACCGTTGATGCCTGTGGACGGAGTGCTGCCGACAGTTCCGGTGGAAGCAGGAAGTAAACATTAAAATGTAGCGCAAGTGACGTTTTATATCAGTTTTATGAAGCAGTTGGTGGCTTTATTGCGTATGCCGCAATAGGAGTTTCTACTTATTTCCGAAATAGAGTGAAGAATGCTCAGATTTATCGATCGGTGCTAACATGGCAGCAAAATATCCTCCTTCATTTGGAGAATTGGAAAATGAGACTCAAAATTATTTCTACTGTCTTAGTTTTAAGTACGGTTTGCCCATTTGCTCCAGCCATTGCTGAGAATTTTCAACATACACAAAAGTTACTATCGACCAAACAATGTCCAGATTGTGAATTAAATGGTGCTGGTTTAGTTTTGGCAAATTTGGCAGGAGCTAATTTACAAGGAGCTAACTTGAGTGGAGCTAATCTCAGTCGTGCTAACTTAACTGGGGCTGATTTAACAGGTGCGAATCTAGCTGGTACAAGTTTATTTGGTGCTAACTTAATAGGTGCTAATTTAACAGGTGCTAATTTGGCTGGCACTGATTTGAGAAGTGCTTATTTAACAGGTGCTAATTTAACAGGTGTTGACCTACAAAATGCTTTCTTGTTAGGTGTAATTGGAATGCCATCTAGCTTAGGTGGAGCTGAAGATTTTTATCGGTTAGGAGTTGCTGAAGCAAAGGCGGGACATTATAAGGATGCGGTTAGGTATTATAATCGTGCAATTAGTTTGAAATCTGATTTAGCTGCTGCTTATTTTGCTAGAAGTATGGCTCTAGCTGACCTGGGAAATCTTGATGGAGCGCTCACAGATGCTCAAAAAGCTCGTGAGATTTTTGTTTCTAAAAACAGTAGTGAAGGGGAGGAGTTATCTGAACAGTTAGTTGAGGTGATTGAAGCACGTTTGAATCCTCCAGAGCCAGAAAA
>JBARXI010000054.1:0-2588 GCA_049647275.1 Microcoleaceae cyanobacterium
CAGCGATCGCCTAAATCTAGGTTCGGGACTTGGCGAGGCTCAACTGCACCAATTAGAATAAAAACTGAGGAGTAGAACAGAATAACTGATGGCCATTTTTTACTTTTGGATTCTACGATCGCTCTAGTTAATAAGATTTTTATTTGAGTTTTGGGCGCATCATTACCAATTAGATATCTAGTGCAAGAAGGCAGAAGGCAGGAGGCAGAAGGCAGAAGGGAAGAAAGGTCATTGTACAAGCTTTTGAACCTTTTTTAACTGGTTAGTTATTTTCGCCATCCTGCACTAGTAAAAAACCTTTGTAGAGAAGTTCTATAGAATCTATCTACAAAGGTTTGAGAAAAATAATATTTAGTTTCCGGAAATGTCTATCGAACAGAAGATATTATTTATTATTTATGTTAACTGTTATTGGATATAATAATTTAGTTTTAATTTACGATAGTTCTAATTCCCAAGTTTATCGGGCCCGACGAACTAAGGATAATCAACCTGTCATTCTCAAAGTCCTCGCTCAAGAATATCCTACCACCGAACAAATTAGACGTTACAAACAAGAATATCATCTCACTTGCAAGTTAGACTCTCCAGCTCTTATCAAAGCATATAGCTTGGAAAAATACCAAAGAAGCTATGCGATCGCTTTGGAAGACTTTGGTGGAATTTCCCTCAAACAATGGCTTGAAGAGCGCCAAAAGCTTTCTGTTGAAGAATTTTTATTTCTGGCGATCGCTATTACCGAAAGTTTGGCAGAAATACACCATCTACATATTATTCATAAAGATATTAATCCCGCGAATATTGTTTTTAATGCCGAAACTAAAGAACTAAAAATTATTGATTTTGGCATCTCTACCCAACTAAGTCGGGAAAATCCTACCCTCAAAAACCCCAACGTTTTAGAAGGCACCCTAGCTTATATTTCCCCAGAACAAACTGGGAGAATGAACCGGAGTTTAGATTATCGCACGGATTTTTATTCCTTGGGGGTAACTTTTTATGAAATGCTAGGGGAAAAATTGCCCTTTGAAAGTTCCGATCCTCTAGAATTAGTGCATTGTCATCTTGCTCAAAACCCCCCTGCACTTATAGCAGAAATTCCCCAAGTTCTTGCAGATATTCTCATCAAATTGATGGCGAAAAATGCCGAAGACCGCTATCAAAGTGCTTATGGATTAAAAGCCGATTTAGCAGAGTGTCGCCGACAACTGCAAGAAACGGGAAATATTACTGCTTTTCCTCTGGGAAAAAAAGATATTTCCGACCGCTTTTCTATTCCCCAAAAACTCTACGGCAGGGAAGCAGAAATTGCTGCTTTACTCTCCGCCTTTGAGCGAGTCAGTAATCCCCTCCAGACCCCCCTTAGTAAGGGGGGAGAAGGAAGAGCAGAATTGATGATGGTGGCAGGTTATTCCGGCATCGGCAAATCATCTCTAGTTCGAGAACTTTACAAACCCATTACTGCCCGTCGGGGTTATTTTATTTCCGGGAAATTCGACCAGTTTCAACGGAATATTCCTTATTCGGCAGTCGTGTCTGCCTTTAGGGGATTAATCGGGCAATTATTGGGAGAAAGTGAAGCTAAACTGCAAATTTGGCGAGAGAAACTTTTGCAGGCATTGGGAAATAACGGACAAGTTATTATTGATGTGATTCCCGAAGTAGAACTAATTATCGGCAAACAACCTAGCGTTCCCGTATTAGGAGGAGACGAAGGGCAAAATCGTTTTAATCTTGTTATGGGAAATTTTATCGACGTTTTCTGCGACAAACAACATCCTTTAACCCTCTTTATTGACGATTTACAATGGGCTGATTCAGGAACATTAAAATTAATAGAACAGATATTAGTAGGAGGCAAAACAGAATATTTATTGCTGTTGGGAGCCTATCGGGATAATGAAGTTTCAGCTAGTCATCCTTTGTCAATTTGCCTCGAAAAAATCCAGAAAAATCACAATTCAATTAACCAAATAACTTTACAACCTTTATCTCTAGAGCAAATTACTTGCTTAATCAACGATGCACTCCAGCAGACTCCAGAAGCTACCAAATTAGCTCGGTTAGTCCTAGAAAAAACGGGAGGAAATCCTTTCTTTATTAATGAATTTTTACGAGCATTATTTGCTGAAAATTTGCTACATTTTAATCGTGAATTGAGAAATTGGCAATGGAATATAGAAGCGATTAAACAAACTGGATTTACCAATAATGTAGTGGAATTAATGGTAAAAAAACTGCAAAAGTTACCGCCATCAGTACAAGAAATATTATCTACAGCGGCTTGTTATGGAGCAGAATTTGACTTGCCATTGATGACATTAATTACACAAAAATCCCCTCAAGAAACTTTTGAATTGTTAAAAAAGGCGATTGAAAGCGATTTGATTTTCACCATATCCGAGTTGGATGAAAACCTCCTCGTTCAATCTTACAAATTCGCTCATGACCGCATCCAACCAGCTGCCTACAGTCTGATTCAAGATGACAAAAAAGCAGCGACTCATTATCGCATCGGAAAAATGCTATTGCAAGAAAGCGGACTGGAAGGTATAGAAAAAAAAATTTTCGATCTCGTCAGTCAATTA
>JBARXI010000055.1:0-2797 GCA_049647275.1 Microcoleaceae cyanobacterium
CTCGCGAGGGGCAGAATTTTGATAAGCTGCCAACAAACCCCAAAGTTTTTCGCCCTGATAAATAGCTACAATAGCATAAGCTCTGGCTTGATAAGACTCTAATACCTCAATGTAACAGTCACTAAAACCTGAATTATAAATATCGTTGCAGATACGATAGACTTTTCCTTTGATAAAATCTCCGCCCTCAGTTTCTTGCAAATAGGTATCAGTCTGGGAATGTGCCAAATCTCTGACGGAACATTGACTAACATTTTTTGAGATTATGGGATTTTCCTTTTGCTTCTGTATCAACCTATCCCAACCCTCAGCTACTGACTCAGCCAGAAATTCCCCACTCCAGTCAGCATTGAAGCGGTAGATAGCAACTCTATGTGCATCCAAAAGTTGTTGCACTTCTTGAGTAGTTGTTTGGAAAATTGTCTCAATATCAAGAGACTGACGAATTTTATCAACAGTTGTAGCCAGAGTTTTCTGTCTTTCTGCTGCCTTCTCCATTGCTGCTGCTCTTGCTGCTAGTTGTAACGACTGCTCTTGAACTTTCTGAAAATACTCAGCTTGTTGCAGAGCGACTCCTAACTGAGTACCTATTTGAGCTAGCAATTCTACTTCCTCCGCTTGCCAATGACGGGGAGCATAATTTTGATAAGCTGCCAGCAAACCCCAAAGTTTTTTGCCCTGCAAAATTGGTACAACTACATAAGCCTTGGCTTCAAATTGTTCTAAAAGTTGAACGTGACAGTCAGTATGACCCACCTGATATATATCATCAACGGCAAAAGTTTCATTGTTTACATACCGCCCGCCCTGAGTTTCTTGTAAAAAAGTATCTTCAATAATTGGCTGAACTCCCACTAGAGGAGTCCATCCTTCCGCAAAAGACTCAGCCACAAATTCCCCGCACCAGTTAGGCAAAAACTTATATATCGCCACCCGATCTGCTTGCAGTAGTTGTCTTACTTCTTGGGTGGCAGTGGCAAAAATTGTCTCAATTTCCAGGGAAAGGCGAATTTTGTCGAATAACTCACCTACAATTTTCTGGCGTTCGGCTAATTTTTCTTTTTCTTTACTTATAGTCAGTTGTATTGCCTGTTTTTCAACTTCTCTCAAAGCATCTTCTTGCTGTAGCGCCACACCAAAATGATCGGCAATTTGTTGGGCAAATTCTATTTCATAGTCTTGCCAATGACGGGGAGTACCGCATTGGTGAATGCACAGCAAACCCCAAATTTCGGGTAATTCTTGTATACCTGCACCTTTGAGTAGAGGCACCACTAAATTTGCCCGCACCTGAAACTGACTCAAAAATTCTGCATGACAATCACTTAATCGAGCTTGATAGATATCTGCCACTGCTTGTACTCTACCCTCTTGATAGTGAACAGCAAATTCTCCCCCAAAACAATGGTCATATACCTTAGCTGCTAATGCTGAATTCCACTCAGATCCTACATCTTCAGAAACAAATTCTCCTTCCCAGTCTCTTTCTCGATAGAAACGAAAAACAGCCACGCGGTCAGCCTTCAGTAGTTGACGCACTTCTGTAGCAGTAATATGAAAAATACTTTCTAAATCTAGAGGGGTACGAATTCTCTTGATTACTCTAGCTAAGGCTTTTTGTTGTTTTACTTGGTAATGTGCTGCTTCTAGAAGTTCAGTATTTTTAACGACTACTCCTAGATTTTGAGCCATTTTCTGAGCCAACTCAATCTCTAAATCTTGCCATTGCCGAGGTTTGTTACATTGATGAATGCATAGTAAACCCCATAGTAAAGATGTAGTTACTGGTGTTGCATTGTTGGTATTGTCTGGTTTGAGTATTGGAATTACCAAACAAGCTTGCACCTGAAACTCTTGGAAAATTTTGGCATCAGATTCACTTAATTGTGCTTCATAAATATCTGTTACTGCCTGAATAGATCCTTTTTCATAGTAGGAAACAAATTCTTCCCCAAAACAGGACTTTTTGACTCTGGCCCCTAATACAGAATCCCAATTATCTGCTACATCTTCGCAAATAAATTCTCCCTCCCAATCTAACTGAGGATAGAAGCGAAGCAAGGCCACTCGGTCTGCATTGAGTAGCTCTCGTACTTCGGTGGTAGTAATTTTAAAAATTGTTTCTCGATCTAGAGATGCTGGAATATTAGCCATGGCTGAGGCTAGTGTTTTTTGATATTCTTTGCTGTCTTGAGACATATCCAGATTTACTTATTATTGTTCAATATTTGATGAAATTAATTTTAACTTATTTTTAGCTTGTTTGTGGTGGAAAAGCTGATTTATTCAGTTCACTTTCAGTGGATAAAAAGGATTAAGCTAAGATACAAACAAAATATTTATCCGACACAACTTTCTTTCACTAATCTATCAATATCTGCATTGAGTAATTCTCGTATTTGAGCAATATTAATTAGGTAAATTGTGGATTTTCAGCTTGTCTGTGGTGGAAAATCTGATTTATTCAGTTCACTTCCACTGGATAAAAAGGATTAAGCTAAGATACAAACAAAAAATCTTTATGCGGCACAACTTTCTTTCACTAATCTATCAATATCTGCATTGAGTAATTCTCGTATTTCTGTAATAGTAATTGGGAAAATTGTTGAGCGGTATTTTTTGAGATATATCTCAATCTATTGACTCCCGTTCAATATTTGATGAAATTAAATTTAACTGATTTTTAAGTGGAAAAGTTGATTTCTTCAGTTCACTTTCATTCGATAAATCAAGATGAAGCCAAGATACAACAAAAAATCTTTATGCAACACAACTCAGTTTGATTACTCTATCAATA
>JBARXI010000056.1:0-13740 GCA_049647275.1 Microcoleaceae cyanobacterium
ATTCAAAGTAGCTATGGCGGTCAAAGAATCATAGAAATAAAATACAGGTTCCCCAACTGTGCCAGCAGCAGCAATTAAATAGCGCCTGACTTCAATGGCATTGTTTTGAGCAGATTCTATTTCCCCAAATAAGTAGCAAAGTATCAGCTTGCATACATAGAAGAAATGCAATCCAAATAGATCGTTTGCTTCTATTAGTTGGGGTAGAAATTCTACTTCCTCAAGCGCATCCCCAGACAAAATAGTTGGATGCTCTGCAACACCCAACAAATTTAAAATTGATTGCCAATAAATTCGACAGTAATTAGCTGTTATCAATTGATTTAGTTGCACAAACTCATTGCAATACGCCCTGGTTTCCTCTTCCAAAGTAGCAAGAGTCCGACCGCACCAAAAAGAATTGAGGCAAAACGCGTAAACATTACGTCCGGCAAACTCTAAATTTCCGACTTCTAGGGCAGTTGTATAGCCTTCTTGCAACAAACCCAGTGTTTCTCTAAGATGGAATTTGCGATGCAATGTGAATAACCCTTCTACAATTGATACCTCTGGTTTGGCTGCTTTAACATCAAATTTGGAGACGACACGAACTGCCAACTGACCAAACTTCACCCCTGTATTAACGTCTTGCGTCATATTACTAGCAATTATGCCATAGCCAGCATAAGCCATAGCTGAAGCGGATGTATTTCCATATTGAATCGATAGTTTGACTGACAAGGCAACCAGTAATGGAAACAAAGGAGAACCGGAAATGGAAGCTGCTGCCATGAGACTATTGGCAATTTCAACAATGGCAATTTTCTCCAAATCTTTCATCTGAGGTAGATACACTAAGTCTTCAATTTCCCGGTCTCCAATTAATGGGTCAATCTCTGCAATGGCTGTTTGAATATCTTTTTCTGCAACTATTTCGGGTAAAATTGCACCTAACTGTTGCAATAAATTTCGGCCAATAGCAATGGCTTCAGTCAGTTTATTCTGAGAGGCATTTGCTTGAATTCTAATTCGATAAACATTAACTTTTTCTAATAAAGTATATGCTTTGGCAATGACTGTTTCAATAAACTGTTCCATCGCTTCAAAGTCACCGCATAAGAAAGCTAATTCTGCTGCCAATTCATGGAGTGCTAGACTCATTTCATATTGCCTCTGCCAAGAATTTTCTCCGAGTATTGATAATGCTGTATTGGCATATTCTCGACCTGCTTGATAAGCAGTTGCACTTCTGGCTTTACGACAAGCTATCAGATTTAGTTGAGCCAGTTCATCTTGTTCTTTTTGTTCGGTAATTAATTCTTTTCCATAGTTTAATTGATTGACTATTTCAAAAATTCGTTCTGTTTGTTGGCTCTTAGATGTGTTCTTGAGTAACTGTTTACCTATTTGATAATGAGTGGTTTTCTTTGACTCTTCAGGTATCAGAAAATAAGCAGCTTGTTGTACTCTGTCGTGCAGAAATTTATATCTAACAGTTTGGGAATTTGTTTGAGTAATTGCTTGAGTTTCTTGCCCTAAATAAAATTTATAAATATTACCAGTGGGTAAAATTAATCCTTCTTGTAAAGCTTTCCACAAATCAGCAGCCGTTTCTATTTCTGAGTGTTGAGAAATAATAGCCAAAGTTGCTAAATCAAACTGATTGCCAATACAAGCTGCTAACTGTAATATATGTTGAGTCGAGGGTGGCAATTTTTGTAATTGAAATGCCATAAAACTCACAACATTATCTGTAACTGCTTGCTGAATAACTTGGGTGATTTCACATTCCCAACAGCCTAAGTCAAAGTTAAATTGAATCAGTTTATCTTGATGTAATGCTTTGAGAAATTGCGTGGCAAAAAATGGATTTCCTTGAGTCTTTTGAAATACTAATTGAGACAGAGGTAAAGCTGATTTTTCTGTACATTTAAGTGTGTCAGCTACTAAATTATTTATTTGTATTTGATTTAGTGGTGCTAAAGTAATTGTCTCAATGGTTACTTGTGTTTTTTCTATTTCATTCAAAGTCAATATTAACGGATGTGCTGGACTAACTTCGTTATCACGATATGCACCTATTAAAAAAAGATATTTTGTCTCAGTAATTAATAACTTTATTAATTTCAGCGATGCCGAATCTGCCCATTGTAAATCATCCAAAAATATCACTAATGGATGTTCGACACTGGTAAAAACTTTAGTAAATTTTTGGAATAATAAATTAAATCTATTTTGAGCTGCTGTCCCTGATAATTCCGGTACTGCTGGTTGAGTACCAATAACTTTTTCTAATTCGGGAATAACTTCAACAATTACTTGTCCGTTTTCTCCAACAGCTGATAATATTTTATTTTTCCATTGTTGGATTTGAGCCTCGGTTTCTGTTAATAATTGCCCAATTAAATATCGGAAAGCTTGTACAAATGCACTGAAGGGAATATTACGTTGAAATTGGTCAAATTTGCCTTTAAGAAAATAACCCCTTTGCCTCACAATTGGTTTATGAACTTCGTTAACAACTGCTGTTTTACCTATGCCGGAAAAACCAGCTACTAACATAATTTCTGCTCTTCCTTCGGTGGAATTACTGACTCTTTCAAATGCTTGGAGCAGGGTATCTATTTCATTTTCTCGTCCATAAAGTTTGTCTGGAATAATAAAGCGATCGCTCACATCCCGTCGGCCAATTTTAAAGTATTCAATCTGATTATTTTCTTGAAGTTGAGTTAAACATTTTTCTAAATCATATTTCAACCCCAATGCACTTTGATAACGGTCTTCGGCATTTTTAGCCATTAACTTTTCCACAATTTCTGATAATACAGATGGAATTTCTGAATTAATTTCATTTACTAATGGCGGTATTTTTGCAATATGACAATGTACTAATTCCATGGGGTCATTGGATTTAAAAGGTAATTCTCCTGTCAGTAATTCATAAAAAGTTACCCCCAAAGAATAAAAGTCTGTACGATAGTCAATTCCTCGATTCATTCGGCCTGTTTGTTCTGGGGAAATATAAGCAAGTGTTCCTTCTAAAATATTGGGATTGAGCAAAGTTTGGGTTTCTTTTGGCAGTAAAGATGCAATACTAAAGTCAATTAATTTAATTTCTTTGGTCTCGGGATTAATTAAAATATTACTCGGTTTAATATCTTTATGAATAATCCGTTGGCGACACAGAATTTCTAAAGCATTGCAGAGAGTAATTCCTACTTCTAAAAAATCCATTAAAGATAGTTTTTTTTCTTTTTTTTTCACCCATTCCTGAAGAGAAATTCCGCCAAAATCTTCCATCACTAAGGCATAACCATTTTGATAGATTTCTAGACTATAAGTTTGGATAATTAGAGGTGAGTCGAGATTTTTAGTAATAGTATATTGATTACGAAATTGTACCAATTCGTTAAAATTAGGGTAAGGATTTTTCAGCAGTTTGATAACTACAGGTAATTGGTTACTTTGGCGATACCCTCGATAAACTAGAGTTCTAGAACCATTGTAGAGTTGTTCGCTGACTTGATATCCCGGAATATTGATTTTTGTAGTAACCATACTGCTGAATCCTGCCAATATAAAGTGTACCAAAATATCTGAATCTATTTACCAATAATAGCAAAAATGGTAAGTTATATGCCAACATTTTGTCAGTTTTAAGCAGATTGACTAATTTTGATTTTTCAGTATCCAAAGCCTGAAATGAGCCAATATAAAAAGTTGTAGATTATCGGTTTTAGGTGAGAATAGTTTACCATTAACCTCGCCATTTATAAGCCACTGTCCTATTTATTTATAACCGATTAATTTGCTACCAATATTTTTGTGGTTTATGCAAGAATGAAAAGCGTTTTAATGAATTTATATTTAGAAATAGATACTGGCATACTCGCCCGATCTTTTTTGTTATTTGAATGACACAATATCAAATCTTCTTTTGATTGAATTATATTCAGAGAACTTAATATTAACAAATAGGGTGACTACTAATGGATAGAAGAAAATTACTCAAGTATTTGCCAATAGTAGCTGCCAGTGCTGCTCTGAGTTCGATTTTTAAATCTAAACACACGATAGCCAGGGAAAGCAGTCATGTTAACTGGGGTTATATTGGAGAAAATGGAGCAGAACATTGGGCAGAACTTTCACCGGAATATCAGGTATGTCATACGGGTAAAAATCAATCACCAATTAATATTAAATCACCTATATCTCTTGAGCCACCTCAAATTTCAATTAACTACAAAGAATCTCCCCTAAATATTATTAATAATGGTCATACAATTCAGGTAAATTATAGACCTGGAAGTCAACTAAAGATTGGAGATAAATCTTTTGAGTTGCTTCAGTTTCACTTCCATTCTCCGAGCGAGCATTTATTAAGTGAAAAATCTTTTCCTATGGAAGCTCATTTTGTTCACAAAGCCTCTGATAATACTCTAGCTGTATTAGGTATTTTTATTAAAGTTGGTCGTGAAAATAATGCTTTAAAATCTATTTGGGATGCAATGCCTATGAGTAAATTATCTCAAAAAACAGTTTCAGAAAAGATGGTTAATGCTGCAGAAATACTTCCTAAAGAACAGAATTTTTACCGTTATTTTGGCTCTTTAACTACACCACCTTGCTCGGAAATTGTTACCTGGATTGTGTATAAACAACCAATTGAGATGTCTCAGCGGCAAATTGACAAGTTTGCTCAATTATATCCTCATAATGCTAGACCAACTAGACCACTAGGACAAAGATTTTTGCTAGAATCTAGTTAAGTAGGTCGGCATAAATAAACACATAATGTGGGCAATGCGCGGAGGAAGCTAAAACTTTTATAAAAAGACACTTGTAGGCATTTCCCACCCTACAACTCTTAGTTCTTTTTTAAAATCCAAACATTACGATAGCCAGGGAAAAATGCTTGAAGTAAGAATAGCTTCTACAGCCCCTAATTTTCTCCTTTCTCCCTTCTCCCTTCTCCCTTCTCTTTCCTCCAGAATTCTGAATTCTGACTCCTGACTCCTCCTTAATTATTTATAACTATTCAACCGGATATGATAAGTACCTAAACAAAATTAATTACCTACTCTGATTATATGTAATCCTTACAGTACAAGGAATTCAGATTCGCTAAATGTGTAATGAATTTTGTGTACCTGCTTATAACAATCCTAAATTGGTTGTGATAATGTTTATGATAGTTAATTTGAACTGAAAACCTTTGAAATTATGACTCCTGACTCCTGTAGGGGCAAATGGCCATTAGCTAGCGCACAACTACGTTAACGCCCCTACCAGCAAAATATTACAACTTAAATAGGATTGCTATATAAGTGCTTAGGCAAAATTAATTACACAGTTCTCAATGTAATAATAAATCGCTGTATTATTTTAGTCTAAGCTATTACAGCGTTTGTTTTTTTCTCTGTTGACAAGGTAACTAATTTTGCATGACTACTTAACACCTAATTTAATACCCGATGTAATGTTAAAAACAATTCCTCCGAGGTAAAAGGCTTAGACAAAAACTCATCAATACCAGCATTCTTAGCAGCATTAATTAATTCACTATGAGCCAATCCACTACTAATAATAATCTTCACTTTAGGATTAATTTTTTGTAAATTATGGATAGCCACAATCCCATTTAAACCAGGCATCATCATATCAATTAATACCACATTTATTTCCTGTTGATACTTAATATATAAATCTAAAGCCTCCATGCCACCACCAGCAGTAATAACTCGATAATTATAAGTTTCTAAACCAGTCTTCATCACCTCACGAATAGAAGCTTCGTCATCAACCACTAAAATTAATTCCCCATTTCCCACAGGTACTTTTATGTCAGTTATTGGTGAGATTTTACTATCACTCAAAGCTGGCAAATATATCTTAAATTTAGTACCTTGACCTTTTTTACTAACAACATCTACAAACCCCCCATGACTCTTCACAATACCAAGCACCGTCGATAAACCTAATCCCGTACCTTTTCCAATTCCTTTAGTAGTAAAAAATGGCTCAAAAATTCGTTGTTGAATTTCCTGACTCATACCAATGCCAGTATCATCAATAGAAATTAAAATATACTCCCCCACCTGAGCATCAATATTCATCCTCGTATACTTTTCATCAACAAACACATTCCTGGCAAACATCATTAACTTTCCACCATTATTCATTGCATCCCGTGCATTAACACAAAGATTAATCAAAATTTGATGTAGTTGGGTGGCATCTCCATAGACAGGATATAAATCTTTTGAAATGTCGGTATAAATATCAATAGATTTAGGAAAAGTTTCTGTAATAATTTGCTTAACTTCAATAATAATATGCTTAAGTTGTACAATCGAACGCTGACATTCAACTCCTTTTGCAAAAGACAAAACTTGTTTAACTAAATCAGCTCCACGCCGAGAATTTTTTTCGAGAATATTAAGTAAATTTTGAGTCCGCTCATCAATTTCTGGAAACTTCATCGGCAACAGTTGAGATACTGCCAACATTGGTGTTAATAAATTATTCAAGTCATGGGCGATACCACTCGCAAGAGTGCCAATACTTTCTAATCTTTGAGCACGATAAAATTGCTCTTCTAAAAGTTTTTTCTCAGTAATATCTGTATTCACAACTAGAATGAATTTAGGTTTCTGTTGGCAATCCTTTACCAAAGTCCAACGGCTCTCTACTAAAATTTCTTTGCCAGATTTTGTAACTTGTAGTAACTCTTCATACCAATAACCATTTTTAACTACGATGCTCTGAATTTCTTCTAGTTGAGATAGTTTTTCTCTATATAAAAGTAGATTGGCATTTTTTCCTAATGCCTCTTCTGCTTTATAGCCGTATAAACGTTCTGCTCCTTTATTCCAAAATAAGATTTGTTGCTCTAAATTTCTGACAATAATTGCATCTGTGGCTACATCCAATAAAGCAGCTTGTTCGCGGATTTTTTGTTCTGCCTGTTTCCGTTCTGTAATATCACTACCAATACCAAGAAATCCTGTAAGATTTCCATCATTATCTTTGAGGGCTGTTACTGATAGTAATACGGGAAAACGAGAACCATCTTTGCGAATATAAGTCCACTCCTGTTCATCTGGTTGTCCAAGACGGGCTTTAGCTACAAAAACATCAAAACCAGGATTAATTTTTACCCCCAATTCTGTTGTTAATTTCTCAGCTCTTTGAGTAACTTCATCTAAGTCGTGAATTAACACAGGAGTTGTTTTACCAACTACTTCTTCAGCACTGTAACCTAGTAGATGTTCAGCCGCAGCATTAAAACTATAAATAGTACCATCTATGCTAGTAGAAATAATCGTGTAATTAGCAGCATTCAAAATAGCCTGTTGTAATGTAGTCATCTCTAACAGTGCTGTTTCTGCTTTCATTCGTTCGGTGATGTCATTTGCTAAGACAATTTCTGCCTGTTTACCAGCAAAAGTTAAGCCATGAGAAGTAATTTCAACATAAATAATTGTGCCATCTTTTTTCTGATGTCGAAACACACCTGGTTTGTCTAATTCAGAAGTAGTTTGGTTAATTTTATTTAGTAAAATAGCAATATCTTCTGGGGGATAAATATCTCTGAGAGTCATACTGAGAAATTCTGAGCGGGAGTACCCATAGTGTCGAATTGCTGCTTCATTAACAGCTAAAAATGATAGGGTTTCTAAATCATAAGCCCACATTGGGTGGGGGTTGCTTTCAAATAACATTCTGTATCCGGCTTCAGAAATGCGTAATGCTTCCTCAGCTTGTTTGCGTCCGCTAATATCTTGGAAGTAGACATATAAACTATTTTCACAGGGGTAACCATAAACGGCAAACCAGCTATCAAGGGGTGGGTAAAATACTTCAAATTGCACATTTACTTTTTCCCTCATAGCTTTGTGAAATTGTGGGTAAAAGGGTGTATCGGTTGTTTCCAGAAATTCTTCCCAGAAATTCTTACCTAATAATTCTTTGGCATTTCTACGCAATAATCGTTCTGCTTGTTGATTCAGTTGAGTAAAATGCCATTGGTCGTCTAGGGAGAAAAAACCATCTGTAATACTTTCAAGAATTCTTTCGATTTGACGTTGTGTTTCTTCTGCTGTACTTCTCGCCATTTGTTCTTGGAGTAATAGCTTCAGACGTTCTGATTCAGCTTGCTTTTGATGAGTAATATCCCTAGCAATAGCATATAATAATCCAGTTTCTACAGCAGGTTGAGCTGTCCAAGCTAACCATAGATAGTTACCATTCCTGGCACGATAACGGTTTTCAAAGTAAATAGTGGGATTTCCTGATTTGAGCTTTTTGACTTCGGCTAAAGTTGCATCTCGGTCGTTGGGGTGAATGAAATAAAAAAAAGGTTGGCTCAGTAATTCCTCATTGGTGTAACCTAATGTTTGCTCAAATGCAGGGTTAACTTGTTTGAAATAACCATCAACACCAGCCACACAAAGTAAGTCAACAGAAAGATGAAAAAACCTTTCTAATTCCAATACTCCTGGCGATCGCTTTTTTGCAATGGACAATCTTCGTAGTTCTAATTGAGCAACTACTTGACGACTCAGAGCTTTTAGTGATTCTTGTTGAGCTAAAGTTAAGTTTCGAGGTACAGAATCTATTACACAGAGAGTGCCGATAATTTGACCGTCAGAAATAATTAAAGGAGCCCCTGCATAAAATCTCATGTAGGGGTAAGAAATAACCAGGGGATTAATGGCAAATCTGGCATCAGCTAGAGCATCAGGCACTATAAATATATCATCTTGCTCTATAACATGGCTACAAAATCCGATTTCCCTAGAAACTTCTGTTGATGGCCAACCATATCTTGATTTAAACCAATGACGACTTTCATCGGCAATACCAATCCAGGCAACTGGAGTACCGCAAATCTGGGCCGCTAAACGGGTAAGGTCATCAAATTCTGGTTCCGCCGGAGTATCAAGAATCTGATACTCTTGCAGTAAGTTGAGTCTGGTTGCTTCATTTAATGAGACAGGAGATTTTTTCATGTTAACGCTTTGAACTAGTTGAGGCAGCCTTATTTTTACTATTGTAGCTAAAGCGCAAAAAAGTGAATTATATCTGGAGTTTGATTTATCGACAAAATAGGAAGAAAGGAATATAGGATCAAAGTTTTTAATATCAAATGACGAAACTTCAGCAAAAATTGTAGAATTGTTAAGCCTGAATTTGGAGCCAATAACTTAACAATTTATTCCCAATTCACTGCCATTCTCCCTGCAAAGTAAATGCCGCCCAATATTCTGCATCCTGCCATTTTGGTGAATTTAACATCTCAATTTGTGCTGCCCTCAGTGCTTCTACTGGCTTCATTTTTTCTACCAACATTTTTTCATAAAATAAGCTCATTAATTTTGCGGTTGCCTCATCATTTACTTTCCACAAACTAACAACAACTCTCGGCGCTCCCGCATACATAAATCCACGAGTTAACCCCACAATTCCTTCCCCTTTCACTTCTTCTCCCAAACCAGTTTCACAAGCACTTAATACTACTAATTCTGCCGATAATTTCAGATTAAAAACGTCTTGTAAATATAAAAAACCATTTTGCAGATTGCCATTTTTATCTACTAACGACATGACAATTCCTGACAATTCGGGTTGGGTAGCATTCAAGAAACCATGAGTAGCAAAATGGATAAATTTGTATTGATTCAAATCCTCACTGGTGGCTTTTTCTCTACTTGCTGAAAAATCTATTGCATAAGTACGTTGTGTTTGGTCGGGAATTTGAGCAACGATCGCTTCTGCTTCGATTCTAGTACCTGGTAGTCGTTTCCAGTTAACACTACCTCCTCTAGCTGCTCTGGTCATTTTTTTCCCTCGCAACAAGTCTACTGTTTCGTCTGAGTTATTACTTTTGGCTTTTCCTTGAATGCGCTCGTCATCAGCCTCAAAAACGGGGTCGGCTAATATTGCTATGGTTTTTGGTGCAGGTTTACGGTTGGCTGTTTCATTGCGGGTAATGGCAATAGTGGAGGCTGAGGGTAGGTTGACTATTTTATGTTCGACTATGAGTGGAATATTTTTACCTGGTGCTGATAATGCGGAAAAGGGAATATATTGTAATATTCCATCGCTAACTATGAGCAAGCGTTTATTTTTCAACTGTGGCGCTACTGGTTGTAGGATTATTTCACTCAGCGCTTTAGCAGCGTTGGGCAAGTCTTGGGGGCTACTTCTGAGGTGGGGTGCGGTGAGCAGATCGATAAATTGTTGGGCTGCCGTTTCTATTTCTGCTTGTGGTGGTAGTTGGTAACTGGTGATGCTATTTTTAGTGACTGCCCACAGATAGCTGCGGTCTGCGCCGAGGGAATATTCTAGGAGTATGGTGTTGTCGTCGAGTACCTGTTTTTGAATTTGTTGGAGGTTGAGGGGTTGGGGATATTTGAGGGCTGCGTAACGAGGGCTGTTTTGTTTGATTTGATTTTGCAGTTGTTTATATTCTGTTTGGAGGGTGGCATATTCGAGTTTGATTTTTTCTAGTTGTTGTGGGGTGTGGTCGCCACTTACTAATTCAATGCGACGTTTCTCGGTGGTGTCGAGTTTTTGCAGTGTGGTTTGCTCTTGTTGTAATAATTTTGGGTCTACGCCTTGGCGGATGTTGGCGTTGGCTTCGGTGAGGAGTTCGAGCAGGGTGCGGGCGCGACTGCTTTCGCTGGCGTGGAGTGCTTTGGCATCGAAGCTTTGCTTGGGGTTTTGTTTGTGCAATTCCATTAATAGGTCGATGTAGAATTTATAGTAATCTTGCACGGTGGCGAAGTAGGAGCTGCGAAGTTCGGCACTATCTATTTTTGTGCGGAGTTGTTCTACTATTGCAATTGCTGACTCAATCCGATCTAGAGATTTGTCAAGATTACCTTTTTTTCGTTCTATGAACGCTAGATTGAAGTTAGTGGTAGCTTCTCCGCGACGGTTTCCAACAGTTTGATTTAGCTGTAAGGCTTGATTATAATATTCAATCGCTTGCAAGTTATCACCTAAGTCACTGTAAATTTTAGCCATATTATTAAGGGTAGAAGCTAAACCAGAGCGATCGCCTACTTCTTTTCTAATTGGTAAAGCTTGATTATAGTATTCTAGAGCCTCCTCACTTTTTCCTACTCGATCGTAAAAGTAGCCGATCGAGTGCAAGGTTACAGCTTCCTGGGAGCGCTTACCAGTTTCGCGAGTTAGGGAAAGTGCTTTTTCAAAGTATTCTAGAGCCTCCTCACTTTTTCCTAACATCGTACCAATCGCAGAAAGAGTGACTGATGCTGCTGCTGGGTTTTGACCTCGCTCGTGCAGTGGTAATGATAATTGGAGATATTCGATCGCTTTTTTCTTTTCCCCCAATGCTTCGTAAACAGTACCGAGGTTGTGAAGTACGGCTGCTTCTCCTTCGCGATCGCCATCATCAACTTGTCTATGAACAGACAAAGCTTTTTCGTACATATCGAGAGCTTTTTGTTGCTCCCCTGTTGCCCAGTAGACACTTCCTAAGTTGTTCAGGGTGACAGCTTGAGATTTGAGATTCTTTTCTTGAGCATAAATATCTAATGCCAGATGGTAGTATTCTATGGCTTGCTTCATTTCTCCAGTTGACCAATAGACACTTCCTAAATTATTCAAAGTAGCAGCTTCCTGAACTCGATTATTTTGTTCCCGCAGCAACACCAGTGCTTGTTGACTGTATTCTAAAGCTTGCTGCTTATCTCCTAAACTTAAGTAAGTTGTGCCCAGGTTATAAAGAATTTCGGCTTTTTTTCTGCGGTTATCGGGTATGTTATTATCAGCTAGCTGAGACGAAGACAATGCTTGTTTTAAGTATTCTAGAGCTTGTGGTATCTCCCCAACTTGATGAGAAAGTAGAGCGAGCTGGTTGAAAAAATAAGCATTCTGAGTTGGGTTGTCTAACTCCTGATACACAGGCAAGGCTTTCTGTAAATATTCTAAGGTTTTTTGTTTGTTGCCTACCTGTTCGTAGATATTGCTAATATAATTTAAAGTCGTCAGTTTTTCGGTAGAATTTCCGATTTCATCTATCAGCGATAGTGACTCATTAAAGTAATTTTCAGCTTGTCGATCTTCCCCCAATTCTAAATATATTCTGCCAATAGTTAATTTAATTCCACTTAACGGCCTAGGATCGCCCAAAGCTTCTAACAATACCATTGCTTCTTTAAATTTAGCGATCGCCTGTCGCTTTGATTCTGGTGTTCCCTGTTGATATAGTTGCGTTGCTTCCTCAAAAGCTTTGGCCGGTGCAACATGATCTGGGTGAGTTTTCTCCTCTAACTTTTGTGCTGTTTGCCAACTTTTAGCAACAACAGTTGCACTAACTACATCTGATAATAAAACCATACTCACAAATATAATTGTACTTGGGCAACTTAAACCTAATAAAATTCTCTTTTTTAATTGATTATTCATAATTAATTAACTCCTTAATTTCTTAATCATAGTGCAGTTTTTTTTTCTCCTAAATCATCGTAGACACGACCAATGAACAAAAAAGTCAAAGCTTCCGATGTTCGATCGCCTACCTTCCGATCAAGTTGCATTGCCTTTTCCCAAATTTCTATTGCTTGTTTTTTAGATTCTGCTGTTTCGCGATCGAATAATTCTGTTGCCTGCTCAAATAATCTATCTGCTTCAACACTGGGGTCTTTTTGAGCAATGACTTCTCCCCTATTCACAATACTCGGCAATATTAATAGAGGGAAAACTAATGTTAAATAACATTAGACTATTAACACTGAGAATAGATAACCATCGCATCGGATAAAATATAGATTTGGATATTTTGTGAAAACTAGAATTATTACTAGAATTCTGATTAATATTCTGAACTTCCTGCTTATACATAATCCTAGTTTCTGCTAAAGTATTATTCGTTAAGTCTATCCAAAAAAAAATGGTTTGGCAAACTTCTATCGCACATCTAACAACTATTCTATTCTTAACTACTACTTCCTTTTTATTGGCAGGGAATATTGAATACAAACCTCAAGCAGATTTAGAAGGATTACCTACCACTAAAGCCGAGAAAAGTCGCAACCCAAAAAAGTGTGCCCAAGACGATGATTATCCTAATGGTTTATCTTTAACTGCTTTAATGCCTGACCCAGAAATCGATAAAAATTCGCTACAATTAACAGTGGCAGAATCTCCTCAACTTTTTATGTATATTCCTCCTACTTCAGCAGAGTCAATGCAGTTCATTCTTAAAGATGAAAGTCAAACAGATGTTTACCGCACACAACCTACTAATATTCCCGGTAAATCTGGTGTAATAGCTATTAATATTCCAGAGTCAGAAGCACAGTTAGAAATTGGTAAAAATTATGGTTGGACTTTAGCAATTATTTGTAATCCCAAGGCAAGAAGAGATGATTTAGTTATTGGTGGTTTACTCAGAAAAGTTGAACCTGATTCTAGTCTTGCCAATCAACTAGAAAATGCTGAAAAAACTGAATATCCAAGTCTATATGCTAGTAATGGAATTTGGTTAGATGCGGTAAAAAGTTTAGCTGAGTTACGTTATGCTGACCAAAATAATTTAGACTTAGTAAATGAGTGGAAAGAATTATTAGAATCAGCCGGATTAAATGATTTAGCTGAAGCACCTTTATTAGCTGAGTAGTAGATTAAATATGAGTAGATGTAGGTTGGGTTGAGGTAAGGAAACCCAACAGATAATCTAGTCTCAATTGCCAATATTTAACAGATAATATTAAATCTGTTTGCTTT
>JBARXI010000057.1:0-3156 GCA_049647275.1 Microcoleaceae cyanobacterium
ATTTCAGTAGATAGAAATAGAATTATTCAGCTTTTTAACCAAGGGGCAGAAAAAATATTTGGCTATACAACTCAGGAAGTTGTGGGGCAGTCATTTACTAAGTTAGTTGTTTGGCAAGAGTCAAAAGCTCATAACTCTCTAGGGATAAAAAATAAAAACATAAAACATAAATTAGCTGTAGTTATTGCTAGACGAAAAAATGGCACGGAATTTCCGGCTGAGGCATCTATTTCACAGTTGGAATTAAAAGATGAAACTGTATTTACGATGATTTTGCGGGATATTAGCGATCGCAAACAAGCAGAACATAAGTTGGCCATTCAAGCTTTCGCTGCAGCAGCAGTAGCAAAATTAGGTCAACGGGCTCTGACAGGTATTTCTCTATCCCAACTCATGTCAGAAGCAGTTTCTTTAGTCTGTCAAATTCTACAGTTAGACTACTGTCAAATTTTGGAATATCATTCAGATCGTCAAACTTGGCAAGTTAAAGCTAGTTTTAATAAACCAAAAACTTTAATCTCTCAAGCAATAGTTAGTCAGACTTTTGATTGTTTAATTGCTTACACTTTAGCGGCTGAAAAACCATTTATTATTGAAGACTTAAGCGCTAAAATTTCTGAGTTTCCAGATTTAAAATTATTATTAGACCGAGGTATTGTCAGTGGTATCAGTTTAATTATTCCAGGAAATAATCAACCTGCTGGAATATTAGCGGCGTATTCAACAAGAAAATATACTTTCACTCAAGATGATATTCACTTTTTACAAGCAGTAGCAAATGTTCTTGCTAGTGCAATTGACCAAAATTTAACTCATTTAGCCTTACAGCAACAATTACAACGTAGTCTGTTACTCGGTTACATTACCCAAGAAATTCGCCAGAGCTTAGATACACAAAAGATATTTAATACTACTGCAAAACAAATAGGTCAAGCATTTATGGTCAACCGTTGTGTCATTCATGCTTATGAAACTGGGTTAGTGCCAAAAGTGCCATTGGTAGCGGAATATTTGGAAGCCGGATATGAATCAATTATGGACTTAGAAATTCCGGTGGTTGGCAACCCGCACATGGAAAAACTTTTAGCACAAGATGAAGCGATCGCTTTAAATAATATTTATACCGACTCACTACTACAAACAAATATTTCTGCGTCTATATGTAATAGCATTCAGCTAAAATCTATGTTGGTAGTTCGCACTTCCGATCGGGGAAAACCCAACGGAATTATTTGCCTGCATCAATGCGACCGCTATCGCACTTGGACAAAAGATGAAATTGAATTATTAAAAGCTGTTGCTCAACAAGTAGGAATTGCTCTAGCTCATGCTAATTTGTTAGAGCAAGAAACTCGCCAACGTCAACAGCTTACTGAACAAAATATTGCTCTTCAACAAGCAAGAAAAGTTGCAGAAGTAGCGAATAAAGCTAAGAGTGAATTCTTGGCTACTATGAGTCATGAAATTCGGACTCCAATGAATGGAATTATTGGTATGACTGGTTTGTTACTTGATAGTGAATTGAATTTGGAACAGCAAGAAGATGTGAATGATATCTATAACTGTAGTATTGCGTTACTAAGAATTATTAATGATATTCTTGATTTTTCTAAAATAGATTCTAATAAATTAGACTTGGAGGAGGAACCTTTTAATTTACGGTTATGCCTGAAAAATGTTATTGACTTACTTGCACTAGAAGCAGATAGCAAAAAGATTAAATTGGCTTATTTTATAGACGCTCGTACACCACAAGTAATTTTAGGAGATAAAATCAGGTTGAATCAAATTTTAGTTAATCTAATCAATAATGCTATCAAATTCACTAGTAAAGGAGAAGTAGTCGTTAATATTTATGCCGAAAAAATACTAGATATCACAGTTTGCGAATCAGAAAAAACAAATAATTTGAACAATACTAAATTATTAGAAGCTACTGATGAAACAAAAAATAATAAGATTAATTCAGCCAATTTTTATGAAATATTTTTCTCTGTAAAAGATACTGGAATCGGAATTCCCCAAGACAGAATGGATAGATTATTTCAGCCTTTTAGTCAAGTAGATAGTTCCACAACTAGAAAATATGGAGGAACAGGTTTAGGATTAGTTATTAGTAAACGTTTATGCGAAATGATGGGTGGTAAAATGTGGGTTGAAAGTCAGGAAGGAATCGGGTCTACATTCTACTTTACTATAACTGTAAAAGTTTCAGAAAATATTACCAATCGGGCTAATCCTATATCTGAATTAGTCATTGAAGAAGGTGGTAGGTGTTAGGTAGTATTTACAGCAGTTTCCGAAGCTATGAGGTACAGAGGTACAGTTGTTTTTATTCTTTTCTGTTCCCTGTTCCCAGATCCGGTGTTCCCTGTTCCCTCAAGCCTAAAATTTTGTACCTCATAACAACGGGAAACGCTGTATATTTTTTGGCGAGAATTAAGATTCAATTTTCTAGGGCAAACCCGATTGAAGAAGGTGGTAGGTGTTAGGTAGTATTTATATTTTTTGGCGAAAATTAAGATTCAATTTTCTAGGGCAAACCCGATTGAAGAAGGTGGTAGGTGTTAGGTGGTAGGTGTTAGGTAGTAGACATCTCCGGAAAAGAGGGAGTAGGGAGAAATAATTGATAATTTCTGTACAACAATTGATTTTATTTTTGATTATCACCAGATGTCTAGTATTTATATTTTTTGGCGAGAATTAAGATTCAATTTTCTAGGGCAAACCCGATTGAAGAAGGTGGTAGGTGTTAGGTAGTATTTATATTTTTTGGCGAAAATTAAGATTCAATTTTCTAGGGCAAACCCGCTCGATAATAAACAATTATGAATTGTTGATAATAATATGAATTATTCATAATAATCCTCCTTTCTGGAAAATTTTAATTCAGCAAGTAAGCCAGTGCGGTATAATATTCTATGCTATAGCAGGAAAAGGCAACAGCGGTGCGACCCAACGTCGGCCACAGAGGTCGTAACGAAGCGCCACCTGCGGGCGCATTCGCAAGCCGACCTAGCACCTGGTAGCGCACTCCTGCCAGGAAACAGCTCATTTGTGGGAAAAACATCTCCGTTAAGATTCATCATCAGTCTATGTTTTAAGCAACTCTTTCGCGTGCTATATTTCATCAGGAGCAGAAGCTTATAGATATAC
>JBARXI010000058.1:0-5590 GCA_049647275.1 Microcoleaceae cyanobacterium
AGTTTTGGCCCCCCACCGTCGATGTCTCTACAATGTGTGGGTTTGGGTGCGGGGTCTCGCGATTTGGCTATCCCGAATATTCTGCGTTTATGGATAGGGGAGGGGAAAGTCGAGAATCAACACTCGAAACACTCGAAGTTGGCAGAATATTTTCCCACTTCCCAATATCCAGCTCTGGAAACTGTCTCGGTGTTAGAAACTCAAATAGATGATTGTACTCCGCAAGCGATCGCTTATACTTTTGATGCTTTATTTGCGGCGGGTGCGTTGGATGTTTTTACCCAACCAGTGACGATGAAAAAGTCTAGGTTGGGAGTGTTACTTACTGTTATTTGTCCGCCGGAAAAGTTATCTGGTTGTGAACAGGTGATATTTAGAGAAACTACAACGTTGGGTATTCGTCGCTCTACTCAACAACGGACTATTTTGGAGCGAGAAATTCATCAGGTGCAGACAGACTATGGAGCAGTGCGGTTAAAAGTGGCAAAGATGGAGGATAAGATTGTTAATGTACAGCCTGAATATGAAGATTGTGCCACATTAGCCAGACAGGAAAATCTTTCTTTGATGGAAGTGCAGAAAATAGTATTACAAAGTTGGTACAAATTACAGTAATTGCGATAGATATATCGCCATCACATTTTATATCACCAGTCAAGTGAGAAACAGATCGAAGTTTAGCATGAGCGAGCTGAGTTAACATTTTATATCATGTTCCCCCTCCGGGGGAGCTGCGCTAACGGAAAATTACTTATAATAAAATTTTTGTTTGTAGTTGGGCTTTAGCCCTTACAATACTTACGATTAGGGCTAAAGCCCAACTACGAGCCTAATTATAACTGTTCTACCGAACATGATATTAATTAGTTATCAATTATTTGCAGTTCTATGTTCGTGGTAGTTTAGGAATGTGACGGATTTAGCTTTGCTAGATGATGTTGGGCCAACCTAGCAAGTCAATTGAGGAGGATTTTGGGTAGGCAACAAGCCTTTGATTTGACTCGAAAAAAGCTGATAAGATGGTTTAGTTAACGACAAAAAAATTTATTTATGCTAAAACAAATGATGAAGCAGACTCTAGTTTGCCTGCTAATATTGGTATTGAGTGCTGTTTCCTTCGGAACTGCACCTGCAATGGCAGATTACATTGTTCACGATCGACCAAGCAAAATTTTATCAAACCCCGATCCAGCAGCATCAATATATAATTTCAGTGGTCGGGGAACTGGTGCTAGAGGTGGTATTTTGGGTTATAAGTTCAAACCTGTGGCTATAGATGGCGATCGTTTTGTCATTGGGGCTTACACTCAAGAGGTTGATGGGTATGGCGATGCAGGGGCTGTTTATTTATATGATAAGAGTAATGAGAATGTCATCTCTATTTTGAACCCATCTCCTGAATCCAGGGAACGTTTTGGAGCTTCAATAGCTTTAGATGGAGATACTCTGGTCATATCAGCCCCAGCTATTGATAAAGAAGTTACATACGGAAATCCCCATGAGAATTTCGGGGAAGTCCATCTATTTAAGGCCAGCACGGGAGAACTGCTGCAAACTTTTTCCCGTCTCAGTGTGGGAAGAATAAATCTTGGGTTTGGTTGTTCTGTAGCAGTTGATGGAGATTCTGTATTGATCGGAACAAAGAGTTCTCAAGCTTATCTATTTAAGGCTAGCACGGGAGAACTGCTGCAAACTTTTTCCGATCCCAGTCCTGAGACAGATAAGCGTTTTGGGGAGTTTGTAGCACTTGATGGAGATTCTGTGTTGATCGGATCGCCCGTTGGATATATTCCTGAAGGCGCTCTTGTTTCCGGGGAAGCCTATCTATTTAAAGCCAGCACGGGAGAACTGGTACAAACTTTTTCCGATCCCAGTCCTCAAAAATATAACTATTTCGGAGAATCGATTGCTATAGATGGAGATAGTGTACTCATTGGGGCTTATAAACAAGATGTTAATGGATATGAAGATGCTGGGAAAGCCTATCTATTTAAGGCAAGTACAGGAAAACTTGTACAAACTTTTTCCGCTCCCAGTCCTATGAAACGAGACTCTTTCGGTCGGTCGCTAGACATAGATGGAAATAATGTGCTGTTTGGGGTATTCAACAGAGATGTTTATGGACGTCAAAATGCTGGGGAAGCATATCTATTTGATGCCAGTACAGGAGAACTGAAAGATGTCTTTTTACCTCCCTCTATTAATAAACTGGATTACTTCGGTGACAGTGTGGCTATGGATGGAGATAGTGTTTTAATTGGTGCTCCTGCAAAAACGATAAGGGTTAATGGTCGGTATTATGGATCTGGGGAAGCTTATTTATATTCGTCCGTTATTCAGCCAGCTTGTGATAATGGGTATGTTCAAAATCCTACTAACAACCATTGCTACAGCTTAACTGCTCCCACGAGTTGGGTTGGGGCTCAACAGAAGGCTGAAAATGCTGGAGGCAACCTAGTAACAATCAACGACCAAGCCGAACAAGATTGGTTGATAGATACCTTTGGCGACCAAAGTATAGTTGATGATATGCCACCTTCGTTCTGGATTGGCTTTACTAACAAAGACGAAGGTGACATCTCTGACAAAGACAGAACCGAACTTGCTGAGAGCTTTAAGTGGGTGAGTGGTGAGTCTTCTGGTTTCACCAGTTGGGACACGAATGAACCTAACAACTACAACAACTCTGGGGAGCGCTATGCTGATGTCTGTGCTAAAAAGGGTAAGCTTTGTTCTGAAGTTGGGGTTTGGAACGATCGAGGTAAGGATTGGCCACAACTCAAGGGGATTATTGAACGGTCTTAACCTCTGATGAAAGTAAAAGCGATCGCCCTTAGAAGAGCGATCGACTTGGGGGTGAGTAAGCTGAGGTATACCTCAAAGCCAACTCGCCCCTATTGATTTGTCATACCAAATCTCATATCATGGCAAGCTATATATCCTTGGGTTCAAGGGTGTAGGATGACTGGGTGTGGGGTGTCGGCGAAAAAAAAATATTACAAACGACCTTTAACAGATTTTAAAAATCTCATAAATTCCCAAACGGCCCCAATTTTTTTTGTCGGTTTGACTTAAATAATGTTGATAGTATTACTGTTCCCAATTTTTTTGCTCCTCATTTCCTATGGCACAATTTTTTTATATCTATTAATTGATGTAAACATTGATTATATTTTTTATATTTTAACTGTATTATTAATTTGTTTTTTATCTCTAATGAGATTGGTTGAACATTTATCTGCTCTGCCACGATCGAGCTCGACAGAAATCAACAATACTGAGAAATTTACTGTAATTATACCTGCTTATTTACCAGCCGAACAATATCTAATTATTGATACAATTAAACATTTTTTATCCTTCGATTTACCTTTGGAAATTATCCTGTCTTACAATACGCCTGAATCTTTACCTGTAGAAGCTGAATTTCAAAAATTACCGATTGTTGCAGTTAAAGTTCCAAATAGTAAATCGAAAGCAGAAAATATTAACTATATTCTAGAGAAAATTCAAACAAAATATACTGCTATTTTTGATGCGGATCATCGACCTCTAGCTGCAAATTTTCCGAAGGCTTTATCTAAGTTAACAACAGATTACGATATTGTTCAGGGAAGCTGTTTGCCTTTAATTACTTCTGCTATGAGTAAATTATTAAATGTTGAATTTAATCAAATGTATAATATTAATCATAAAGCTAGACAAAGACTTTGGAATTTTGCAATATTTGGTGGTTCTAATGGCTATTTTAAAACCGAAACATTAAAAAAATTATCCTTTAATCATACTATGCTGACAGAGGATATAGATTTAAGTATTAGGGCTTTATTGGGTGGTAGCAAAATAGCTTTTGATTCTACTATTGTTAGTTATGAACAGCCTCCACATAATCTTAAAGAACTATGGAAACAAAGAACAAGATGGGCTCAAGGTTGGTTACAAGTTAGCTGGAAATATGGATGGCAAATTTTATTGACTTGTAAAAGTAAATTATCTCTGAGGCAAAAATTTGGCTTGTTGATGCTTTTACCAGTCAGAGAGATAGGGCAATTTATCGCTTTACAAGTTCTCCCTTTAGCCATAGCAATATCGATTCAAAGGAATGACTGGAACTGGTCAAATATTTGGTTGCTGATTTTAATAATTAACTTAATTTTATTGCTAATAGAACCCTTGTGGGTTTTTCGAGTTAGAGAACAAGAAAGTGTGAGTAAAAAGTGGTTTTTATTATATGCACCCCTTAGTTTTTTTTATCTCTCTTTTATGAATATTGTTTCCTTATATGCTTACTTCAGACAAGGATTAAGACATAATCAATTTGAAGTGACTCAAAAAGTTACTACTTATGCTCAAATTCAAATTAAGCAGCCTCAAATTGAGGCAGAAAATACTTTAGAAGTAAAACCAGATATAGCAAAAATACAAACACCAGAACTACCAAAGCTTTCTCTGACCAACAAACAGTTTATGTCTTTGGCTTTGAAACATCTCAATATTGATATTACTGAACTACCATCCTATGTAGAAAATATGGCAAAAGTTTGCAAAAGATTAAAAAATATACCACCTAAAAAAAATCGAGATGGTCAAACAATTATTACCTCTTCATTGTTAATGAGAATTTGTGATGCTCTAGAAGTTAAAAATTTCCGAAGGTCTACTTCTATTTGGAACCAAAATATTTATCTTTGGGTAACTTCAGCAAAAAGAAAAAATCAAAAAGTTCCTTTGAACTTAGTAAAATATAGCAAATCAAAAGGTTGGCAACTATTGCCTTCCGCAACTAGGGAATTTCTGGAATTTACTATGCAAATAGGAGAAAAAAAACAGAAACAACAACCATTAAATAATCAGGAATTACTATTACAACTACCAAAACAAGAAGAGCTGCAAAAAATTGCTTTTTGTATTTTAAGTCTGCTGGGAGAAGAGGCCATTGAACAAAATGCGTCCGCCTCTACTCAAGCCAGAATCTCTTACGATCCTGCTTTCGCTCCACAACCTGAGAAAGCTGTTGTTTAAGATTTATTGGTCCACAATATTTAATTAAACCATGAGGTTAAATTTAGTTTATTGGCCATTTATTGTGAATTTCAACTTATTTATACCCAAGTCGTTGAGAAGAACTATCAATATTTTTAGTTACTTGGAACTGGTGGACGATCGGGGCCTGTAAATTAATTGCTCCCAATTCATAATAGTCAACAAATCATGCGATCGCTAACATGGTAAAATTAAAACATAAGCTTCTGATTTATGAGGCTTTTGGACTCAATAGTGGCCACCAATTATTGAGTGCAACCAAAACCTACAACTACAAAATATTCAGATTTATTTATGAGGAAACAGAAAGCTTATCTGATGGCTGTGCTGTTGGGGATTGTGTTTTTATTTGTCAATCCCACAAACGCTCAAGCTGACACATTTCAGTGTAGTGAGGACAATTATGCCACGAATCCTGCCAATGGACACAAATATTGCTTAACTAGTCCTGGTATTTGGACAGATACTAAGGTAGAAGCAATAAATAAAGGTGGCAATCTGGTGACAGTTAATGACCAAGCTGAACAAGATTGGCTATCCCAAACAT
>JBARXI010000059.1:0-4144 GCA_049647275.1 Microcoleaceae cyanobacterium
GAAAGATAAACAGACAAAAAATGGAGGAAAAAACTTTAATTTTGACAATGAATGCAAGCCATAAAGTATTAAACTGTAGGAATAAATCACAAATTGGAATGTAACAGCCTTTGCGTGAATTTGGTATTACTTACTTTCAGATAGGGAAAGATAAATTGTCTAGAGCTATAAATAACCTATTTTCGTAAATACATAATATGGCATAGTTTAGAATGAAATAGCCCTGATATTGAAGTTCGAAGCAACCACAATAGCTTTACTCAAGACAGATTAGTGCAAGGAGGCAGCTATGCTGAAGGAAAGAAAGCTTTTACAAATAAAGAAGCGATCGCTAAATCTATAATGGATGCTACATGGGGAATTTTGCAAACTTTGACTAAATACAAAGCTAAAGAAGAAGGAAAAGTAGTTGTTTATATTTAGAGATTTTTCCCTCATCAAAAACTTCTAATAATTGTGCTCTAAGAGTAAAGTCAATGGCTCTACAAATTATAAATTTGCAACGTCATAACTGTGGAATACTAGTTTTATCAATGTTTGCTACAAATAGTTAGACTTTTTATAAGAGTCACCGAGTCAGGAGGACCGAGTCAGCAATTTATAGCTTAAATATCATTTCTTAGAGTTAATATCTCTTTTCAACAGAATAGATATATGACGGAAAATCTTTTAAATTCCCTTATGATTCATAACATTCTTTTTTCAAATTGGTAGAAAACATCGCGACTGAAATATTATAAATTCAGCTATAGCAGTCCTAAATAGGTTGTGATATAGCGGTTCTCATCCTTTATGAAATACAGTTTTTTTTCTATTCCCTATTCCCTATTCCCTATTCCCTATTCCCTAAAATCCCAAAATTCTGTATCTCACCAAGAGCGAGAAATGCTATAGATATAATAACAGTCAATATTAACTAAAAACCTCTTGAATTCTGACTCGGTGACTCCTGAATTCTGACTCCTGTACGGGTGATTTCCTAAGGTCATACTTTCCTACGGAATGCTCCGCAAACGCGTTTACGTTATGCTTTGCATTCCGTAGGAAATCACCCCTACCACTAAAATATTACAACTAAAATAGGATTGCTATATAGCAGTTCTATTTTTATTTTAACCTTTGTAAAAATATCTCACCAACAGGAAAAAGCTCCGGAAGGCAAGAGTATCTCAGATTTTTTATCTGTATTTTGATTTATGAGAAATGATTTAGGATTGCTATATAGCGGTTCTCATCCTTTATGAGGTACAGTATTTTTTTTTCCTTATTCCCTATTGCCTATTCCCTTCCGGAGCTGTTGCCTAAAATCCCAAAATTCTGTATTTCACCAAGAGCGAGAATTGCTATATATACTTTTGCCAAAAATTATGGCAAGTTTATTTTTGAAAAAATACTAATTTTTCACTATTTTTTTTCAAAAATTATTAAATATACTAATTTCTCTTAATGTGCCACAGCCGAGGGTGTTTTTTTTACTCTCGACTATGATTTATCTTTGTCAATTAATTGGATAAATCAACCCGCAAAAATTTGGAGAAAATTGATGATTTTAAATCTGGCTCAAAAATCAACCAAATTATCCAATTATAGATAGTATGACTTTGTTGTGAAAGTATTCTATAATTTAAGAGAATATCACTGAATTTAAAATAAATATCGCGTTTTTCACCCTTTATGAGGTACAGTTATCTTTTTTATTCCTATTGCCTGTTGTCTGTTGGCTAAAACCTAAAATTTTGTACCTCACGCTTTTTGAGAATTGCTATATAGCGATCGTAAAAACAAACAGCTCTAAAAATCTCAAATAGGTGATGAATACTAAAGCTATATCAAGGAAAATCAGGCTATAGCAATCTTATTTTAATTGTGAGATATTGTAGACTTTAGGGAACAGGTAATGAGAAAAACCGAAGCCATAAAATTATCGCACATGATTTAGGATTGCTATAAGTTTTAGATGTAATTTCTCAAACTAACTTTTGTTCAAAACCTATTTATAGTTCCTAGCTATAGCAGAAGGAAGAAGGCGTTTAGTTATCTAGGCAATTAGTTATCTAGGCGATTATAGCAATCCTAAATGATTTGTGAAAAATTTAGATGTATTTATTTTGTCTTCTACCTACCACCTAATACCTCACACCTACCACCTACCACCACCAAAAATTTATAACTGAAATAGGATTGCTATAGTTATCTAGGAGATTAGTTATCTAGGAGAAAAGAAAGAAGGTGTTTAGTTATCTAGGAGAGAAGGAAAAATCTTACGTTGTTTAAAATTTAAGCTTTTGAGCTGTCAACAAAAGTAATGGCGACTGCTATATATAACAAAAAAAAGGAGAAACAATTATGAATTTTTTTGATAAACTGCTAACCAGTATAGAACGAAATCAAAGTCTACTTTATCTTCAATTAGATCCAAACCCAGAAAGTTTACCCAACAAGGTGGAGCATCAAAATATTCCAGCAAAATCCTTATTTATTAACCCTCCAGACAAAGACAATCAAGAATTAGTTCAAGATTGGTGGGAGTGGCTACATTTTTTAATAACTCAAACCGAAAAATATGTATGTGCTTATAAACTTTCTCTGGGCTATTATCAATCTTTTGGCATACCAGGTTTACAACTACTTCAGCAAATCATAAAAGCTATTCCCTCCGAAATTCCAATTATCTTAGATGCTAAACACGGCGACCTCAACACAAGTACAGTATTTGCCAGAACTATATTTACAGATTTACAAGTAGATGCTTGTACCATTTCACCCTATACGGGTCTTGATTTAGTTGCACCTTTTTTACTTTATCCAGGTAAAACTATATTTCTACTTTGTGCTACAGCAAATTCTTCTGCAGCAGTATTACAAGAATATCCCGATCGAGAACAACCTCTTTATCTCAAATTAGTTCAAGAAGCTCAAAGTTGGGCAACTCCCGAACAGTTAGGTTTAGAAGTAGGAATAATGCCAGATATGTTGGCTCGAATTAGACAAGCTGCACCAGAAAGACTAATACTAATTCAGGGAGATATAGCCGAAGAAAATGATATTGTTAATCCAGAAGACTTAACTCAACTTTTAGCTGCTGGACTGAATATTAATGGTGAAGGATTACTCTTACCAATCCCACCAAAATTATTAAGTGCTGAACATTCTAATACTGCCATTGAAACCTTAAAAGATACTATTAATGAACAACGCCTGCGGGTAGTTGAAGGTAGCCCTACTTGTGAATTGTGGTTGCCAGATGTTTGTTTTTTACAACATGAACCCCACCGGGATTTAATCTTACAACTCTATGACATTGGCTGTATTATTTTTGGCGACCATGTACAAGCATCGGGAGCTACTTTTCCTTATTATATAGACTTACGAAAAATCATCTCAATTCCTCAAATATTCCATAAAATTGTGACTGCCTATGGGGAAATTCTTCAAAACTTAGAATTTGATAGAATAGCAGGGATTCCTTATGGTTCATTACCTACTGCCACAGGTTTAGCTTTACGCCTAGAACGTCCGATGATATTTCCGCGAAAAGAAGTAAAAGCACACGGCACTGGTCGATTAATTGAAGGGCATTTTCAACCAGGGGAAAAAATTGTAGTGGTAGATGATATTATGATTAGTGGAAATAGTGTAATTGAGGGGGCAGAGAAACTTAAATCAGTGGGATTGGTAGTAAAAGATATTGTTGTATTTATTGACCATGAACGAGGGGTAAAAGATAAGTTACAGCAGAATGGATATCAGGGTCATTCAGTATTAACTTTGACCGAAATTTCTCAAACTTTATATGAGTCTAGCAAAATTAATTCTGAAGAATTCGATCTGCTGAAAAATCATCGTTAAATTTAGCAAAAAAATCTCACAAATTTATTGACTATCAAGGGTTGAGTAGAGATAAATTAGAAAACTATTAATAACTAAAATTTGCCCTACTTTATCTGAAATCTAGGGGGATTAATTCCAGACAATTTGCCAGACTGAAAAATTATCATTAATTAAATGTAAGTAAATAAGTGGAATTATCCGTAAAATAGCACTCAAGATTTCAAACAGTTAAAACTTATCTGTGGAAAAGTTATTTCGGGCTGGAGTTTCCTCTGGGTGGTTTTCAGGTTGATTAATGTCTACCTACTTAACC
>JBARXI010000060.1:0-6126 GCA_049647275.1 Microcoleaceae cyanobacterium
CAACTACCTAATCATGATGGGAAATGCGCAAGATTACACGGTCATTCTTGGCGGGGTGTTATTTATGTTTCTGGTAATAAATTAGAAAATTCTGGTGCAAAGCAGGGTATGATTATGGATTATGGAGATATAAAAAAATATCTAAAACCCCTACTTGATGATTATTTAGACCATTATCACTTAAATGAAACTACAGGCTTAATTAATCCTACCAGTGAAGCGATCGCTAAATGGATTTACGAGCAATTAGAAGATAAAATACCAGGACTTGTAGCAGTAAGAATTGATGAAACTTGTACTAGCCAATGTATTTATTCAAAAGCAAAAATTAATTTTTTATTGCTGTAAAATTGAAATGATTTAAACCACAGTAAAAGGAGATTTAACTAAATGAATAAAGTTGTTGCCGTGATTGGAGGTGGACCTGCTGGTATGTCTTGTGCCCTCTGGTTGAAAAACCTCAAATTTTCCCCAATTATCATTGAAAAAAACAAACAACTCGGAGGTTTGCAAACAATTAGTCCATTTCACAATACATGGTATTTGGGAATGCCCGGGCGCACTGGAATGGAATTAGCCACACAATTTACTCGACATATTGAGTTAGAAGTTATCCCTACCCTATTTGATTCTAAGTTAAAAAGTATTACCCGTGGAGAAAATTTTCAGATTTCCACTGAAACACATGAAATTACCGCCAAATCTATAGTTATTGCCACAGGTCAAAGATATAAAGGATACGAAACTATAAAATCAGTTCCAGGAAGTCACGAACTATTATCATCACCAAATGTCTGTTTTAATCCCGGTGCTACTCCTATAGTTCACGGAAAAACAGTTGCTGTAGTTGGGGGTGGCGACAATGGACTAGGAACAGCAAGAATATTGGCAGATACCGCTAAACATCTTCACTTGTTTGTTCGCTCCGAAATGGGAGGGTTTACAATGAACCAAAAAGGTGTTTGCCAGCAAATTGAATCTGGTAAAATAACTATGCATAAACCATCGCCGATCCAAAAATTCAAACTACAAGGAGATAATATTCATATCTTTTTCAAAGAAGGAAACAACCCTGAACAAGAGTTAGTTGTTAACTATATTTGTTTTCGGATGGGTTTTGCGCCAAATGTAGAAGATGTAGTTCAACTGTTTGATCGAGGCAAAATAGGTCTCCTCGAACTAACTCAAGGAGGATATATCAAAAGTGATAAATTTCTGCGTACATCAATTCCAAATATTTACGTTGCTGGAGATGTAACAAATTATAGAGACCCTTGTGTTGCAACAGCAGTAGCTCAGGGAGCTATTGCTGCACGAAGTGTAGAAGAAGACCTAGAATAATAACAATCTCGCGTTGTCGCACCATGGGCAACGTCGGAAAAATGTCAAGATTAATATATAGTAAAAGTTAAAGGCGAGGGGGATATAAAAATGGAAAACCAGAAACAACTTATTTAAACAAGAATGAAATTAAGCAGCTTTTTCTTAAGGGCGTTAACATCTTTTTAGTTGCCTCAGTACTAAAATTAGTATTTGGATTTATAATTTAGTTTGTGCATGGAACGATAATAGTTTCTGACTTTTCAGAGAAAATTATGACCCAAGGTTGGGGTGCTTTAATTACAGCAATGGCTGTATTTATATTATTTATCATACCTGATGTTATTATCTACGAATAAGTTTACTCACTCCCTAAAGTTAATCAGCTATTTTTATGGAAAAAAAGCATCCTGAATCAGCTTACTTCCTGTAACGAAGCACAGTCGAATCCAGGAGACTTTCGATGGTATTTTAACTGTCCGAAATGTGCTTTTTCTTATGCTTTAATCGAAGCTATAGTCATTCCAGTTAAGATTGAGACACTTAACCTTAATATAATCCTTTAAAATCAGGGATATAGCCGTCTCATTTTTATTTGAAACGACTATACCAATCTTAAATAGGTTGTGAAAATTTTTATAACAGTTAATATTAATTGAAAACCTTTAAAATTCTGACTCCTGACTCCTCGAGGTCGCCAATCCGACTGCTCCCCTACCTGACTCCTGTACGGGCGAATGGCCATTCGCCCCTACCAGTAAAATATTACAACTAAAATAGGATTGCTATATATAACAGATTATTGTTTTGCCAGGGATGTAGTAGGAGAAGATTCCTATCGCCATAGCTTCAGATATGATCGGATTCAACAAGAGTTACTACCAGCGATTGCCTCTAATAAAAACAATCCTAAATCTTTAGATAATCCCTGATTTTGCTGAGGGCAACTATGGTGAATTAAACAGCGAGGGCAACCCGATTCACAATCACAATTTTTTGCCAATGCTGTAGCTTTCTGGGCAAACTTCAACAGTTGATTAAAAATTGCCTCACTCGCTCCATTTCCACCATCACAAGTATCAAAAAAATAACCAACAGTTTGCCCTGCTTCTCGATCAACAAACCACTCCACATCCTGACTGGAGCTTAATACAACTAAGGGCGTAGCAAATCTAATCTGATGCCCCATACTATGCAATCCAATAAAATCAGGATTACAACTCCATAAATCTCTTAAATTATTGGGAATCATGCCATGATTATCTGCCTTAATTTTTTGCTTAATTTGTTTCATCTGCTCCTGTAATTCATTGCCGAGGGCTGAATTTATTTCTACCTTAACTACTGGGGTTTGATATTGAGTTGAATAGGGATTTTCAAAATTAGCTTCATCTGTCACTTTAGTAATTTTTACATCTTTCTGATATTCAGTAGCTAATAATTGATAACCAGTCACCGAAAACATAACCTCTCCCCAAATTAAACTTAATCTTAGCCTCCCATGTTGAATATTAGTTTGAATTATTTTGTGTTCCGCTAACTGCTCAATTTCTTTAATAATTAAATGAGTTTTTGGTTGAGTTTCTAAATTATAATTTTTGCCTAAAGGTTTCAAAAAAGCTTGCTTTCGCTCTAAATCAAGACTTTCAGAACGATAAGTTATCAACTCTCCATCATAATTTTGAGCTAAATAAATTGCCCCAGGAAATACTTCGCAATGCGCCGTACTCAGTTGCATCTTTTCAAAGACTTCTCCACTATTAATATTAAGCAACTCCACATCATTTTGAGCATGACCGCGAATATTAACATTTCTATGAGGATAACCGCGCCCCCAAAGTTGAGAAAACTTAGTAATATAAATTTTTTCTTGTTGTAAAAGACTATCTGCAATTGCTCCGGCTACCTCTCCAAAACGGTCTTTTATTTCACCTAAAGGTACACCACTTTCGACACAACTACATTCTAAATGTTTGCCCAAAATTGTTGGGTAATTTTGATTAAAAGCAGCACTTTCAACCTCGCCATTTAATAATAGGTCTGGTTTAGTGCCATAAAAATTATCTAGGGGATTTTGAGCTACTGGTAAGAAGATAACTAACCCAGGATTTCGACGCCCGGCTCTACCTATTCTTTGCCACCAAGACATTAAGCTCCCTGGATAACCTCGCACTAAACAACAATCAAGTTCGGGCAAATCAATTCCGGCTTCTAATGCAGAAGTAGATAGGATAACTTTTATCATCCTAGTCTGCAATTTTTGGATAATATCCTGTCGTCTATCAAGCCGTAAAGAGCCATAAAAAATTGCTACTCGATCGGCTAAATAACTTTCTCCATTTTTATCAGCTACCCGCTTAATTATTCCAAGAAGTTTTTTAACTGCCGTGCGAGAATTACAAAATACTATTCCACTCAAATCATGACGTAACCACGACAGAATTATTTTACAAGCATCGGGGTTAGCAACATCGCTAGGTTGCAGACATAAAATTGTTCTACCTGCATTATCGGCACCGCTTTTTGAGATGAGATGAAGTCTTTCGGGTTGGTCGGTGCGGTCAGAAAATCGCATTGCCATTTCTGCGGGGTTGCCAATAGTGGCGGAGCTGAAGATGAATTGCAGTTTTTCTGAGTTTCCTCCCACTCGCTCTACTGCCATTTTCAAGCGACGCATTAAGTTAGCGAAATGAGCGCCGAATGCACCTATATAAGTATGAGATTCGTCTATAACTATGTAATGGAGATTTCGCAAAAATTGTCGCCATCCTTCTCCATTTCGACTTCTGATTTTGTATAGTTGATAGTGCAATAAATCTGGACTCATTCCTAAAATATTTGGCGGATTTGGGATAAATAAATGTTTCCTGTTTTCCTGGGAAGTGTCACCTGTCATTAATCCAATTTTGATTAAGTTAGACGGAAATGTCGAGACTAATTTTTCTAGTTTTTGGATTTGGTCTAATGCTAATGCTTTGAGGGGGAAAATATATAAAGCTGTAGTTTTGGGTTGTTGTAAACATGATTCTAAAACTGCTAAGTTGTAACAGAGAGTTTTGCCGGAAGCTGTAGGGGTGAAAATGCTAATGTCTGACCCTTTTCTCAGTGCTGTTAATGCTTCGATTTGATGTTCGTAGAGTTGGGTAATTTTTTGTTTAGTTAGGGCTTTTTGTAAAGCTTTTGGCAAATTTTTTGGTAAAGGATGGAGTTTGCCGAGGGTGGGTTGGCTGTTATCTATAGCTACTAATTTACCTATAAATTCTTGAGCGATTGCTCGAAATACTGGTCTGGGAATAGCTTCTATTTGGGATAAGTTGATCTGTGAATTTTTCGGGAGTTTTGATAAGTTTGTCTTGAGATTATTTCTTGGGCAAATTTGATTATTGTTAACTGCTGTTTGCCAATCAGGAAAATGTATAGGGGTAGGATTTTCCAGAAAATCTACTATTAAACGTTTACCTAATACTGCGGTAATCTGACCTATTCCATATTCACTCGAATAAATTGTTGAGCCTGTTGTTAGCCACTCTGGAAGTGATGGTAATTGTTTTCCTGTAGCGCGGATAATAGCAGCATAGTCTGTAGGTTTATCGGTCATAATATACAAATTTCTTTAAAATATTAAAACAGATTTGTCAGTGCAACTTGAAAAATTGATTTATCTTGAGTTTACTAATAGTCTCTGAAATTTTCATTTATATCCTACATTCTCAACTTCAAAAAGTAGCATTAAAAACCACATAATTTACAAGAAGAATCATTAGCAAAAAACTATCGAACAGAACCTAATACCAATTTGATCGAATCACTTTATCCCAAAATCAAAAAAGATAGTTACATCTTAAATCCGTCTTTTCTGCCTATATTATAAAATTTTATGCTTCAAAGATATTGTAAATATCAAACTTTCCCCCCCTTTTTTTATATGCTTATCTTTCTTTTTACTCTATAGTAATCCTAAATCATTTGTAAAATTCCTAGACTTCTGAAAAACTTCCTCCTTCTCCCTTCCATTCTGCCATCTGCCTCGTGCCTTAAAGTAACCCATTTATTTCACGAATCATTTCATATTCCTATATCAATAGTTCCCTTTTCCCTCTCTTGGTTGATTGGATATGGCTCGCAAACTTCGTCATCCCAGCCTACGGTTCGCTTCGCAATTCAAGTCGGCGATAGCTAAAGCTCCTCTGTAAGAGGCTAGCCGAAGAGCCCAGTTGTGCGCCAGCAAAGAGCCCAGTTGTGCGCCAGCATGCGCGACCACTTCCCGTCTGTCGCCGACGCGGTGATGGGGTGCGGTCTTGGGGTCTCCCCAAGTAGAGCAAAAATGCAAACCCTTTATACCAATTCCTAAAAATAATGCTAGACTTATTGAACACTTCAGTTATTCAGTAATAAGTAAGCTTCAGTAATGTTTGTAGCAATTATAGGCATGAAGTAAATATATCTTAAATTCGTTATTTCCCCGCTCCCCGCTCTCAAGAAGATGTAGCAAAAATGCGTGAGATTTGTTATTAGGGGGTCGCACCGCTGTGCCGTGACTGTAGCAATATTTTATCAAATTAGTATTACCGAATAATTAATAATTAATAATTAATAATTAAATAATTCAGGTTTAAAGCCGACCCGAATAATAGACATCTCCGATAATAAACAATAAAATCAATTATCGCACATAAATCATCAATTCTTTCCCCCTACTCCTGTACGGGTGGTTTCCTCCGGAATGCTGTCGCAAACGCGAACCACCCCTACTCCCTACTCCCTCTTTTCTGGAGATGTCTAATGAATAATTTTCTCGCGTATCTC
>JBARXI010000061.1:0-1990 GCA_049647275.1 Microcoleaceae cyanobacterium
GCAATCCTATTTCAGTTATAAATTTTTGGTGGTGGTAGGTGGTAGGTGTTAGGTATTAGGTGGTAGGTAGAAGACAAAATAAATACATCTAAATTTTTCACAAATCATTTAGGATTGCTATATATAATTATTATAGTTAAGTCTGATCGCGCATCAATTTTGAGGAAAAAATCTGCTCTGTTTGTGGATTTTTTCTTTCTTGCCTCTTGCCTCTTCCCTCTTCCCTCCCAGGGTCATTTCATTCTAGATTTTACTAATGAATTTACTTACTTTCAGATAGGGAAAGATAAATTGTCTAGAGCTATAAATAAGGTATTTTCGTAAATACATAACATGGCACAGTTTAGAATGAAATAGCCCTGCTTCCCTCCTGTTTCTTGTCTCCTAACTAAAAAAACGAAAGCATTGAGAAAGATACTAAATGGGTTCTATAGAGGGTATTGAAAAAAAAAGTGAAAAGTAACCTATACCCCAGTTGTGATTTTTTAAAAACCAAGAATATGAAGCTTATTTTAGTCGCTCCTAACCCACTTTTGTCTAATGCTTTTGAAGAAAATTTCCATTATTTACCAAATGTGGAAATCATCAATAACTATTTTGAGGCAGTGCCAGAATATGACTGTTTAGTCAGCCCAGCTAATTCTTTTGGACTTATGGATGGTGGTATGGATGCTGCAATTATTAAATACTTTGGTGATTCTTTAATGACTTCCGTTCAGCAAAAAATTTTAGATGAATATCTGGGCGAACAACCAGTGGGTACATCTACAATAGTCAAAACAGGTCATCCTCAGCATCCCTTTCTTGCTCATACTCCCACCATGCGTGTACCAATGTCTATTGCTGGCACTGATATTCCTTATGTGGCAATGTGGGCAATGTTGCTCGAAGTCCGACGCCATAACCGTCAGCAAGAGCAACAAATTAAAATTGTTACCTGTCCGGGATTGGGTACAGGAATAGGACAAGTTTCCTATCTCGAAGCAGCTAGACAGATGGCTCTTGCCTATGACCACTTTGTTTATCCACCCAAATCAATCAACAATTTTATTGCTGCAGAAAGACAACTCCAGATTTGGGAAGAGGGAGATTTGAAACAAGAGGGATAGCTGCATTTATTCATATTAAGTGCCTAGGCAAAATTAATTACCTAATTTTCTTCCCTTTAATGTTTACAAAAGAGGCTTTTTAGCTTTAGGGTATGTCTGATTAATTTTGTCTAACTACTGACTAATAATTTTTCTCGGTTTGGATAAAAATATTTAATATTCTGGAAAATTTATCGCTCAAAATCAATTTTACCCAATAATTAATGTTACCGAATAATTAATAATTAAATAATTAAATTTTAAAGCCTCTCCTAATAATGAATAATTGAGTGGCGTATGTCTAGGGAGATAGTCTCCGCTCAATTATTAATACTCCGGCGAGCGATAATTATTAATTGTTTTCCGTTTGTCATGCACTTGCATTCGGCTGTCGCAGCCATGAAAATTGTTAGTTGTTAATTGCTGAAAAATAAGCTTGAGTGATTTCTAGATTTGATTTGGATGTCTGTGAGAGTGCGAGGCAAAATACCATGTCTAAATCAAGCCTCATATTTGTCATTTTGAAACTAAAATAGCTGTAATCTAGACAAAAAGCTTAAGGATAAACCTCTTAAATAAATAGTATTATAGGCCGTAGTGACCGTATTTTTATAGGTCGCCAATCCGATAGCGATCGGACTAAGCTCCTACCAACAGCCTCAAAATTTGTAGCTTACTTTTTTCCAGTTTGGTATTCATATTTACTACCTACTACCTACCACCTAAAACCTACTTACTTACTTGTAGCAATCTTTTTTCCAAATGGTATGACTTGATTTTTAGACTCTAGTTGATTAAAACAAAAGGTAAGCAATTCAGTAGTAACATTACAGGCACTGTCAAAGCAGATTTATCTTCAGAAATATGAGAAATTTGATGACAACCACTATACATAATTAGAA
>JBARXI010000062.1:0-27171 GCA_049647275.1 Microcoleaceae cyanobacterium
AAACAATAATGATCGGCAATCAAGTAGAAACAGAAAATGCAATAAACAACTTTTTACGGTCTACTACCGTAAAAAGTTTATCCTTAGCTACATCCTTAACTGTTGCTATCCTTGGTATGGGTTTTAATAAAGCTGTAGAAGCTATGACTTTTAACTTGACTCCTCTAGATTTTGGAGATGGGTTTAAAGCTAGTGGAACAATTACTACTGATGGTACAATTGGTGCCTTAACTGGAGATAACCTAGCTTCCTGGAATGTGAATGTGACTGATGGTATCGATGGTAGTGGATTTACTTTCACTGAAACTAACTCTGATGCAAACCCTTTTCAAGCAGTCTCAACTGATGGAAATCAGTTAAATGTTGCTTTTCCTAATGGTATTTTGCAATTTGAGAGCCTGGCTGGAGGTGATTTTCCAAACTACTTTATTACCTTAGCCCGTTCTAATCGCGGAGCAAACCTGGCTGGCTATGGTAATGGTATTGATCGTTTTCGGAAAACAATCAGCCTATCAACTGATTCTTCTACTTATGTAGCAGGAGTAATAGCTCCAGACGCAACGGAAGTCCCAGAACCTATAACAATCTTAGGCTCATTAACAGCATTAGGTTTTGGTGCTGTTCTAAAACGTCAAAAAAGTAAGAACAATTGATTACACCTTAGCCATCGCCTGAAAAATTATAATTAAATAAAATTAAATAACACTTAAAAACGGCAGAAAGTTTAAACTCCCTGCCGTTTTTCAATTAAATATTTACTTTCTATTGGAAATGAGAGTAAATGCTACTCAGCTCCCTGAGGCAACAACTCTCGCTTTTCACCTTGAGTAACCTTAATCTGACCATCCTCTGCAACATCAACAACGGCAGTATCGCCCTCACCAATTTTGCCAGAAAGAATTTCCTCAGCCAAACTATCCTCAAGCAAACGCATAATTGCCCGACGTAAAGGTCGCGCCCCATAACTAGGATTATAACCCTCCTCAACCAACCGCTCATTAAAGCGATCGGTAATCTCTAAGCGGATGCCTTTCTCATTCAAGCGATTAAAGACCTCATTCAGGAGAATAACAGCAATTTCCTTCACCTCATCCTTAGTCAACTGACGGAAGACAATAATCTCATCCAGACGGTTGAGGAATTCTGGACGGAAATATTGCTTCAGTTCTTCATTAACCAAATTGCGAATCCGGTTATACTGAGCATCAGCCTCATTCTCAGAGAACTCGAAACCTAAACCACCGCCACCTTTCTCGATTACCTTAGAACCGATATTAGAGGTCATAATAATCAAGGTATTCTTGAAGTCCACCGTGCGACCCTTAGCATCAGTCAGACGTCCATCTTCCAAAATTTGCAACAGCATATTGAAGACATCTGGGTGCGCCTTTTCAATTTCATCGAATAGCACCACAGTATATGGGCGACGACGAACCGCCTCAGTTAACTGACCGCCCTCGTTATAACCCACATAACCAGGAGGCGAACCAATTAATTTAGAAACAGTGTGACGTTCCATATATTCGGACATATCCAAGCGAATCATCGCTTCCTCAGACCCGAAGAAATATGTAGCCAGAGCCTTAGTCAATTCTGTCTTACCAACCCCAGTTGGTCCAGAGAAAATAAAGCTAGCAATAGGTCGGTTGGGATTTTTCAATCCCACTCTGGCCCGACGAATAGCACGAGAAACTGCCTTAACAGCCTCTTCCTGACCAATCAAACGTTGGTGCAGAGTGTCTTCCATGTGTAGTAACTTCTCAGATTCAGATTCTGTCAGCTTACTAACTGGAACACCAGTCCAACTTGCCACAATATGGGCAATATCCTCTTCTGTTACCACTGGAGAATTATCTTCAGTGGGCGAATCAGTCTTTTTATTTTGGGCGATCGTGCGAATTTCCGATTTAATTTCCATCTCGCGATCGCGCAACTCTCCGGCCTTATCAAAATCTTGAGACCGTACCGCCTCATCCTTTTCTTTGAGAACCCGACGCAATTCTTTGTCCAACTCTTTTGCTGCTGGAGGAAGTTGAGAGTTAATCAAACGCACACGAGAGCCAGCCTCATCTATTAGGTCAATAGCTTTATCTGGTAAAAAGCGATCGCTAATATAGCGGTCTGATAATTTAGCTGCTGCTTCGACAGCCGTATCCAAAATTTTTAATTTATGGTGTTGCTCGTAACGCTCCCTTAAGCCGTATAATATTTCGATAGTTTCATCAACGGAAGGTTCCCCGACCATTACGGGTTGGAAGCGACGTTCTAGAGCTGCATCTCGTTCAATGTGTTTGCGGTACTCATCAAGGGTAGTTGCCCCTATGCACTGTAACTCCCCACGGGCCAAAGCTGGCTTCAGGATATTAGCTGCATCAATTGCCCCTTCTGCTGCACCAGCTCCGATTAGAGTATGAACCTCATCTATCACCAGGATGACATTACCCGCAGAACGGATTTCATCCATAATTTTCTTAAGACGTTCTTCAAATTCTCCCCGGTATTTAGTTCCAGCCACCAATAGACCGATGTCCAGAGTAACAACTCGTTTTTCCTCTAGAATATCCGGTATATCATTATTAGCAATACGTTGAGCCAGCCCTTCAGCAATGGCCGTTTTTCCGACCCCTGGTTCCCCAATTAGAACAGGATTATTCTTAGTTCTACGGCCCAGGATTTGAATGACTCGTTCAATTTCCTTTTGCCGTCCGACCACAGGGTCAAGCTTGCCTTCAGATGCCATTTGAGTCAGATTAGAACCAAACTCATCCAGGGTGGGAGTTTTAGTTCGTCCACCACCTCCCCCAGCAGTAACTTCTGCTGTTTCACCAAGCATCCGAATCACCTGAGTCCGTACTTTCGAGAGGTCTACCCCCAAGTTTTCCAGCACTCTTGCTGCGACACCTTCACCTTCTCGGATCAGACCCAGAAGCAGATGCTCTGTACCGATATAGTTGTGTCCTAATTGGCGTGCTTCCTCCAAGGATAGTTCTAGAACCCTTTTCGCTCTGGGAGTAAAAGGAATTTCTACTGCCACAAAACCCGAGCCCCGACCAATAATTTTTTCTACTTCAATCCTAGCGTCTTTGAGATTAACGCCCATGGATTTCAGTACTTTGGCCGCGACCCCTGTCCCTTCTCCAATTAGTCCGAGAAGAATTTGTTCTGTACCGACAAAGTTGTGTCCCAAGCGGCGAGCTTCTTCTTGGGCCAACATAATGACTTTGATTGCTTTTTCTGTGAAGCGTTCAAACATAGTTAATTCTTACCACCTACACTTGCTCATACTGCTCATACTGTTATTCTAGCGTTACATTTATATTAAAACTATTTCTTAGTTTTAGCTGTTTCTGGCTCAGATGCTTGTCAAAATCTAAATTAGTTTTGCTATAGCAATTTTACAGGCCAATCATCATCTTTTCGGTGGATAACATTTCTTACCAAACTACTTAAACACTAATTATTTATTTATTTGGTATATTTGGTATCTTTGCTATCTTTAATATCTAGACAGTTTAACGTTATATACTTTTTCGTAGCTACCTTTAATGGTATTAAGGATTACTTTTTACTGACAAACGATCTGATTTTGATTTCTCGGCTATGAGTTTTGATTATATATCGGGTTTTAGACTTGGATGATTGAATTGATTTTTTGTTTGTTTTCAGAAAATGTAAAATATTATTTAGAATTAACCTTAGATGCAGTTGGCATAGTTTAGTGCAAAGTTAACCCACTATATTTTAAGTATATTTGAAACTGTTGAAGCTGCCCACCAAAACATTATTGCATCTGAAGAAAAACAATCGTTCCATCCTCTTAGCTCCTTTCCCTCCAAATTTCATCACGAAAATAAAAACGTTTAAATCTTCCAGAATAATCGTTTGGTTTTCACGAATTATTTCAGTGGATAACTTATGCATAAAATCGGTTCTAGTATCTTTTAATTTACTATGAAACTTAGCCACCTTGAGTCTGGCTTTTTCGTACCGTTTAGAACCTTGAGTTTTCTTAGATAATGATTTACTTAATTTTCGATACTTTTTAATTCGTTTTTTTAATAGTTTTGGTGCATCTACTTTTTGACCGTTGCTGAATGTGGCAAAAGTAGAAATGCCTAAATCTATGCCTACTGAATTGCTAGATTTTGGTAGTATTTGCGGTAGAATTTCTACGACAAAACTGAGAAAGTATCTATTGGCTGAATCTTTGATGACTGTTACTGATGATGGTTTTCCTGGCATTGGTCTTGACCAAACCACCTTGAAAGAGCCTATTTTTGCTAAATATACTTTGTCTTGATCTAGTTGAAAACCTCTTAAGGTAAACCTAGCAGTTTGTCTTGACCTTCGCTTTTTGAATCTTGGAGGTTTAATCGCTTTACCTTTTCTCTTACCCTTGGTTGAACTAAAAAAGTTTTGGTAGGGGTAATTCATGAATTACCCCTACGGTTTAAATCATTTAAAGATTGTTGCAATGCTACAACAGAAACTTCTGACAACCATTCTCTATCAATTGTCTTTTTAGCTTGAGTAATAAATAGTTTTTGCAGTTCGGAATTACTTGGTTTTTTCTGGCCTGAAGTATACTTTTCCTGACAACAAGCTAAACTATCGTTCCAGACTACACGGACAGAACCAAATAGCTTTGCGCTCTCGGTGTTTTTGTCCAACTGTTGGATAAATTCGATATTTGTATCTAGCTTTCATTATTGTTGTTTTCAAATTCTAATATTATAGCATATTTGTGGGTATCAAATCAAATCAAAAGTCGCCCTCAAAGGGCGAGGCTTCAGACCCAGTTTTTCGGTGACTTTTGCGAAACGGTTGAGTCCTTAATTTAGACTTGATATAGCTAAAGCCTAACTTCACAGCCTTGGAGTCGATCGCTCACTTGTCCGTACCATTCAGCTAAAGTCCGCTCAAATTCCGGATAATGCAAATGGCCCCGCCAGAGAATTAGAGCATCTTCCCCAGTTTGCTGATAATATCCTCGACGACAACCCACCCGTTCAAATCCAAATTTATGATATAAAGACAATGCAGCAGTATTTGATGCTGCAACTTCTAAAGTAGCTCGCTCTAAACCTCTTTCCCAAGCCGACCTCATTAATACGTATAGCAATAGCTTACCCAAACCTTGGCGTTGGTAATGGGGATGAATTCCCAGAATTGTAATATGTGCCTCCTCCAATATTGCCCATAGACAACCAATTCCCACTACAGATAAACTATTACAAACCATATCTGATGAGATGGAAAATTTTTGAGCATCCATATTTTGACTGGTTTGACTGCTGAGTAAAACTAACAAATCGCTATTAGGACTTTCTAATTCTCGGCGATAGCCTTCCGCACTCCAGAGTCCACCAAAACAAATTCTATCCAGCTCCACCACTGCTGAAATATCTTCTGAACTCATTGGTTTAATAATTATAGTGGCCATAGAGATGACAGTATAAATTTTAGATAAAAAATCAATAATAAATCAGTAAACTAAAATAAATTCTATTTATCAGACCACCAAAGGATAACTCAGTTATAAAAAAATGGTATCAACCAAATCAGTAACAACCATAAACTCTGGACTTCAATATTTGCCAAAATCGACAGAATGTGATAAAAAAATTTCCCCAAATCAAGAACTTTTACCACTAACCGCTAAAGTTAACAGTCTGGACCATTTAGAGATAGGTGGTTGGGATGTCACCAGCTTGGTAGAGAAATTTGGCTCACCTTTATATATATTGGACGAATATACCCTGAGAACAGCCTGTCGTCAGTATCGAGATGCTTTGACAAATTACTACCCAGGGGAATCTTTGGTACTATATGCTTCTAAAGCCTGGAGTTGTCTTGCAGTATGTGCAATCTGTGGTTCCGAGGATTTGGGAATAGATGTTGTTTCTGGAGGTGAATTATACACTGCCCTCCAAGCAGGTGTTAAGCCAGAAAAAATATACTTTCATGGCAACAATAAATCGGAGGCAGAATTAATTCTAGCCATCGAAACAGGCTGTATCATTGTGGTTGATAATTGGCTAGAATTAAAAACATTAGCTAATTTAACCAACGAACAAAAATCTCAGCTACAGGCTCCCATAAAAATAATGCTGAGGTTTACCCCAGGTATTGAATGTCATACTCACGAATATATTCGTACAGGTCATCTAGATAGTAAATTTGGATTTGACCCCAATCAATTAAATGATGTTTTTACCTTCTTAACTCAGCAGCCATTAATATCATTAATAGGTCTTCATGCTCACATAGGTTCTCAAATATTTGAAGTCCAACCCCACCAAGACTTAGCAAATGTGATGGTAGATGCCATGACAACAGCTATGGCCTATAATCTACCAATCCAAGAAATTAATGTTGGTGGTGGCTTAGGAATCCGTTATACTGAAGCAGACGATCCTCCTAGTATTGAGGCTTGGATTCAAATCATTAGTAAGGCAGTGGTGGATGTTTGTCAAGAAAGACAGTTGCCCTTACCCAAACTATTATGTGAACCAGGACGTTCAATAATAGGTCCAGCTTGTGTTACAGCTTATACTGTAGGGTCTCAAAAACAAATTCCAGAAATTAGAACTTATATATCGGTAGATGGGGGAATGTCAGATAATCCCCGTCCAATCACTTATGAATCAGTTTATCGAGTGGTTGTGGCGAATAGATTGTCTGAATCTCTAACAGAAACTGTGACTATTGCTGGTAAGCATTGTGAGTCTGGAGATGTTCTGGTCAAAAATGCAATGTTACCAGTAACTAAACCAGGAGATTGCTTGGTAGTTATGGATACAGGTGCTTATAACTATAGTATGGCTTCTAACTATAATCGTTTACCACGTCCAGCAGCAGTTTTGGTTAGCAACAATGAAGTAAATGTAATTATACAAAGGGAAACTTACCAAGATTTGCTCAGGCAAGATAGTTTGCCAGAACGACTAGCTATGACTAAAGATAATATTGCATAGGTAACCGGAAAGCTAAGAAAATAGAAAGAAAGATTAAAAAATCAAACCAATCGTTAACAGATAGTTTGATTTTTAATCTGTTTGAGTAAAATCCCTATACAAAACCGATAATATAAAAAAAGTTGACGTTATATTAAAAATTAAAGTTCAATGAAATCGGGTCTTGGTAATGACCCAGGCTTGATTAGGTCTTTATTAGTTCATAGTCTCGATATTGGACTAGTTTTGGCCCTAATCTACATGGTGCTAGTCATCATCGGGGAACGTCGCACATTATGGATGGTAAGAGGGTTTATAGTCTTGATGCTGGCTTCGGCTTCAAGTCATTGGGCAGGTTTAAGACTATTGAGTTTCGCCCTCAACAGCCTGGTTATTGGCTCTGCTGTATCAATGGCAGTAATATTACAATCAGAATTCCGTAGGTTTCTCGAACAGCTAGGACAGGGAGAAATTCTGCAAATGTTCGGAGGCGATCGCAGAGACCTACCTGAATCAGATAACATTATTGATGAAATTGTGGAAGCCATTAAACAGCTTTCTCAAAATCGTATCGGTGCTTTGTTAATTGTAGAAACGAATGGACCAATAGATGAGCGTGATTTTTCTGTGCCTGGTGTAAAGTTAAATGCTCAACTTTCTAAAGAATTAATACAAACAATATTTCAGCCAAAAACTTTATTACACGATGGAGCAATGCTCATCCGAGATAACCAAATTATATCGGCTGGTGTCATTCTACCGCTGTCCGAAAGAATAGCTTCTAGACAACTAGGAACTCGTCATAGAGCTGCTATGGGAATTACAGAACAAGTGGAAAAATGTCTTTGCATAGTGGTATCTGAAGAAACAGGTTCAATATCCTTAGCTGAAAAAGGAATCTTGAATAGACCCTTAACTAGCAATAAACTTAAAGAATTACTAGAGGAACGTTTGTTTCTCTCTGGCACTGAAAAAAGTGCAAAATCCATCCCTATAGTTAGTATGGGACGTCAAATAGGATTGAAAGGATCGCAACTAATTTCATGGATGTTCCGTCAAAGTCCATCAGCCTCTCGAAAAAAAAGATGAATCAAGGAACTTGCTTACAAGACCTACCTGTTGACCTAGAAGCAGAAAGGCTACCTCAGCACGTGGCTGTAATCATGGATGGGAATGGTCGTTGGGCCAAAAGGCGTGGTTTACCTAGAATTATGGGTCATAGACGTGGAGTTGAGGCACTTAAGGAGCTACTGCGTTGTAGCAGAGATTGGGGTATAGAAGCTTTAACCGCCTATGCTTTTTCTAGTGAAAATTGGGGAAGGCCACTTGAAGAAGTTAATTTTTTAATGACTTTATTTGAAAGAGTTCTGCATCAAGAACTTCAAGAGATGGTGGCAGAAGATGTTCAGATTAGATTTGTTGGTAATTTAAGTTCTTTGCCTTTATCCTTACAAGCTGAGATTAAGGAGTCAATGGAAATTACCAAACAAAATCAGGGAATTAAGTTTACCGTAGCTACTAATTATGGGGGACGTCAGGAAATTATACAAGCCTGCCGAGAAATAGCTACTCAAGTACAAAAAGGTTTGCTAAAACCAGAAGAGATAGATGAATCACTATTTGAAAACTATCTTTATACTGCCGGAATTTCTCACCCAGATCTATTAATTCGTACCAGTGGGGAAATGCGAATTAGTAATTTCTTATTGTGGCAAATGGCTTATTCTGAAATTTATGTCACTGAGACTTTTTGGCCAGATTTCAACCGCCCAGAATTCCATCGTGCTCTGTCTGCTTATCAGCAACGCGATCGCAGATTTGGCAAAATTTGATACCTAAGTTATTTTGGCCTAGTTACATTTAAACTAAGGCCCTGAAAAAATAGCTTCTTCTAGGTCTCTGCGACTTAAAGAATATTTAAAAGAGCGTTGAATATCTGTTCTATCTATACCAGCTTCAACATAACGCACAGTAAGTTGATCGATATCAAGCAACAATTCTGCTTTCCAATTAGGTCGTTTGACCAACCAACAATGTAGTTGTTCGGAATTTTGCTGGCAACCCATTTCTTTGAGCCATTGCTCAATTGTAGGGAGAGTATGATTATACAGAGGAGTATCTGGGTTAGGAATATTCATTCGTTTTTTTTACTGCGAATACTTATATCGGTTTGCTCTCAAGGTAGACTAGGTAGAAACAAAACTATATTACTCAATTGGTTTACTTACTTATATTGCTGTAGTCTATCTTAATAAAAACCGCGATAAATAAGTAGGTAGGTGGAAAATTTTACAATTAAGTCATTGCGACTGGAACGGAGTGGAAGGTTTGCTCCGCATTGCGCACCGAAAGCAATCTCAAGGGTATGAGGTGCATCAACATTTCGTTACATAGTGAGGTTTATTCACGCCTACCTACTTAAATCAAAGAATATTTAATTCAATAACTTCGTTCGATAGTTATTGAACCATTTTTGTTTGGTTTAATCTGGTTTGCTGCCCTCAAATAAATATTAAAATAGGAGAGTAAAAATTAGAATCATTCATCAGGAATAACCGATCTATCTTAGATAGCATTTATTTTTAGTAGTTCATAGAAACTCGGTTATTTTATTCTGATTCCTAATATTTTGGGCTACAAACTAGATATTTTTCGCTCTTCAATAATTACGATAATAATCATCCATCAAAGATGGAGATACCAATTTAGAAACTTGGATTCCCGGTGGTTGAATAGGTTTAATACTTACCTCTGGAGCTATTAGACCAATAGTAATAGCGATCGCTAAACAAACAACCAAAGTTACACCCATAATAAGTAGGGCGAACAATTCACCGCCAGATAACGGTCTATCTGTAGGTTCTAAGTAATAACTTGATGAATTTCTCCATCTTGAACCAGACAAGGGACTTTTTAACTTAACTTCTCCATCGAAGTCATGGAGATATAAGTGTCGGATTTTTCTATCGTATGCTAACCTTTTTTCGGGATTAGCAAGAGTATCATAAGCTTCATTAATTTGCTGGAATTTAGTAGTGGCGATCGTTTTTGGCATCTCAGTAGTATCTGGATGATAACGCTTGCTAAATTCTCGATACGCTCTTCTAATTTCTATAAGAGATGCTCCTGGATGGAGTCCTAATAAAGAGTAATAAGTTACACCCAAGGGAGTGTATTTTGACATTTTTTGATTTTTTTTGTTTGTAGTTTCCTCAGTTCTACTCACACACAACCACCTAATACTATCTATTATTGTTTAATAGCATAGCGATTGCTATAGAGCGATGCTAATAGTCATTTTTTTTAATCTCTGGCACTTTTGCTACCTCTTATTCATAAGAATTTAGCATTTATTAAGATAGATGAGGTATACAAGTTTTGGATTTTGGGGAAGAGGGAACAGATAAAAAATAAATACTGTGTCTCATTGAGATGAGAAACTCTATCTAGATATTTTCTTTTGAAAGAGCACTGACACTTTTTTACAAGAGGGCAACCTTGCTTATTATAGCATGGGTAAGGGAAGCCTTCAATAATTAATAATTAACAATTAACAATTAATAATTACCTCTCCTTAAAACGGATAAGATTGACCAAAATGATTTTTTTTTCTTTTCTCTTGATCTATTGGATATGGCCCCGGTTTCCTCCCCATCCCACCCTACGGTCCGCTCGGTTTTTTCCTTTGGAATGCTTCGCTTTCCATGTTGCGTAGCTAGCGCGATCGCTTTTTCTCCTTAATCATTAAAAGGAGAGGCTTTAGACCTTAATTATTCGGTAAAAAAATATTTATCCTCAATACATTATTTTTTATCTTGGGGAATAAATATTTTTTTTACGACCTGCTAAAAATACTATAACAATCTAAAAACTCCATTAATTACCACAAAAAAAATCTCAAATTTACTAGTGGAGGATGGCGGAAATAACTAACCAGTTAAAAAACGTTCAAAAGCTTGTACAATAACCTTTCTTCCCTTCAGCATAGCTGCCTCCAGCATAGCTGCCTTTTTGCACTAGTTATTCTTGAAGCTTGATTTTGGCTCATAAGAGTAAATATCAAATTATGGCAAAAGATTTTTTCCTCATAATTTAGGCGAGCTTAACTCCATAGATGGATAATTGCGCCATGTGCTGAAATGAGAGCCACTCCAATAATTTCTTCTAGATGATAAATATACGAGAAGTTAGAGCATCTTGAGAAGCTGCCAAATTTTAATCATTCCATTCCCCTCTGGGTGGAATAGGAGGATTTCTTTGAAGAGTTAGAGCTAACTCATCTTCTGGAAGTCCTCCTCTGAGCCACTGGCGAAGAGCACTTTCAACTACCTTACTAGGGTCATTTGTCAAATGCTGAATTTGATCTAATAATCTAGAATCTATGTGTATAGATAATTCTACTTTTTCTGGAGATTTTTGCTTATTTATTTCAGGTTCACTCATCGCAGTACAATCCTAAATTTAGAAAAATTATATAGTCAATTAAGTTTTGGGTAGACCTGGGCTTTAGATTGATTATATATCAGGGTCTTATTGATATTATTTATTTAATTCAATAGCATATTATATTTTTTTTGTCAAAAAAAATGTCAACATCTAGTAGATTGTTTTTGCGAGTAATATAACAATACAGAGCAGATAAAAGAGTAATCAATGTTAGGAACCCCTAGCTAAAGCTGTGGATCTGGCACGCTCTTGTTGCTCTGCTCCTTTGAAAAGCAACTCCAATACCTGACCAGACGAGTGCCAGGGAGTCCAACTCCATTGTGCTACGTTATCATCAGCAAGGGTTTAAATTCTGATTGCCACGCTGTCGCTCACAATAATATTCCTTGGGATACTCTGCCTGCTCCCTAGATCTATAACTCAAGGGTTAAACAAGCGAGGCTCGAAAGTTAAAAGCAATATATTTAGAATTGTTGGGAAATAAAAACTGATACTGCTTAAAAGCTTACTATATAAGCCTTCCTTTGAGTTACTTAAGCATAAAAAAACACTATATCCTTTAACTTATCAGGATTTTATCCACTTTTTTTGTTTAATTCCCAACAAGTCTATTTTTAATCTAAATCTAGTTGCTCCGAAAAATATCCTTGATTTTGGCAGATTGTGTTTTGATTGGAAATCTTTTTTAGCTGTCCGGATGTAAATCTAAATTGGTCTAAACCATTTTTTTATTCGTAACAAAGGCCAAAAAATCATAAATTAAAATATGTTAAGAAAATAGCTATAGTTAGCCCAGACAATAAAGACAAGACTATTTCACAAATAATCAAAAATTAACAATAGTATGACAAAAGTTCCTGTATCTCATATTCGTAACTTTTCCATTATTGCCCATATAGATCATGGAAAATCCACCCTAGCAGATCGCCTGTTACAGTCAACCGGCACAGTAGCAGACCGTGAAATGAAAGAGCAATTCCTTGACACAATGGACCTAGAAAGGGAGCGCGGTATTACAATCAAACTGCAAGCTGCCCGGATGAATTATACAGCTAAAGACGGTCAAGAATATGTATTGAATTTAATTGACACCCCAGGCCATGTAGACTTCTCCTATGAAGTCTCCCGTTCTCTAGCAGCTTGTGAAGGAGCTCTTCTAGTAGTAGATGCTTCCCAAGGAGTAGAAGCTCAAACCTTGGCCAATGTATATCTGGCCCTAGAACATGACTTAGAGATTATCCCAGTATTAAACAAAATCGATCTTCCTGGGTCTGAACCAGAACGAGTCAAACAAGAAATAGAAGAAATAATTGGCCTCGACTGTTCGGGAGCAATTCTAGCATCTGCCAAAGAAGGAAAGGGGATAGATGAGATTTTAGAATCAATAGTCAAATTAGTACCCCCACCACAAGACACCATCGACGAACAACTGCGTGCCCTAATATTTGATAGTTACTATGACCCATATAGAGGGGTTATAGTTTATTTTCGGGTCATGGATGGCAGCATAGCCAAAGGCGATCGCGTTCGACTCATGGCATCTGGAAAAGAATACGAAATAGATGAACTAGGAGTTCTTTCCCCCACCCAAAAACCAGTAGAGGAACTTCATGCAGGAGAAGTAGGTTATTTATCAGCAGCCATCAAAGCAGTAGAAGATGCCAGAGTCGGAGATACAATTACTCTAGCCAAAAAACAAGCAAAAACTCCTCTACCTGGTTACACAGAAGCAAAACCCATGGTATTTTGTGGGTTATTTCCCACAGATGCTGACCAATTTGGCGACCTGCGAGAAGCTCTAGATCGCTTGAAACTTAATGACGCAGCATTATCTTATGAACCAGAAACATCAACTGCGATGGGTTTTGGGTTTCGCTGTGGGTTTTTAGGGTTGCTCCACATGGAAATTGTCCAAGAGCGATTAGAGCGAGAATACGATTTAGACCTGATAGTCACCTCTCCATCAGTAGTTTACCAAGTAACGACTAATCAAGGAGAAGTTATCTTGGTGGATAACCCAAACTTATTGCCAGACCCCAATCACCGAGAAAAAATCGAAGAGCCTTATGTCCAAGTAGAGATGATTACCCCAGAAGAATATGTAGGCACATTAATGGAGTTGGGTCAATCACGACGGGGTATATTTAAGGATATGAAATATTTGACTAAAGGCAGAACAACTTTAGTATACGAAATACCTTTGGCAGAAGTTGTCACAGACTTTTTCGACCAAATGAAATCTCGGTCTCGTGGTTATGCGAGTATGGAATATCATCTTATAGGTTATCGTGATAATCCCCTGGTGAAACTAGATATTATGATTAATGCTGAACCTGTGGATGCTTTAGCTGTAATTGTGCATCGTGATAAAGCTTATGGAGTAGGTCGTGCTTTGACAGAAAAACTCAAAGAATTAATTCCTCGCCATCAATTTAAAGTACCAATTCAAGCATCTATTGGTTCTAAAGTTATTGCTAGCGAACATATTCCGGCTTTGCGGAAGGATGTTTTGGCTAAGTGTTACGGTGGGGATATTAGTCGTAAGAAAAAATTACTACAAAAACAGGCAAAAGGTAAAAAACGAATGAAGTCATTAGGTACAGTTGATGTACCACAGGAGGCTTTTATGGCAGTTCTACGATTAGATTAATCTATATCAATGCCTTTAATTTCTGTAGCAAACGCTTCACTTTTGGCGTAGAATTCCTCAGCCGTGTTGAGTAGGACTACATTAACGGACTAAAGCACCTGCCTTCTGAGATTTACAACCAGCCAAGAGGTCTCCCGTTATAGCGGTATAGGCGAACAACTGTTCGTCAATACGGGCAGAAATTGGCGGTCTAAATCTTTAGATGGTGTCGTTTGATTTTCAATATATTTCTTTAATCGATCAATTATGACTCTGCCAAAAGAAGCAATAAAAGAAGAATCCTTCAACAATTAATAATTAATAATTATTGAAGAAGGCAGAAGGCAGAAGGCAGAAGGCAGAAGGCAGAAGGCAGAAGGCAGAAGGCAGAAGGGAAAATTGCATGGGGATTCTAACCCCAAACAATTTTGAGCACCCCCGTTGACGGTGGGGTATTAAACCCGTAAGGGAAATAATAATTAATAATTACCTCTTCTTTTCAAGAAGAGGATTGACTCAAAGGAAAATTTGTCTTTTTATCCCTTTAAAAGAGGAGGTTTTAAACCACAATTTTTCGGTAACCTGATGAAACGCTGGATAGCTAAATTAGAAGATTGGGAAAGGAGGCTGAAATTACTACCAAAAATAAAATGAAAGAATGTCAAATAATTCCTATCATAAATTCTGTAGGTTTTGCCATACGCGGGATGCGTACACAAAAGGATTATCTGGATTATCTTGTCAAAAAAGAGCAAAAAAAAATATCGGTTATTGTTTTGGCATCTCTGGTTTTTAAGGAAATCGTAGAAGAAACTTTTTTACAAACAGGTGTTAAGGTTAATTTTGAAGTTTATGAGGAGAAAATTTTAGATAAAGAGAAGATAAATACTATTGCAAAAAAATACTATACTTCTGAGGAGAATATTGTTACAGAGTCTCGCGCTATGGATTATCTACGTCAGAATTTAAAAGAGAATTATCCAATTATTTTTGATAATTATGGCATAGCTCATCCGATGCCAAACAAACCTAGTCTTTTTGCTTCAAAAAAAACTGTTGAACAGGTGATAGATAGACTTAGAACTGTTGCTGAATCTGCAAAAAATAATACTGATGGTCGAGATGGTAAAGTCATTTTTCTCCCTTTTTCAGGATTAAAATCTTTTGGCACAGACTATGGAAAAAAACTGAGTGAAAAAGAACAGATTGCCAAGTTTATGTCTTTTCCTTTTGAAGATAGCATTCCTGCTATTGCCAAGATTCAAAAAGAATTAAAAAAACACAATATTATAGTCATTCCAGTTGCTATTCAATACGGTTCACTAGAAGAGATTCATAATAATATTTTTCAACTTAGCAAACAGCATAACTTAAACCCTATTCCTACATCATTAGATATAGATTGGAACAGAGATTTTGCTAAACAAGTTGGCTTTTTTCATGCACTAAATCAATGGTCTGAAGAAACAGGTTTGCCAAATATAGGGATTTTGCATGGTAGTAGTTGCCTTCATTTAGTTGAAGAATGTGCAAATCCTTCAAGAATTATAGCTTTTTATGGAACTCATACAGAAACACTTAAGTTAGAAGATGATGGAAGAGTCTATCATTCAGCTGTTGCAGAAAAAAGCGGAGGTTGGTTGAGAGCTATTAAGCCTCCAATACCAGACTCTCATAATTACAAGTTAGTAGCAGAGCAAATTGCAGAAGAAGCACCGAAAGTTATTCTTGAGAAACTTTTTTAATTAACATTGGTTGTAAGTTTTTCTAATATCCTTATGCTTCATTCATTTGAGCTTCTAAAGATTTTATATAATTAGTGACTCGCTGGAATTCAGGTGAGTAGTTATTTAACTTGTCTAAAGCATTATTCCAGTTAATCAATGCTTTTTCATATTCACCTCTCTCTTCATATAAAGTACCTATTTCCATAAAAGTTAGTCCTTCACCATGATTATCAGTAGCTTTTCCAGTACCAGATGAAGAAACTTCTTTTTTGATATCTAAGCTCTTTTCAAAATATTCTAGAGCTTGTTGATACTGTTTCATTAAACGATAAATCATTCCTAATTCATTGTAAGAAACTCCTTGACCTTGGCGGTCTTCAATTTGTTGTTTAATTTCTAAACTTCTATCAAACAACTCTTTAGCCTTCTCTAAATTACCTTTAATTTTATAAACTTTACCCAGGTTATTTAAAGTTATGCTAATTTGAAAGTGATCGCCTACTTTTTCTTGTTTAATTCTGAGACTTTGTTGTAAGACTTCTTCAGCTTTATCTAGGTTTCCTTGTTTTGTATAAACTTGACCTAAACCATCTAATGCTCCTGCTTCACCCACAAAATCTTCACGCAGTTTAAACAGGGATAAACAATGTTTAAAAGCTTTGATAGATTCTTCCCAATTACCAACTGAACGATAAAGATATCCGAGAGTATAAGAAGATTCTGCTTCTCCCTCTGGATTTTTTAGAGAGCAAAAAATATTATAACTATTTAAGCCATAATCTATTCCCTCTGTTGCACGACCAAGTAGTCGAAAAGTATTAGCAATATTGTTATATATGCGAGCTTCAGCAAGCTGATTTTTATCATTTTTAGCAGCAGTTAATGCAGTATTTAAAGTTTCTTCTAAATCTTCCCAGTAAGTACGAACATTATCAAAGGTAATCAGACTATCACATATATCAATAATTGATGACCACTGTTTGATTGAGTCTGCTTTTTTTATTGCTCTTTTAATATTAGGAAGCTCTGCTTGAAAAAAACCTAAACCTTCTCTTTCTAACTCCTCTTCTGGTCTATTAAATTCATTAGCAAGTTTACTTCTTAGTTTGGGATTAAGATAGTCATCTTTGATGTTAGTTTCATCCAAGTATGTCTGAATAAAACGAAGAATTAATTCTTGGTAAATAGAAATAATTTCCTCAAAACCTTTTTCTAGTTCTCCTACTTCTTCTGGAGTTAAAAACCCTGAAGTATCCTCTAATTCCTCTAAAGTCAGCAAATCAGTAATATCTATTTTCATTTTACAAACTTCTTTTTTTGATTAATTGTGCGATAATTGCAGAGAAAAAGAGGTGGCTTAGTCTATGTAGATAGTATGTCTTGCTGGATTCCATCTGACTTATTTCTAAAAAAGAGACTTTCCAGGTTGCTTTTACTGCTTGTCTAAATTCTTCATTGCTTAAGGAAATAGTAGACATAATTACATCATGCTTACTGCCTATATTTGGTTCAAAAAGAGTCATTCCACTCATAAATTTTTTATCGAGAAGAGAAAGTAATTTTAAAGAAGTTAAAAATATAGATTTCCAGAATTGTTTAAAATCATCTTCGTCACTTACTTCGCCATCTTTATCTGTTAAGCGTACATCTTTTAATCCGTCGATAATAACTTCTGGATCGAACTTCTGAAGCTGCCCCAATATAAATTTTAAAGCCATAGGTATATAGCCAAAAGATTCATCTCCTATAGTTTCAATCATTTCTTCTAATTTATGATTTTTTACAGCATCAAAATACTCAAGCATATTTTTTTGAGTAGCAGTATCTTGGATTAAATCTATAGCTGCTTCTTTATTCAATCCACGCAAATTCAAAGGAAAAACATTATCTTCAAAAGTTTCAGTAAATCTATGACTGCTAGTTAAAACTGCTTTGCTAGAACCAAGAATAGGTAAAAGTTTTTGGATAATCTTATCTTGTGGTTCCGCTGAAGTTTCCATATTATCTAAAACTATTAATATAGGTTGAGACTGAAGCAATTCTCTAATTTTAATTTCTCTTTCTTCTTCCTTAATTTTTAACAACTCAGGTCTATTTAGTTGCTGTGCAATCCCATTAATTACTGTTTCAAAAGTCATCTGCTGAGAATTATCTGTAGTTGGTGCTGTTTGCCATAAAACTTTGGAAAAGCCAACATCTGAATAGGATTTAATAATTTCTCTTACTAGAGCTGTTTTGCCAACTCCACCCATACCATGTACTCCCAGAATCTTTCTTCCTAGAGTATCACTCAAAACTTCTTTAATCCTTTCGATTTCAGCTTCTCTACCTAGAAGTTTTAGATATCCTGGATCTGGAATATAAATGTCAGATGAAGTTTTAGTTTTAGAAGGTGATAAATGTCTTATTGTTACTGTAGAAAATGCTTCTTGCCGTCTAGGATCTATTTCTAGTAGCTTTAAACGGTCAATAATATTTTCCCAGCTAATCACATAAGTTTCTTGATTATCAGATGACTGAATAACTCCAATAGCACAACCTGAATTTTTATCTAAAACTAATCCTCCAAAAACCCCTTCATTTATTTCTTCATTGTCTTCTTTTTTAATTTTGTAAGCCGAAAAAGTAGATTCATCTTGTGGTTTTTTATTCCATAAATTTCTGAAATTTACATCTTTTTCTTGATGGTAAACAGAAATTGTATTAACTTCAACACTTTCTCTCAAGGTACTATAGACATCAAAGCTTTTTAAAAATCCAGGAAATTGATTGTGTGAAAAACCGCAAACCAAAGTTGAAACTATTTGGTCTTTAGGAATCGTAGTTGGAATATATTTAGCATTTTTTACATCTATTTTGAGAATAGCAATATCAACTTCTGGATTTGAAAATCTCTCACACCATTGAGCCTGATAATCTTTCTCTTGATACTGCACTTTTAGCAAATTCAGAGAATAAATAATATGATGACAAGTAACAAAATAACCATCACGATGAATGATAAAACCAGAACCTACAGCATTGCCATTAGAATCAATAATTTTTACCATTGACTCCCAGATTTTATCAAGCCCTTCCGAACTGGGAGGATTATTCAAAAGAGCTGAAGTAGGGTTTTCAGTTTCTTTTTCTTCTAATTTTTGTGGCTTATTAAAAATACTTAAATCAGGAAGAATTGACGGTGTTTGTAATGGTTGGAAACAGTCTTCAATAAACAGATTTACACCTTCATAAACCTCATCTTCTATGTTAATTGGTTTGGCAATAGTGATATGATCTGCATCTGTTGCAGGAATGGCTTGCACATCTGGTATTTTCGGATCGGCACTATCTGAATCTACAACTATTCCTATAGAAAAACCTTTACGTTGAGTCTTTTTACCCTCGTAATAAGCTTTTGTAGATATTCTTTGAGTATTATAAGTAAATTGTCTATACCATTCATCAAGCCGACGTAGTTGACTAGAATGAGTTTCTAACTCTTTTGCTGCAACGTTTTCCTGTCCCAAAAACTGCATAATTCTCACGAGAGGAGTTTTGGTTAAATCTGAACCAATGTGAGGAGTTGCAAGAAAAACCACACCTTTAGTATTTTGAATAATTGCATCCTTTCTGGAAATATTTGGATAATTACTTCCAGAGTAAAGCATCTCTTTAACAACAAGACCACCTAAACTATGAGTAATAAAAATTAGAGGTTGTTGACCAATTTTTTTAGTTTCTAAAGAATTTAATAAATTTCTTCCTTGATCGAATAGAGTCTGAGAATTGCCTAACCAAGCAAAAGCTTCTGCTTCATAACCAAAAGACCAAATACCAATATTTTTATACTGAGATTCTTTTGCTAGCCAATAAGGCCAACATTTCTCATTCTCTTCTTCATTTGGATGCCATGTTTTAATCCGATGACCCATTAAACCATGGACAAAAATTACATCACCATTACTGTTAACTGTCTCAGGATTAATTCTTAATAATCCAGTCTTTTTTATTTTTTCTGTTTTAGCCATATAACACCTAAAATTTTAACTTTTTACAAGACTCTACTCATTAAATTTTGATTTAGTAAATTGGTTCATAGAGGCTATGATGCTAGTCTATAAAAACTATCCATAACATCATCTCCAACAAAATATTTATCATTAAATTACTTATGTATTATAATCGTAATACATAGACAATTATTTGAAAAACTTATGCTAAAAGTTAGTCGCTATATTGCAATTCTTTTGTTATCTATTGTTCTCTTAGTTAGTGGGTGTAAATCTGCTGAACAAGTAGAAGTAGGTCAGATAAAAGATGACCTCAAACCCACTGTAATTTTAATTTCTCTTGATGGATTTCGATGGGACTATTTTCAAAAGACAGATACTCCCTACTTAGATTATTTGAGTGCCACGGGAGTTAAAGCAAAATCACTCATACCTGTTTTTCCGAGTAAAACCTTTCCTAATCAATACACAATTGCTACAGGACTTTTTCCGGAAAATCATGGAATTATTTCTAATAAAATGTACGATCCTAAATTAGAGGCGAAATTCAGCTTAGGAGATAGAAGCTCAGTAGAAGATAGTCGTTGGTGGGGTGGCGAACCTATATGGGTGACAGCGGAAAAACAGGGACAAATTAGTGCTACCCTTTTTTGGCCAGGTTCAGAAGCTCCAGTCAAAGGTATTTCTCCTACTTACTGGGAAAAATATGATGCTAGCTTGAGTTACAATAAACGAGTAGAAAAAGCTTTAAATTGGCTAAGACTTCCTGTAGAAAAACGTCCTACATTTATTGCTCTGTATTTTAATGAACCAGATAGTAAGGGTCATCAATACGGTCCTGATTCAAAAGAAGTAGAAAATACTATTCGTGAAGTAGATAATACAGTTGGTTTACTTTTAGAAGCTTTAAAACAGGAAAAAGTTCTCAATAAAATTAATATTATTGTTACTTCAGATCATGGAATGACTTCTATTAGTAAAGATAGAATTATTTACCTTGATGACTATATCGATCTAGAAGCTGTAGATATTATTGATTGGTCTCCTGTTCTTGCTTTACATCCTCATAATGGTAATAAAGAGGAGATTTACAATGCTTTAGTCAACGCCAATCCACATTTCAAGGTGTACTATAAAGAAGATATTCCTGAGCGTTTCCATTTTCGTAATCATCACCGCATTACTCCCATTATTGGCATTGCTGAAGAAGGATGGTCAATCTCTAGTCACGGCTTAGTTAATACTTTAAAGTCTCAGTTTGTAAGAGGAAATCATGGTTATGATTATCAACTTCCCTCAATGCATGGAATTTTCATTGCCAGTGGTCCTTCTTTCAAAAAAGGTTTGGTAGTAGAATCTTTTCAGAATATACAAATATACAACTTGATGGCCAAATTTTTGAACTTAAAACCAGCTCCTAACGACGGAAACTTTGATTCTGTGCAAGCTATGCTAAGAGATTAAATAATATAAACTATATGTAACTTTTGATATATTACGTCTAGAAAACTGAACTAATACTAATGCTTTGAGAAAAATCAAAGGGTACTAATATATTTCAGGTGCATACTTTGTTAGTGTATGATGGAATTTGATGTGGTTATTCAATTATTTGTTGCAAACCACAGCAAATTACAGTCCTTGATAGTGGAAACAATGAGAATATTAGTAACAGGTGGCGCGGGTTTTCTTGGTTCTCATCTCATCGATAGATTAATGGAACAAGGCCATGAAGTCATCTGTCTTGATAATTTTTACACAGGAACTAAGCGCAATATTTTAAAGTGGTTGAATCATCCTTATTTTGAGTTAATTCGCCACGATATTACTGAACCCATCAGATTAGAAGCGGATCAAATTTATCATCTAGCTTGTCCTGCTAGTCCAATACATTATCAATACAACCCTGTCAAGACAATTAAAACAAATGTGATGGGGACATTGAATATGTTGGGGTTAGCTAAAAGGGTAAAAGCAAGGTTCTTTTTGGCTTCCACATCTGAGGTATATGGAGACCCGGATGTACATCCTCAAACAGAGGAATATAGAGGTAATGTTAATTGTATTGGCATTCGTAGCTGTTATGATGAGGGCAAACGAGTAGCAGAAACTTTGGCTTTTGATTACCATCGCCAAAATAATGTTGACATTAGAGTAGTCAGAATTTTTAATAGTTTGACCGGAGACCAAAAGGTACTTTATTACATTGGTGAAGAACTACATTATGAAACCTTTGCTGAATGTTATGAAAGAATTCATGGAGATATATCTAATGTGTCAGTGCCTTGTTTTGATGAAAATTCCAAAACAGTAATTAAACCAATTTCAGCAATTTGGAAACATCATGTCAAGAAAAAAGGTTATCAAATTAAAACTACTTGGGGTAAGCAGATAAAAATTACTGAAGACCATAGTTTATTTACGCGAGATGAAAATGATAAACCCCAAGCAGCTTTTGGTAATGAGTTAAAGGTCGGAGATGAAATTGGAGTTCCCAGTTATATCAGCTTTTTAGAGCAACCTTTACAACCATTTTACATTACAGACAAGATATCGAATCTAGAAGAAATATCTGTAGAAAGTGAAGAGACAATCTCTTATATAGAAAAATATGGAGATAAAATTCGTGAGTATTTGTTGGCAAAAGGTCTCAATGCTGGTCAACTTTATCCAACACTGAAAAAATATGAGGCAAAAAATAAAATTCCTTGGCAACTATGGGAATATTTAGAAATTCCTCTATCGGAAAAAGAAAAGATTCGATACTCATCTTCAAAGGCAATTAAAAATTGGATAGGCAATGTAGAAGAATTTTTGTGGTTATTAGGATTTTATGTAGCTCAGGGAAGTTTGATACAAAATGAAGTGAGGTCAGATTATCGGCTGTTGTTTAAAGGAGAAGCAAAAAAACTCAAAAAAGTATTAGAAGTAGTAGAAAAAATATTTGACTGTCCATGCGAGATAAAGCTGAAACAAAGTCCGGAAAGTAAGGTAGATGAATGTGTAAGTATCAAGTCAAAAATTGTCGTTGACTTAATCGGAAATGGATTGAATTTTGGGTATAAAGAAAAAGAGATTCCTAATTGGATTTTACAACTTCCTACCGAGCAATTAATTAGTTTCTTACAGGGATTTGTTGATGGGGAGAATTTAGAAAATCAACAAAATTCAACACTGGAATTTAATAGTAAGAGTCAGGCGATCGCTGAAAAATTAGTATTAATCCTAGCTAAGTTTGGGCTAGTAGCAAATGTATCAGAAACAGAGATAAAAAACAAAAAAGCTGACAAAATTTACCGGATAACAGTAGAGGGATTAGAAGATAACAAAATAGAGAATTTATCTACTGCCAAACAAAAAATACCTGCCAAAACCACAGGTGATATTATCTGGGCAAAAATAGAAAGTATTGAAGAATTTGAAATAGACGATTATGTCTACGACTTCTCAGTGCCAAACTATGAAAACTTTATTGGGGGAAGCTACGGAATTTTTGCCCATAACACCTATGGCCCCAGAATGTTAGAAAATGACGGTCGAGTTGTCAGCAATTTTATTGCACAAGCCCTAAAAGGAATACCACTAACAGTCTATGGCGATGGCTCCCAAACCAGAAGTTTCTGTTATGTGTCAGACTTGGTAGAAGGATTTATCAGGTTAATGAATCAAGACTTTATTGGGCCAGTTAATATCGGAAACCCAGGAGAATATACCATACTCGAATTAGCCCAAAAAATTCAAGAAATGGTTAACCCAGACGCAGAGATAATATATAAACCTCTGCCAGAAGATGATCCAAAACAGCGACAACCAGATATTACTCGTGCTAAAAAATATTTAGGTTGGGAGCCTAGTGTTCCTCTCCAAGAAGGGTTAAAATTAACAATAGAAGACTTTCGAGAGCGGTTTAAAAACGAAGCGCCAAAAAGTTAGCTAAAGGGGTGCGGGGATTAAGAAAAATATCATAAGTAGGTGGGCATAATTAAAGATCGAGCAGTAGGGTGGGCAATGGCTATAAGTGTCTTTGTATAAAGGTTTTAGCTTTCTGCACGCATTGCCCACATTATGCCGACTTACTTAATACCAATTCACCAAATAATGTTACACCTATTATCTCAGGACTTACCCAGAGACGCTACCTTTAGGGGCAATTTCGATCCGAATGCGGAGCAAACATGGAAAGCGGAGCCTGACGGAGGAAATTGCCCCTACAAAAAAAAACACAATTTATGGATGCGCGTGCGTAAGTCCTGTATGTATGTTATGTATGTGAAATAATCACCGGAAATTACGATCGACTAAAGTTGAGCTGCTCATAGTTGATTGCGTCTTAAATTCTGTTTGCGTAGTATTTCCCCAGGAAAGGAAACCTCAGAATTACACACTTGATGCTTGATTTCCGTGAAACGGTAGAACAACTTAATCCCCACTGTAACTTTTCGTGTTTTTTCCTGTTAAAAATTTTGAGGATATAAATATGCGTGTTTGTGTTATCGGTACTGGCTACGTCGGCTTAGTTACAGGAGTATGTTTATCTCATACAGGACATCATGTCATTTGCATAGATAATAACGAGGAAAAAGTCAAATTATTAAAATCAGGACAGTCACCAATCTACGAACCGGGATTATCTGAACTCATGCAAAGTAGCACTAAAGCAGGGTTGCTAGAATTTACATCTGACTTGAAAGCAGGAGTCCAACACGGAGATATCTTATTTATCGCCGTTGGTACTCCCCCACTACCTACAGGGGAAAGCGATACTCGTTATGTCGAAGCAGTGGCTAAGGGAATAGGCGCTCATCTGACCACAGGCTATAAGGTAATTGTGAATAAGTCAACTGTACCTATTGGGTCTGGTGACTGGGTAAGAAGAATTGTTTTAGATGGAGTCGAAGAGCGGAAAAAAGCAGAAGGGCAGTCTGGTACAGATATTGAAGCAGAATTTGATGTAGTTAGTAACCCAGAGTTTTTGCGCGAAGGCTCCGCAATCTACGATACTTTTAATCCAGATAGAATTGTATTGGGTAGTAATAGTCAAAAAGCGCTAGATATGATGATGGAGCTTTATACTCCTCTAGTTGAACGCACAGTTGCTGAGGATAAGTCACTTCCACCAGTACCAGTAGTAACGACAGATTTGAGTTCGGCGGAGATGATTAAGTATGCTGCTAACTCTTTCTTGGCGACTAAGATTAGTTTTATTAATGAGATTGCCGGAATATGCGATCGCGTGGGTGCAGATGTGACTCAGGTGTCTAGGGGTATTGGGTTAGACTCTCGCATCGGTAATAAGTTTCTGCAAGCTGGTATTGGTTGGGGTGGCTCCTGTTTCCCGAAAGATGTTTCTGCTTTGGTGCATACTGCTGATGACTATGGTTGTGAAGCACAGTTGTTGAAATCGGCAATTGAGGTGAATAAGCGTCAACGCATGATTGCAATAGATAAGTTACAGCAAGCGCTAAAAATTCTTAAGGGTAAGACTATTGGTTTATTGGGTTTGACGTTTAAGCCTGATACTGATGATATGCGCGATGCTCCTTCTCTAGATTTGATTCAAGAGTTGAACAGGTTGGGGGCAAAGGTGAAGGCTTACGACCCGATTATTTCTCAGTCTGGTATGCGTCATGGTTTGACTGGAGTGGTAGTGGAAACAGACCCAGAAAGACTTGCTGATGGTTGTGATGCTTTGGTATTGGTGACAGACTGGGAACAGTTTAAGAAGTTAGATTATGCTAAAATGGTGAAGTCCATGGAGCATAATTTATTTGTTGATGGACGTAATTTCTGCGATCGTAAAGAGTTGGAAGCTGCTGGTTTTCAATATGTAGGAATTGGTCATTAAATTTACGGTTAAAGCTTTAGAAGTTTCCTGACAAATAATGTAGGGATGTTCCATGGAACCTCCCTATGTTATATGAAAAGATATTTTCTATACTCAAAATTGAGTCTCATTTTAATCTGACTCCTGACTCCTACACCCAAAAAAAGATTTTTGAGCGCAAACCCTAAATTAGGCTAAAAAAACAACCTCTCCCTAAATTAATGCAAGAATTATGCAGCTAGTAAAAATCCTGAGAAGACGCTACAAAGTTACTCAGCAAATTGGAAGAGGAAGTTTCAGGGATAGCTATTTAGAGCGTCGATAACGTGAAGCTAAAGCTACTGTACTAAAAGTTAATAACCCTAAAATAGTAGCAGGTTCAGGAGTACTAGCAACAGGTACACCAATACGAACTTCTAAATCCAGAATGTTATCTTCACCGCCATAGTTATTAGTGTTAAAAACCACGGGAATACCTGATTCAGAAAGATCATTTATATCAATAGCAGCAACTAGAGAGCCACTCCAGCTAACAAGATCGCCAGCAAAAAAGTTAAAATCTTCACTACCAGATACTCCCACTCCGAAATCATCAGCATTAACGCCACTATCATTATCTATATAGGGTATATCGATATCCCGAGTTATTGAATTAATACTTAGGATTGCATTGCTGGAAATTGGTGGGCTTTCCAAATCGTTTACAGTTGTATAGTTGCCAATATTTTGCCATGCATCATTACTTGATAGTTCTGTGTCATCCTCAAAAAAACCACTCCCACCAGCTACGGCAGATCCTGAAAATACCCATGTAGTTTGACCACTTCCAGCCGTACCATTAATATTGACGAGCAGTACAGCTTCAGCAGCACTAGAGAAACTTTCTACTGCTAAACCAGCAAATGCCAAAGATGTCACTAAAGATAAACTTTTTATGGTCTACGACCATAAAAAGTTTAGTGGGTTTTTTTTCTGTTCTTGATTATTCATAGTTGTTATTCTTAGTAAGTCCTGTTTATTTGTGTCAAAAGTCTTTGATTAATTTCACTAAGGATATACTTGCACAAGTACTATCTAAATAGCAATAGTTTTTGATTAACTTCACAGAATCTTTAAATAAGCACTGATTAACTGTCAATAGCTTCACAGAATCTTCATAAAACTATCTTGTATACTATAAATTTTTCTTTAAATCAAGTATTTATGGGTAACTTTACTGAATCTTTATAATTCCATAACTACAGAGAAAATTATGAACTTTAATTAGCCTTTATCCCCAATTCCTCTAATTGACTGTGCAGAGGAGGGGGAATATTTTTTGATGACTATCATAGATGCGATCGCAGCTTTTATTTACGAAGTGAGTTCAATGTCAGCCATTCTACTTATGATCTCTGTGGATAATTACTTAAAAGTAGAGGTATGATTGTATTGATTCCAGTTATGAGAGTAGATAAAATTTTTTTTAAGAGTGTGAATGCACAAGCAAAGATTAAGACAGCAAGCCGTGCTTAATATTCGGTATGTTCGGTGGGTTACGGCGGACATTTAAGATTTTCCTTCCGATTCATAAGTATTGCCGCCTAACCCACCCTAC
>JBARXI010000063.1:0-25481 GCA_049647275.1 Microcoleaceae cyanobacterium
TTATCATTTCCCTTATGGGTTTAATACCCCACCGTCACCCGCGGTGCTCAAAATTGTTTGGGGTTAGAATCCCCATGCAATTTTCCCTCCTGACTCCTGACTCCTGACTCCTGACTCCTTCTTCAAAAAGATTTGCTAAAGCGTGAAAATGCAGAATGTTTTTATTTGATATAACTCCATCACAAAGATAGATAACAGTTTATTATCTCTGAAGGGTCAAACCCCTAACTACAACGTTGGGGTTTATTTATTCATCAATTAATACCATTTGTGAAGTGTTAACTGAAATAACCTTATACCTATACTTTCCCCCCTCAACGTAAACAACGCCTGACTGCAGCACTAATTAAATCAACCAAAAAAGTCAAACAAATAAACACAAATAAAGTAGTTAAAACTCCAGAATAATCAAAACTACTAAGTTGCTCAGTTAACAACCGCCCCAACCCACCAGCACCAACAATACCAACAATAACAGTACCCCGAATACACACCTCCCAACGATACAGAATATAAGCTAGAAAACGTGGCATTGTTGACGGTAAAACTCCATAAAGAAATATTTGAGGAGTAGTTGCACCTAATGACTTGAGCGATCGCAATGGTCTTTGGTCCAAATTTTCTGTGACTTCGGCCATCAACCTGCCCAAAATTCCCAAATTATGTAAACCAAGAGCGATCGCCCCTGGCAATATTCCTGGAAACAAGACAAACATCAACAATAATGCCAAAATTGGCTCTGGTGTCGCCCTGGTTATCAATAACAGCAACCGACTCAAAAATAATACCGCGACTCCCCACCTATTATTATTAGTGTCAAAAATTCCCCCTGGCAATAGAAAATTATTAGCTGCGGGAAACGACAGGAAAATTCCTCCTACACCAGCAATAGTTATTGCCAAAATTGACATTGCTAGAGTTTGACAAGATAGGGTAAACATTTGCTCCAACTGAGAAATATCTGGTGGGAAAGCATCCTTAACTATATTTGCTAGCAATTTTGCTGTGCGTGACGACCAGAGTTTTGTAAAATCTGCTTGAATATACCAAAAGCAGAAAATTAGTAAAATTATCCCACCCAAAAATGATAACTGTAATATGGGGTCAAATTTTGCGTTATGACTCTGCAAGTTTGTCTGTGTCATCAGACCTCTAGCAAAAGTAGAAGTTAAATCTTTTTTGCTCTCTGTTTTAATGCGGCTTTTTCCTATTCCCGACTTCTGCAACTTTCTTATTTTGTTGGGTGCGTTTAAATCTAAACGACTCGGCGCACCCAGACGACGGCGCAATAACCCACTCCAAAAGTCGGTGGTGCCAGTTAGGAAAATCAATGCTACTAATAACGTCCAAACTTGTTCGTAACGCAATGACTCCAGACTGAGGCGAATTTGATAACCTAACCCACCCGCGCCAATAATACCTAAAACTGCTGCCGACCTAATGGAGCATTCAAATCTGTAGAAACTGTAGGAAAGTAAGTTGAGAAATGCTTGGGGAATTAAACTGTAGGCAAAAGCATTTAACGGAGTCGCGCCACTATTTAGGAGAGCGTTTAATGGTTGACGGGGGGTTTCGTCGAGAATTTCTGAGAATACTTTTGCGGTGATAGTGCCGAAAGGAATGGCGATCGCTAAAATTCCGACTAATGGATCGAGACCGAAAATATTGAGGAAAAATAATCCCCAAATTAATTCGTGAATTGCTCTGGGAATTGCGAGTAACCCGCGCACGAGCAACCACGGAGTTGTTATCTTGCCAAAATGGTTTGCTAAAATTGACTGCCACCAAACCTCAGAGGAAAATAAACCGCCGATCGAACCGATGAATACTGAAAAAAAAGTACCGCAAACAGCATAAGCGAGGGTTTTGATAGTGGCGTCGAGAGTTAGTAGCAGAAATTCGGGGCTAATTTCGGGATGGGTTGCTGCTACTAAAAAGCTAATGACAAGATTCCAACCACCTTGATTAATTAAGTTTTTTTGGAATATACCTGCTTGTTGAAATGACCAAATTAGAGAGGTAAAAAAAAATATTAACCAGATGTTACGCCAGCTATTACGAGTTTTCATATTAAGTTATTTTGGTTCTGTCATTATGCTATTGCAATTATATTTGAGTTGTACTTTTCTGCTATAGATGGCTGTTTTTCTCTGGTAGGTCATAGATGGTAAAATTGGTCGTTGCATATTTGTGGGATAAATTGTCGGTTGGCAGTAAAGAGGAAGTAAGTAGTCAAGCAAAATTAATTGTATATTTGATGGTCAGGTTACATGGGTAGGAAACATAATTTTTAAAGCCACTGCCTTCATCACACAAGTATATTTTTCTTCTCTACTCCCTACTCTCTACTCCCTACTTCCTACTTACAAATGTTAAATTAATTTTGCACAGGTACTTAGAAGATGGGATTTATTTCTAAAAGTTTCATCCCAAGATTTATGCAACGCCGTTTTTTGAGTTTAGTTCCGGCCAATAAAGCGACGACTCAAACTTGGGTTGATTTTTTTTTCATCTGTTGTACAAGAGTTTCAGGGCAAACGCATCTAAATTCTGGAAGCTTTTGCCGTTAAGCTTTATAGGAGTAATAAGTACAAATACTCAAACATTTCAAATCCTTGTCCTCTCAGGACCTCAAAATAAGATGCGTTTGCCCTGACAAGAGTTTTTAAATATTTCTGCTTATGATAAAGGCTGTACAACAGTTTTTTGAATTTAGTTCCGGCCAACAAAGCGACGACTCAAACTTAGGTTGATTTTTTTTTCATCTGTTGTACAAGAGTTTTTAAATATTTCTGCTTATGACAAAGGCTGTACAACAGTTTTTTGAATTTAGTTCCGGCCAACAAAGCGACGACTCAAACTTCTCCCCACATCTCCCCACATCTCCCCACACCTCCCACACTCCCCACCCTATCCCACACTCTCCCTCTATATTTTAAATAGATCCCAAATGGTTTCTATATAGCAGTAGAAGCAAAGGTTGGGACAGCTCGAAAGCTTAAAACTCAGACAACGTCAGATTTTTCCTTCTTTCCTAAATAACTAAAACCTTCTTTCTTCTGCTATAGTTTTTAGACAAAAAACATTTTCTGAAGCTCAAATTTAGGAGTGATATAGAATCCGGTTAAATACTCATCGTATCTGGGGAGGGAAGGCAGAAGGCAGAAGGGAAAGAGCAAGATGAGAATCTAAGAAGTTTTCATCAACTAATTATCAAGATTCTATATGATGTTCGGTATTCACAACAAAACTATATTCAACAATGGCTATAATTAGGGTGGAAAGAAAATTTTCCTGGTTTAAGTAGCAGTAAAAAATTAGGTAAGCAATCTTGAGTTTGTCTTAGGATTTACTCGGAGATTAATTTAGAAAGAATAATAGTATATCGCAGTTTTAAAGTAAGTGAGGTACAGTCTTAATTCTTAAGTCATTTCTTTTGAGTTCTACCCTTTTTGATGCTTCATCCTCACTTTTTTTAAGGAGAGAGGCAGAAGTTTCTAGTTGCTAAACTTTTGATTAAACGGCAGTAAAGGGGATATTAAAGATTGGCGATAATGGTAAATTTATTTGTAACTCACGTTTACTAAAAAATTCTATATAATTGGCAATAATTGGCAAAATAAAATAAACATTTTGCTATTATCCAGATTATTACTGTTTATTTAATCTAAATATTAATTGATTTATTGCTACAGTATAGCAATCCTATTTCAATTGTGAGTTTTTGGTGTAACTAGGTTTTCATTAATTGATAATGGATAATGAACAATGGATAATTACCTCTTTAATATAGGAGAGGCTTTAAACCTAGGCGGGATTAACTATCAATTATCAATTATCCATTGGTAAGTATAATCCAAGAACAAATACAGTAAAATTTTTCATAAGAGATTGATTTAGGAATGTATATAAACAAGTAAAAATTACTATAAGCAAGAGAAGTTAACAATGACAAATACTAGTAAAGACAAAATAGTTGCTGACCTACAAAAAGCTAAATCAGAAGGTCAACTCCGGTCGGAAAAAATTAGAGAAATAGTTAGTTCTGCTGTGTCTGAGTCTGCTTCTGAATTGAAAGAAGGTTCAACAGAAATTCGTTCCTTAGTCAAAGAAGCTGTTTCAGCAACAATAAATGTTTTAAAGGAAAAAGGCGGAGAAATTCAAGAAGAACTTACTGCCAGTATTCAGGGCGGAATTGAAGGTTTGGGTCGTGCTAAACGACAAACTATTGGTAAAAATCAAGCGCAAATGAGGCAACTTCAAGCGCAAATTAATTCTGAAGAAGAACAACTACAATATGATATCGATCGTACACTTGATGATGTTATTGATGTGGGAACAAATGACTCTGAGGAAATTAAATCAGCGCTAAATTCTGCAGTTCATAATCTTAAAGATAGCGAAGAGGTAGCATTGATGAAAAAACGTTATGCTCAACTACAAGCTCAATTGGCAATTGTTAATGCTAATTTAGCAGAGCGTTACGGTGAGTCTTACGAAAATGTAAAGCAGTATCTAGATGAAGCTAATAATTGGTATAAACAGGCAAAAAAAGACCCAGAAAAATTTACATCTCCAGTGGAAGATAAACGCCGGGAATTTGAAACAAAATTAGGAGATGCTGGAAAAGCAGTTGCAAAGAAAGAGCAAAAATTAAAACAGTTTTTGAGAGATTTGTGGAAATCTTTAAATGAGATGTTTCATAAGGAAAATTCTTAGTTGAATGCTTACTTTTCAACTATTAGCGTATTAGCGGTTAGCTTTTTCTGCCGAATGCTGCGCAAACAAGAATAAAAATGAATTAGAAAGTGCATTCGTTAATTAATTTCTATCGCAAAGCATTCGGCAAAAGGCGATTCAGAAGTCAGGATTAACTCCTAACTTCTGATGCTTTTTTACTTACTTATAGATTAATCCTAAATTGGTTGTTAAAAATTTTAGAAAAGTCAATATTAACTGAAAACCTTTTAAATTCTGACCACTGTAGGGGCGAATGGCTATTCGCCCTCCTAAATACCACTAAAATATTACAACTGAAATAGGATTGCTATACTTTATGTGAAATAATTGGGTAATTCTAGTGTTGTTTCTACCTAAGTAGGTAGGGATAAATAAACCCATAATGTGGGCAATGCTAAATCAAGCTAAAATCTTTATATAAAGACACTTATAGTTATTGCCCACCCTACAACTTTATGTGAACCAATTGGGTAATTCTAGTTTTGTTTATACCTAGTCTATCTTTTCCCAAACCGCTATAAACTAAAAATTCTCAGGTATTTTGCCTGAGAAAATTAGTCGTTTAAAAAGTAACAAAAAGTGGTTAGGGATGAGCAGAAAAATAATGTACATGTACCAGTGTTTAGCTTTCTCGGTGGGCAAAATATTCTTTCGGGATTTTTAATTGAGTCGATATCTTCGTTTTGCCCACCCTACTTTAATCGGTAGTTTATTTCAACTGAGAAAATAAGTCGCTTAAAAAGTAACAAAAAAGTTTGGATTAGTAAACTTCTTCGCCACCAGCTTGTTCAGACTGTTTGGAAATAACCCAGACAGCATGAATAGAACCAGGAATCCATCCTAATAATGTCAATAGGATATTAAAAAATAAGGCTGAACTAACTCCCGTTGCTAGAAAAACTCCCAGAGGAGGGATGAGGATGCCAAGAATAATTTGAAGTAATTTCATATAGATTTAGATAGATATTTTTGTTTTGATTTGATAATTCTACATATCTCTATTATTGATAAAATAATCAGTATCTTACCTCTATCTAAAGACTAGTATTGAGCCTCAGAATATCTATCTTTAGGAATTATTACCTAAATTATCAAATCTACCTTATTGCAGTGGGAAAAATGAAATTTTTCGTCTAGAATCAAAATAGTAAATAAAAAAAATTTTAGATAAAAAGGAGAAATTATGCTTGGGACATTTTTAACATTATTAGCTACTGCTTTAAGTCTATTAGTAGTTGATATAATCTTTCCCGGAGTAAACATAGCCACATTTCCAGTTGCGTTAATTGCGGCGGCGGCTATTGGTATTGTTAATGCTGTAATTAGACCAGCTATTAAGGTACTTTCTTTACCCGTAACTTTAGTTACTCTGGGTGCTTTTTCTTTAGTAGTAAATGGTTTTTGCTTTTGGTTAGCTTCTGTAGTAGTACCGGGATTTCAAGTCAGTGGTTTGTTGTCTTTTATTCTAGGTCCAGTAATTTTGTCTTTTGTTAATACATTCCTTAGCAAATATTTCGGCGAGAAATTTACTCAGTTGACTTCTGAAGAAGCTTCTAACTAAAAACTATTTCCAGAAAAGAAAGAAGATCACTTGATTAAGGAGGGATGAGTTGTTAAACTTATCCCTCCTTTTGATAATGGTAGGGGTAATTCATGAATTACCCCTACAAATCAACTTTATACAACGCTTCAACCATATCCGCAGACAACCCCTCCGGAGTAGTATCAAATAAAATTCTACCCCCTCGCAAACCAATAATTCTCTGATAATGACTATAGGCAAATTCAATCGCATGAAGACTGGTAACTAAAGTTTTACCTGTTTCTAAACTTAGTTGGCGCAATATATCCATTATTTCTAACGATCGCTTGGGGTCTAAACTCGCTATTGGCTCATCTGCAATAATAGCCACTGGGTCTTGTACTAAAACTCTGGCGATCGCTACTCGTTGCTGCTGTCCACCAGAAAGTCTATCAGTTCGTTGAGATAATTTTTCCGCTATGCCCATTTTTTCCAAAGCTTTAACAGCAGTTGCCACTTCTTGAGGCCAAATTAATGACAAAGCTGCTTTCCCAAATGACCACCTACCCAAATGACCAGCATTCACATTATGAATTACCTGTAAGTTATCTACCAAGTGAAATTGTTGATAAATTGTCCCCACTTGGCGCTGCACCTCTCGCCGAGACTTCCGACGCAGAGTTGCTAAATTTCGACCTAAAACTGACACTTGTCCTTGAGTGGGGGAAAGAGTACCATTGAGTAGATTCAGGAGGGTACTTTTGCCCGCCCCACTAGCACCAACTAAAGCCACGCGATCGCCTGCCTGAATTTGTAAATTAATCTGTTTGAGACACTCCAAGCTGCCAAAACTTTTACTAACATTTTGTAGTTCAAAAATTAGTGTCATATCATGTTTGGTTGAATACTTAATAATCAGTATTATTAAGAAGTAGAGGAGAGGTTAACAGAACTTACACAAAATTCTCTTTTATACCCTAGCCGTAGTGCAAGGTGTGTTGCAACACACCCTGCAAGTAAAGTTCTAAAAAATGTATTTTAGCTTTCTTCTTTTGGGAAATACTTGATATTGTATGTATCAGTAATTATCCGAATTATGAGATAAAATCTACAACCTAAAACCTAGTACCTACCCCTACTTAATTTTCCCAATTTCTCGACCTACCGCTTCAATTTGAGCATAATTTGAGTTTTGAGTTTTGATAAATTTTCCGGCTGAAAACAAGTCGAGAATTTCCTTTTGTTCGGGAATATTGGGGTCAAGTTTTAAAAAGGCTTGCTTCACTTTATTAATAAAATCTTCCCCGTATCTCGCCTTAACTTCTGGATTAATTACCCAATGATAATCATAATAAGCAGGAGTCTGCCAAATTACATCTACTTTAGTTAAATCTACTTCATTATTTTCCACTCTTTCCAGCCAAACTTTTTCATTAACTGCTCCCACTTCATAAGCACCAGCTTCTACAAGTTTAATTGTTTTATCGTGATTTCCAGAGAAACCAACTTCTCCTTTAAAGTCTTCTAAATTTACCCCTGCTTGTTTTAAAAAATATTGGGGCATTAAACGTCCGGAAGTGGAAGATTCGCTACCGAATGTGAATGTATGATTTTTAAGTCTTGGCAATTCTGAAATATCATTTATTTCTGAGATGTCACTGTTTTTATTAGCAATAAATACGCTTTTAAATTGTTCGTCTACATCTCTTTGAATAATTGCTTGGGCATCAGGAACTTGTAATCTAGCTTGGACTCCAGTTAAGCCTCCAAACCAAACTAAGTCTAAATCTCCTACTTTAAATGCTGTGACTGCTGCTGCATAGTCTGTAACTGGTTTATATTCTAGGGCTACGCCTAATTCTTTTTCTAAATAAGCCGATAGTTTCTGATATTGACGTTGTAATTTTTCTGGGTCTTGGTCTGGAATTCCTCCTGTTACTAATGGTAGATTTTCTGTCTTTTGAGTTGATGATAAATCTGTATTTTCAGACGAACAACTACTTAAAAGTAGGAGTAAAGTTAGTAACACTGACAAGGCAATTTTTTTCATAATTTACAAGGTTGAGATATTTTTATATTCTATCTATAGGAGCTATAGGAGTGATTGAAAATATAATATATTGTATTTTTTTTGAATTGTCAACATTTATCAGACTATAAAATGATGATTTTATGAATAAATACGACCCATATTGTTTAACTGAAAATATCTTATACCAATCCGATAAAATAATAAGAGTAGGGAAAAATTCCTGCGGAATGCTGCGCAAACATGGAATGTGAACCATGAGCAAGGAAAATAAATTGCCCCTACTCCTACTAACATACTCAAAATTTCTAGCAAAGTCTTTTTTTTACTGGTATTATGGAGTATTTATCAAGTCAAGATAAAGTGTGGAAAAAACTACGTTTATCCTGAAATTATTCCTAGATTTTCAGTAGTTCATCAAAAATCTATTTTTGTAACTCCTGAGATATTGGGCTACAGACTAAATTTTTCACAAATAGTTTCTTAGATACCGACTAATTCCAAATTCAAAAAAGGTAGTTATTTATGATTTTTTTGTTTCTGGCTAAATTTCAAAACTTCATCGCATAAATTCTAAAAATTAAACCTCTTTTTCTTCTTTTTATGATGTTTATTTTTTCCATTTTCCTGTTCTTTTTGTCGCGACTATAGCAATAAGCTGCCAGCGCATTTAAACCATATATCCAATTTTTTGGGAAGGCAACAAGGAATATACAATTCTTTATGATTTTTAGCTTATTGTATAAAATTGGTATGATTAGTAGAGTGTGGCGGAAATAACCCATCAGTTACAAAAGATTAAAAAACTTATACCATTTCACTTTAAGAATGTCACAAAAAGGAGTGTTACATATTAATGGAATGCTAGCTGTAGATAATTAGGGGAAATTGCTACCTTTACCGAAGGCGAAGCCTACGGGGGTCGGAATTTTCTACCCAAAATTGTTAACTGTTAAGTATCCCCCTTGCTATAGCAAAGCAAAGCTGGCGCTAACGCAAAGCTACGCTTTTTCCTATCGGAATGCTCCGCAAACATGTCGCTCCGCGAAGAGCGGAGTTGTGCGCCAGCAAAACGCCTCGGACAACTTTTTTCCCTGTTCAAATGTGACAAGTATTTAGTCAAATGGTATTACTGTACAAGCTTTCTTCCCTTCTGCCTCCTGCCTTATTGCACTAGATTTATCTATACTGCTTGTATTGCTGGTAACTGAGCTAAAGCTGTTGGCGGACCAGCTAATAAACGTAGGTCATCACAGTAAATTGTTAACCAAGGCCGAGTTAAATTTAAACCAGCAAAAGGACTTTCATTAGGGATATCTAACTTCCCACTAACTAATCCAATGCGGGAGTTAAATTCACCCTTAAATAACATCAAATTATCATTTAAACTGCTAAAAACATTACCAGTTAAAGACAAGGGTAAACTCCAACTTGGTTGACTATAAGTAAGCTGACATAATAAGCGATCGCCTTGACGAACAATTACATGATTAGGATTACCTTTTTGCCAAGTAAATTCTGCCATTTCTTTCGGTAATCCCCAAATTTCTCGACCCCCAGCAACAGAATCAGAATTATCTACATAAATATGAGAAATCCATGACCCTAATTTACCTGAATAATTTACCATTGCAGCAACAATAATTAATTCATTGTATTCCATTACAGAACCAGCACAATAAGATGAAATATAAACCCCACCTAAAGTTTTTCCTGGCCAAATAGAAACTATTTCTAATTCTGGGGGTATAAGAGGACGTACTTTGTCAATATCTACTAACTGCATGATAGTTTGTATAGCATAACCTTTTAATTCCCAAGGGGCAGATGGATAGGACATTTAAACCTCCTATATTTGTTCACAAACTGGATATTTATTTAATAATAATCTATGTCTAAATATCATATCACAGTTTATTTTTTCAGTTTTAACTTTTTCCAATTATATCAAGCATAATAAAATAATATTTCAAATAATAGAAGTAAGGAAAATTGATATATTTAGCATGGTGAGACTGGTGGTAAACTAACTCACATTTGCCTACCCTACAACTATGCTCCTCACATCTGATTCCCAAAACTATCAATGTACAGTTCTCTCTAATGAATCATTCCTGATTCCTATATATAGCAATCCTAAATTGGTTGTGATAATGTTTATAACAGTTAATTTGAACTGAAAACCTTTGAAATTATGACTCCTTGAGGTCGCCCTACCGACGGCGACCCTACCTGACTCCTGTCGCAAACGCGTTTACGTTATGCTTTGCATTCCGAAGGAAAGTATGACCTTAGGAAATCACCCCTACCACCAAAATATTACAACTTAAATAGGATTGCTATAGCATTTTAAATTTTATCAAATACTGGTGAATTTAATAGTCCGAGGATTATTGATAATTACTAGATTTTCATAATAGTTGAGATTCATGCTGATAGTTATAGTAATACCAATTCACTTGAAAAATGTCACAAATAGTTGGTAACTGATGAAGTGAAATAATAAGCTAAAATTACTGTAAAATTGAGGTTTAAAGTCCCTAAAATATCACTTCTGACTTCTGACTTTAGTGAAACGGTATAAGCTGTTAGGTATGGAGCCTTGCAGATTCAGTCAGATAATTTTTCGTACTTCCCTACTTGCCGACTTCTGTAGCTATCTCACCCCTGCTCAGAATTAGTAGACCCTACAAACACAACTTTTCTTTACAAATTGGCGGATAGAGAGGCTAATTTGCCAGAATAGAAATATATAAGAGACGATTAAAAATTATGAAGGACAAGTTATGGCATCTGCATATTTTTTCTGCTTCATCATCGGTGGGGCATTTGTGGCACTTTCTGCATTTGCGGGTCTGGATGGGGTTGATTTTGACCAAGACTTCGAGCCAGATTTAGAAATTGTAGACCGACCAAATAAAAATGGTGATACATTATTTAAGTCTCAGCGTCGCCGGAAATTGTGGCTACCATTATTTAGCTTCAAATTCTGGACTTTTGGCAGTTGCTTCTTTGGCTTAACTGGAATTTTGTTATCCTATATTTCTCCCACTCTTTCACCAACCATAACTGCCATTATTTCGATCGTTGTTGGTATTTTATGTGGCACAATAATGGCATGGGTATTACATACCTTAAAAAATAACCAAGTAGATAGCTTGGTGCGTAGTGCTGACTTAGTTGGTCTTTCGGGAACAGTCGAGATTCCTTTTGATAAGAATAGTAAAGGAAAAATACGAGTAAATGTTAAGGAGTCTATGGTAGAATTTATTGCTTTTACTGAAGAATCTTGGGAGTTTACTAGAGGAGAAAAAGCATTTATTGTAGGAGTAGAAAATAATAGAGTGTGGGTAATATCAGAAGATTGTCTCGCTAAGTTATCTGAAGATAAATCTTAGGATTTTTTATCTAGGAAGAAATTAGGATGAAAAATCAAATTTTAATGCTAGCCTATATCTCAGTGGCAGTGGGAATATTTGGCGGGATGTTAATAGTTTTCTTGTTGTGGATTTTTCGCCGACGACAAGTTATAAATAGTCTGATCAGTCCTCAAGATTTTTTGGGTCTAGCCTGCACTGTAGAAATTCCTTTTGATATTCACAGTAGGGGGAAAGTAAATCTAAATGTGAAGGGGTCTAACCTTGAGCTAATTGCTCGGACCACAGAATCTAAAGAATTTACTAAGGGAGACAAAGTATTTATTGTGGGTACGGAAAATAATCAGGTGTGGGTTGTTTCCAAATCATCTTTTCATTACCAAGAATAAGCATTAATTATGAGCAATTTATGGTCGATTTTTAAAACTTGATAATTTATCTTTAAAATATAAAACTAGGGAGAAAAAGTAACTAATGAAAAATCAATTTTTTGAGTCAGAGAAAACTGAAATGACTACAGTAGAAATAGCACAAGTTCCTAGAATTATAGAAACTAGCCAAACTAATAACTTGAGTGGTAAAATTTCTAGTGGTTTACCCATCGCTATATCCATATTTGGAGTAGTCGTATTAATTTGGTTTCTCAATAACTTCATGCAAATTTGTAAACCTAATGAAATCCTAATTTTATCGGGTCGCAAACGTCGGACAAAAGAAGGACAAGAAGTAGGTTATCGTGTCATTTTTGGTGGCAGAACAATTTGTATTCCAATTTTAGAAACAGCAAAAATAATGGATCTGCGCACCATGCCAGTGCCAGTAGAAGTGCGCAATGCTTACTCCAAAGGAGGTACTCCACTAAATATCCAAGCGATCGCTAATGTCAAAGTTTCTAACGACTCCAAAATAGTCGGCAATGCCATAGAAAGATTTCTCGATCGCGACCGCTCAGAAATTACCCGCGTGGCCAGAGAAACCCTAGAAGGAAACTTGCGCGGTGTTGTCGCCACCCTCACCCCAGAACAACTCAACGAAGACCGTCTGCGGTTTGCCGAACGCATTGCCGATGACGTGAGTCGCGACTTAGCAAAATTGGGTCTGCAACTCGACATCCTGAAAATTCAAAGCGTTTCCGATGACGTAGACTACCTAAACTCTATCGGTCGCAAACAAATAGCCATGATTCGCCGAGATGCCGAAATAGCCGAGTCTAACGCCAAAGCCGAGGCTGAACAAATAGAAGCTGACTGCAAGCGACAGTCAGAAATTGCCAAAACTCAGTCAACCACATTCATCGTCCAGAAACAAAACGAACTTCGCAAAATCAAAGCCGAACTCGAACAGCAAGCGCGTTCAGAAGAAGAGCGAACTATAGCAGCAGGCAAGGAAGCTAGAGCCAGGGCAGAACAATTATTACAAACAGTGCGGGCAGAATTAGAAAGATTGCGCCTAGAAGCCGATCGAGTATTGCCAGCAGAAGCCGAACGAGAAGCTAGAGAACTTTTGGCTAGGGGAAATGCTGCTTCACTCTTAGAAAATGCTCAAGCAGAAGCCTTAGTTAACGATATGCTGTCACTGGTTTGGCAGGAGATAGGCAAAGACGCAGCCGAACTTTTCTACTTGCAGCAAATTAGTATGATTTTGCGCGAGTCTGCTAAAGTACCTGGGCAAGTTAAGCTGCAAAATATCAAAGTTATTGATAGTGGGGATGGTAAGTCTATTGGTAGCTTGGTGAATGCTTATCCTGAAATCTTCCGCCAGTTTCTCAAGAATGTTAATCAAACCCTTGGCGTGGATGTGACAGGAAATTTCAGCAGTCACAATGGCAAAAAAGTTGAATCCCTGTGAATTAGGTGGTAGGTGGTAGGTGGTAGGTGTTAGGTGTTAGGTGTTAGGTGTTAGATGTTAGGTGATGAAGAGTGTCAGTCAGTCCAGTAGGGTGTGTTAGCGGTAGCGTAACGCACCACAACTACAGTCAGTGTGTAACTCCCGCTTGAGATAGTCACTTGGAAGTAACCTATTTTACCGAAAAACTACCACCATCCCTAAAGCAAAAACTAAAAATGCAGGTGTTAGGTGTTAGGCGATCGAGAGTGTCAGCACCAAAAGCTAAAAAAAATTACGGAATAAAAAATCATGGAAATAGTATTAGCATTGTTAGCAGTTTTTGGTCTAGGTACAGGTGCAGGAGCCTTTGTAATTCGCAACCTGTATTATATCTGTCAACCCAGTGAAGTCTTAATTTTTGCCGGAAGTAGTCACCACGTTGGAGACAGTGAAAAAAAAGTGGGGTATCGTCTGGTTAAAGGAGGTAGTAGCGTTCGCGTACCTCTGTTAGAACAAGCTTTCCGCATGGACTTGAGTAATATGATTATTGAACTCAAAGTTAATAATGCTTATTCTAAAGGTGGTATTCCCCTGACCGTTGAGAGTGTGGCTAATATCAAAATTGCTGGTGAAGAACCTACTATTCATAATGCGATCGAACGACTCCTCGGAAAAAGCCGCAAGGAAATTGAAAAGTTAGCCCAAGAAACTCTAGAAGGAAACTTGCGCGGTGTCTTAGCTTCTCTGACTCCCGAACAAGTGAATGAAGATAAGATTGCCTTTGCTAAAAGTTTGCTAGATGAAGCAGAAGACGACCTGGAAAAATTAGGTTTAATATTAGATACTTTACAAATTCAAAATATTTCTGATGATGTGGAGTATCTTGATTCTATTGGTCGTCAGCAAAGGGCTGAACTTTTGCGAGATTCTCGCATTGCTGAGGCTAAAACTCAGGCAGAGTCAATTATTCGCTCTGCCGAAAACAAGAAGAATACTTCTGTAAAACAGATTGAAACTGAGATAGAAATAGCTCGTGCAGAAGCAGAAAGACGGATAAAAGATGCAATGACAAAACGGCAAGCTGTAGTAGCTGAGGCTGAGGCTGATATTGGGTCAGAGGTGGCTCGCACTCAGGCTGAACTGGCAGTGCAGAATGAGCGAATTAAGCAGGTAAAGCAACAATTGCAAGCCGATGTAGTTGCACCGGCTGAGGCCGAATGTAAGCAGGCGATCGCTCGTGCCAAAGGTGATGCTGCTGGTATTGTTGAACCAGGAAAAGCTCAAGCAGAGGGGATTAGGAAGTTGGCAGAATCTTGGAAAGCTGCTGGCGGAAATGCACGGGAAATTTTCCTATATCAGAAGTTGGAAGAGTTGCTCAAAATCATGGTGTCTACTGTGCCAGAAGTTGAAGTGGATAATGTGACTGTGATTAATTCTGAAGGAGGGAGCAATGCTACTAAAATGGCGAGTTTCTTTGAGGAGTTGAAGCAAACGGCTGGTATTGATGTGGCGGCGGTTGTGCAGAATTTTTCGGAAGCTGCTAAAAATAAGTCACAGCAGCAGATTAATTCTGCTCAAAATCAGGAGAAATTGCCAAAATCCGATCAGCCACATTTTGGTGATAAATCTCTTTTTGGCGATCAAAAATATTGAGGTAAATTTATACTTTTAGGTTGTTGATGTTTGGGGGTGGGTTGAGTAAAATATAATATTTTTGGTAGTCCTGTAGATGTAGTGACATGAGTTACTGTAAACCTCGGTGTATGAGGGGAAATGTGGCAAAAATTACTACTTAATATACCATTACTCAGGACTACAAAAATATCATGGGAACCCACTTTCAGATAATAATTTTTAATTAATATGAACAATCAAGAAAATCTTTTGCAGATTTCTCAAACCCCAGAATCACCATTGGCGGAAGTTGATTTTATCAATCGTGGAAATTTTGATGTAGGCAATGGTGCTACTTCATTTGCAGTAGGAGAATTTAATGGCGATGGCATTTCCGATTTGGCAGTAACAAATAGGATTTCTGATAACGTATCAATATTATTGGGAAATGGTGATGGTACTTTGAGCAATGCCATTAACTTTAATGTCGGCGAATCTCCTGGGTCGGTAGCAGTAGGAGAATTTAATAGGGATGGCATTTCCGATTTGGCAGTAGCAAACTTTAGCTCGGACAGCCTATCAGTATTATTGGGAAACGGTGATGGTACTTTTAGTAATGCCATTAACTTTGAGGTAACAGATGTAGAAGGTAGGCCCAGTTCTGTTGTAGTAGGAGAGTTTAATGGTGATGGCATCTTAGATTTGGTAGTATCGACTATTGAGATCAGAACAGTTTTCGATGGGCCTTGCTGTGAGCCGCCTGACCTCTGCTGTGATACTCCCCCTCCTCCAGAGTTTAAAACCACTATATCACTGTTCCTAGGAAATGGTGATGGCAACTTTAGTAATGGTATCAACCTTCTTGTGAGGGATTGGGATAGCTTTTCTAGTTCATTTGAAGTGGGAGAGTTTAATGGCGATAGCATTTCCGATTTGGCAGTAACAAACTCTAGCTCTGACAACCTATCAGTATTATTGGGAAACGGTGATGGTAGTTTTGGTAATACCACCAACTTTTCTGTAGAGAATAGTATTTCAGTTGCAGTGGGAGAGTTTAATAGAGATGGCATTTCTGATTTAGTGGTGGCAAGTCCTACCTTCGATGATCATAAGGTATCAGTGTTGTTAGGAAACGGTAATGGTAGTTTCAGCAATCCCATCAACTTTAATGTAGATGAATCTCCTCGCTCGGTAATAGTAGGAGAATTTAATGGTGATGGCATTTCAGATTTGGTGGTGGAGGCAAACTACTCTAGGTCCGACAACGTATTAGTATTATTAGGAAATGGTGATGGTAGCTTTAGTAATCCCACCAACTTTGATGCTGGTGAATTTACTACTTCCGTAGCAGTAGGAGAATTTAATGGTGATGGCATTTCAGATTTGGCACTGTTAGACACCACTGAGGACAACATATCTATTCTCCTGAATGCTACTCCAGTCGCTGCCAGAGGTGCTATTGTGATTCAAGGAGAAGCTTTGGGCAGTGAAAATAACGATCTAGTCTCTGGCAGTGAAATTGACGATACATTCTTTGCACTTGCTGGAGATGATCTTGTATCTGCTAGAGCTGGTAACGATGAAATTAATGGCAACCGGGGTAATGACATTATTAGTGGTGGTACAGGAGATGATAATTTATATGGGGGCAGGAATTTAGATTATATTCTTGGTGATGCTGGCAATGATTTAATTTTTGGAGAGCGAGACTCAGATACTCTCAAAGGAGGAGAAGGTGCAGACACAATTTATGGTGGTAAGCAAAATGATGAGTTAGAAGGTGGGGAGGGAAATGACTTGATTTCTGGAGACATTGGTGATGATATTCTTTCTGGTGGTAGAGGTTCTGATTTTATAACTGGTGGTAAAGGTAGCGACACCTTTATTTTTAATGATTCAAGATTTGAGCGAGACGAAATTACTGATTTTGCTTCTATACAGGGAGACCTGATTATTTTAGACCGGAGAACTTTTTCTGCTATCGATAGTGAGCCTGGAAATGGGTTCAGTATTGCCAGTGAGTTTGCTACAGTTACTAATGATGAACTTGCAGAAACAGTTAATGCTATTATTGTCTATAACAGTGAAAATGGTAATTTGTTTTATAATCGTAATGGTAGCGAACCAGGCTTTGATAATCAGAATATCGACTCCGAAAATCAATTTTTAACATTGACAAATACTCCATTGTTAACAGCAGGAGATTTTTTCATCAGATTAAATTGATAAAAACTGAAAAACAAAGAAATTTAAGTAGTGATTTTTGCCACATCTCCCTTCATCCGGAGCAGTTATGGTAACTCATATCAAATCCGATAGCATTGGTATAAGTAGAAAGGCACAAAAAAAACCAAGTATGTAACAAAAAGTAAAGTTGCTCAAAAACCTTTATACAAAGACACTTATAGCCATTGCCAACCCTACAACTGTTTGACCTTTAATTATGCCCACCTACTTATTTAATAATCGAAGTAGTTATCAAGCATACCAATTTGAAAAAAGAACATTATGAATAATAACGGGAATTCAAATATTTTTGCTTAGACATCTCTTGGATTAAAAAGGGATATTCACACTAATAAATGATATTTAAGCTATAAATTGCTGACTCTTGTACGTCGCTCATCCGACGGCTACCCTACCTAACTCCTGACTCCTAGAAAAACTCTAACTATTTGTCGCAAACATTTATCAAATTGTTATAACACCTAAAACCTTCTTAAAAGTTTATTTTACTGTCACTTGACTCCCTTCCACAGCCGTCACACCATCAACACTTTCAGCAATATTAACCATTTTATCCAAGGTTTCTTGATTGGGTGCTGTACCTGTTAAAACAATTTTATTACCAGTTTGGGCAACATAAACAGTAGAAATATTAGCTAACTCTGAGTTGTCTTTAAAACCTTTAACAACTTTTTTGGCTAGAGCACTTTGATCGTACTCTCCATCAACCCCAAGGCGTTCGGGGGCAATATCTTTTTGATTACACGCTATCAGAGAAAATGAGGCAGTCACTGATAAAAATGTTAACACTATCACTCGATAAATAAATTTAAACTTTATCATCATTACATCCTTACTTAATCGGTAGACTAAAAATTTTTCAAAATCAAATAACCCCTAAACTATAGCTTAAATCACACTAAAGTTAGGGGATTGAAAGTTAATTGAAAGGTTATATCTGAAAAGGTTACAGATGATATTCTTTGTTCCCTGTTTTCTTAATCAAATTATAACAAGTTTGCATTTTATTGTTGTTAAGTGCCTAGGCAAAATTAATTACCGATTCTAATTATATGTAATAGTAATGCTTGCAGCATAAGCAATTCAGCCTTATAAAATGTTTAATTAATTTTGCATAACTAATTATTTATTATAGCAGCTGGCAAACTTTTTTTCCATCATATAAATGAGTTTTTACCGTCACAATTGCATTATCTATCTTTCCTATTTCGACCATGTATTGGCTACCTACTCCTGAAATACTAACACTAAATCATTAAGGCAGCAGAAAAACGCCCGAAGCAAAGCGAGCTAACTATAGAGCTTAAACAACTTTCTCTCGACATTGGGTGGGATATTCTTTCTCTTAAAGAGATTTGCACAAACAATACTCATTGCACCCGCTATCAGAATCATCGCTCGCGAATGTAGCAATTATGAGGAAAACGCCACAATTTTCCCTGCTATTGTCGGCGAGCCAGCCTCAAAAAAATTCCCACCGATCGATAGCGATCGCCAAAAAGCCTTTGGCCCAGATGCAGGCAGATTAAATGGACTCATACACTCAAAAAAAGGCCAACTATCAAAAAGAGCTAAAAGAGTGGGAAACCGCAGATAAGCCCACCAGAGGGGACAAGCCCACCGAGCCAAGACCGATAATTTTCAGCACTGGGGATTACACAACAGAAGAGATGAGGAAGCTGTCCCCATATAATCCCAAAATTCTCAGATGCTTCGATGAGCTGGCCAGAGAAGCAAAATCTCAAGGCCAGTATAAGGGTGCTAAGGGTGGCGACGCTCAATTGCTCTTGGAATCCTATGATGGCCTTCTCGACACCGTAATTCGGCTGGGGAAAATTTATCCGGGTTGTGAAGTTAACCAACTTCTGGTAGAAGGAATTCAGCCAGAGGTAATATCAGAAATTATCTCAACCTCAGACCCTACTCTTCACACGCCTGCCATAATCGGGCTGAACAACAGAAGGCCAAAGCTGACAAACTTGCGATCGCATATCAGTATGGAAAATTACCAAGTACAATCCTGCGGTGGACAATGGTCTATCACATTCTCTATGCAGTAGCCAAGAGTCCAACTCCTACAGGAGTAGAAAGCAGTTGCCTATGGATGGAAAGAATTAGCCGAAAGGTAGAGTCTGAAACCCGGAGAATAACATTCGGCCAAATTTAAAATATTTTTGTTTGACAAAGTATTTGTCAAATTACCATTATTTGCCTTTAAAGCAAATAATCTCTTACCTTTCACGGTAAAGTGATAAAACCCACAGTTTGACATCTTCCCGACGCTGATCTTACGAGACAGAGCGGGATTCCTAAAACTCACGATTTAGGTTTCTGTTTCATAGCACCTGCCTCCAAGGCCGAACCTCTTTTTGGTCTTACGGTCGCTCCACAGACTGACACTCCTAGCCCTGCAGCCTTAATATTTCAAGTTTAGCACACTACTGTAAATACCGCAATATTGATTGGTTTTCATCCCGACGCTCCCGATGAGGAGAGCGCGGGTCTTCAACCAACGTTGAGATAAAAGGCTTTTAACAGTGGGGGTGGTGGGACTTGAACCCACACGACTGTTAAGGTCAACGGATTTTAAGTCCGTATCTTCCTATGTCTACAGTGTAATTGTAGCAAGCTTTACCGCCAAAGACTCGCCAATTTGAAACGATTAATGTCACATATTTTGTAACAAGTGACAAATGGCCTTTCGGAATATCTCAGAAAATACAAAGCTCTATGTTAGGCAGGGAAAGATAAGCATAGAAATAAAAAAAAGAGTCCTTGGTATAAGAGTCCAGAAATCTCTGGGGCTGGATAACAATTTACCCAATCAAGCTTTGGCCTTAAAAATTCAAAATCAAATTGAAGAAGATATTAAGTTTACAGGCTGTTGCGACCAATCTTTTGAAAAATACTTATGTAACCATAGTAGCAGTAGTGCCAAAAACCTTACCCTCACAAAATTATGGGAGTGTTACATTGAATTCAAGCGTGACTACTGGAGTCCCACCACTTATGCGAATAGTGGCCTAGTTTTTGCGAAAAGATTTTCAAAGCTTAAAAACCAAGACTTGCGCTTTCCTCAAAAAATTCAGCAGGAACTATTTGAAAATTTCAGCATGAATGCAGTAAAGCGTTCTTGCATTCAAATCAAAGCGGCCATCAACTGGGGATTACAAGAGGGAATTATATCGAATGTGGAGTGGACTGTTTCCAATACAGCTTTTGAGCAACTACTAAAAAGACAAGAGGAAGAAAACGACATCAATCCTTTTTCTAACCAAGAGCGCGATCGCATACTTCAAGCTTTCAGGACAGACTGCTTTGCTAGGAAAAAAGGCAATCACAGCCAGTTTTTTTATATAATTAACTTTTGGTTTCTCACCGGAGCCAGAACGGGGGAACTAATGGGCTTGCAATGGAGTGATATCAAAGATAACTATCTTATATTTCACCAAACTAGGAATTACACCAATACTGGTGAAATCATAAAAAATGGCTTAAAACGCCAGCATTTTAGAAAATTCCCTATTAATCAGCAATTATCATCTCTTTTAGCTGAAATACCCAAGCAAAGTAATTATGTTTTCACAAACAAGGAAGGCAAGCCTATGACTCTCAAAAGTCTTACCTCCTGTTGGACGAGGGTACTTGGAAAATTAGAGATAGAATATAGGCGACCTTACCAGTGTAGACACACATTCATTACAAACTGTCTAAGCTCCGGAAAGCTATCGCCTGCTGAGGTAGCAAAATTAGTGGGGACTTCACCAGCTATGATTTATAAACACTACTTGGGGGCTCCAGAAAATATTGATGTTCCAATTATGTAAATACTTCCCCCTAACTGTATTTTTGCGAGAGGGGTGGCAGTCAGGAGAGTCTCAGAGATAGTAAGTAACACTTGTGACAGTTTGCCTTTTATTCTATTTATAGCAAGCTTTTGAGCCTCTTCACTTTCTGAGTTTCACTTAAACATACGAAAACTGCCAAAGTCTTAGCATTATAGCTTTTGGGTTATTGTTACCTGTTCAATTCTAAGTTAGTGACACTAGTGGCAGTTGTTCAGAGTCGATGATTCTACCCAACTTCACTTAGTAATAGATGCAATCGAGTAAGCGGAGCAGATGTGCGATCGCATCTAGTTTTTTTTCCCATCTTCAGTTGACTTTTTGTCAACCACTAAGTTAAAATGAGATCGTTACGCAAAAAAGACCGCACTCAACAGAGAACGGCCTGGCAAAATAAATCACTATTTCAATTATGTCACATAAATTTTCGAGCGGAGTATTTTTGGCTACTCCAGCATGGCATCGCTTGGGTACAGTAATCCGCAAACCTATACCCTCAAAAGAAGCCATTAAACTGGCGGGATTAGACTGGCAAGTTATCAAACAGCCAATTTGTCGAGTCAATGAGAACAAAGTAAACAAATACAAAACCATTGGTGATTACTCAGCAATAGTCCGACAAGACACAGACGAAGTGTTTGCAATCCGCCACAATAGCTATCAAGTTTTTCAGAATTGGCAAGCATTTCACTGGTTGAATCAGTTTATTGAGAGCGGAGATTTAATCATTGACGCTGCCATCAGTCTTTCAGAAGGCCGTCGTATTGCTATTACCTGCAAAATTGTTACACCACCAGCAGAAATTGTTCAAGACGACTTAATAGAGTGTTATTTAGTGTTTAAAAATGACCATACTGGAAACGGTTCTTTAGGGTTTATCATTACACCAGTAAGGATTGTATGTCATAATACGCTTTCGCTGGCAGTAGGCAGAGATAATTTTGAAGGAGATGTGAGGCTTGATAAAAGCAACTTTCGCCTAAAGCATATTGGAAATCTCAAAGAAAAAGTGGCAGAAGCCAAAGACCTAATAGATTTCCAAAAACGCTGTTTTAATGATGGAATGGAAGTCTATAAAGAAATGGCAAAGTACAATTTGCCTCGCTACAAATTCCAAGAATACCTAGAGGAAGTATTTGCTACAGAATTGAAACAAAAGCAAAAGTATTGCTTAGAGCGCAACTTACCTGAGCCTACTATCTGGGATTTACAAGTGGTTAAAAATGTCATAGACCACTACCATTTAACCTGCGAAGAAATGCCAGCAATAGAAGGTACGCTTTACTCTGCTGTACAAGCCGTTTCAGGAGCAATTACTCACTCAAAGCATCACCAAGCGGTTCAGTCTCAATTGTTTGGTCGCGGTAAGTCAGTGATGGAAAAGAGTCTAAGGCAAGCCCTTAAATTGATGAAGGTTTAATTTTTTGTATAACTGGTCTACCCCAAGATAATTTGTTTTGGGGTAGAGCAATTCATTTTTTTTAGGAAATCTCACAACATGAAAACTTACAAAGTAATCAAGACGGTAACTTCAGAATTTACTGTTTGTGCTGAATCTGAAGATGATGCAATCGCACAGGCAGAGAATGAAACTCCCCAATATGAGGAGGAAGTTGAATTTGAAGCAATTGATATTACCGTAAATGCGGAGGGTGAAGAGGAATAGTGGGAGAGACACAAATTCAGTGGACATCCTATACCTGGAATCCGGTAACAGGATGCCAAAAAGTCAGCCCTGGTTGCGCAAATTGTTACGCAGAACGATTAGCCAATACAAGGCTCAAGAAATATTATCCAAATGGCTTCAGTGAGGTAAAGCTACATCCAGAACGATTGGAGTTGCCACTAAGACTCAGGAAACCTAGAGAAATATTTGTCAATTCCATGTCAGACTTATTTCACCCAGAAGTCCCCGACTGGTTTATTTTGCAGAGTTTTGACATGATCAGAAAGTGCCCTCAGCATAATTTCCAAGTTCTAACAAAAAGGGCTGAGAGGATGCAGAGATTCATGTCTCGACTGTTGGTTGATGGAAATACGGCAGTGCTAACAGGCAATAGTATCTCACTCGCTCCTGAGATGTCTATCGGCTACCACTGGAGTAACCTCTGGCTAGGGGTTTCCGTGGAGAATCAAGATTTCGTACATCGCGTTGACTACCTCAGAGAGACTCCTGCCAAAGTAAGATTTTTATCCTGCGAGCCACTTCTAGGAGATTTGAAGCTTAACTTGACTGGTATTCATTGGGTAATTGTCGGTGGAGAATCAGGTTTTAATCATCGTCCAATGAAGGCAGAATGGGCAAGGAGTATACGCGACCAGTGCTTAGAAGCTGGCGTACCTTTCTTTTTTAAACAATGGGGAGGTCGAACCTCCAAAGCAAACGGAAGACTTTTAGACGAGAGAGAGTGGAATGAAAAGCCAAGATTTGTGGCGGAAACTGCATAATTTCGAGCAAGTAATTCGGGAAAAAATTTACATGAGACCCCGCACCTGTCAATGCAAACTATGTAAAACGGACCAATACTTTTTGTGCCCTGCCTGTGGTTACTTAAGACCTTACTGCTATGGTTGCGCTGATGATTACCCGGAACTCTGCGACCAATGTTGGGCTAAAGTTCAAAAGCTGGAACATGAAATATGAGATTAAAACCTAATAGTAGGGGCTACATTTCAATGCCACAACAAATTGCGCTGGAGATTTTAAAGCAGCTCAAGGATAGCGAAGAAATAAATAGTCGGCAACTTTCTCAGAGATTGGGTTATAGCCAAAACTATATCAAACAAATTGCCTCGGAGATGGTGAAATTGCAACTGATTTCCTCAACTCCTAGAGGTTATATCACCCGCGCTACAGCCATTCCTACGGAATGCTACGCAAACGCTGCAAAAGCAAAAAGCTAGTACGCGCAAGCAGAAATAGTCTATCCCAGAGTTATTAAACCTGGGATAGAGCATATTAAAAAAATTTTGGGAACGATACAAAATGAACAAAATTCAAGACTGCATCATTCTCTGGCGGGGTTTTGGACGGCCAAGAAGTGGGAACTGGGAAAGTAAGTGCCGAGTGAGAATTTGGCACCATGACAGTCAAAGCGCAACCGTTGTTTTGTTCAGCGATTTAGACGAGGAGGATTCAGGAACCTCGATTACTAACGCCTCTGAGAATATAGCCACGTTGGTTAGAGAGCGATTTGGTCTTGAGGACAACAACATTACTTGGATCGAACATTATCCGCGACACAGACAAAAGTATGAGCCACCCTTTGATAAAGAAGACTTTGCTTTGATTGAGTACAAAACCATTAGAAACCAACTTAAACACCCTAAGTGGCGGTACATTTCCAAGTCCCAGGTGGAGAAAATGGTTAATGTTGATTTAGGCATGAATGACGTGGATTTCTTACCAGTGCTTGATTTAGGAGTAACCCAATACGTCTGAGTCTGGAGTAAACACAACCCACCCCCTACCATCTTTCTTGCTGATTTTAATTGGTTGTGGAAACTGATGCAAGCCCGAAATTAGTATGAAACTGGCGTACTTGGCATCGCGCTTGCTTTCCCAGTAGTTGTCGGCTCCACAGACTAGAGAATTAAATTTTCTCTTGCACCAATCAATATCTGGATTTTGATAGTACCAACACTGTTTAACTTCAGCCATCGCTAATATTTCACCCCCAGATTCCTTAAATAGAATGCAATCGCCCTCAGCTACCTTTTGGTATGGGGCGATTTTTCTCTTTGATAATCTGCTCTCGATAGTTTTCTGACCTAGTAATACTAGCTCCAGATAATGCTTTTGTAAGATAGCAATGTGGATAACTCTGGCCTCAAATTGGCCTTTATCAAGATATTTGGCCAGAGCTACGATGATTTCTTTTCTGTTGGTGGCCATAGTTTTTTGATGAAATATAGATAAACAACCTACCCTAGAAATTGCAACTAACACTTGTGACACCAAGGCTGTAATTCATACATAGAAATAGTTACGGCAACTGCTACTAATCAAACAATACCTCGGACAGGTGGGTGGCAGGTGGCAGTTCCTAGTAAGCAGTTATTCTGATCTGAAAATCATATAAGGCCATTAGTCCCAGAAAAAAGCGGTTTAGTCCACCCCAGGGTTTTTCGGTTTGGGATAGACTGAAATGCCAAATTTTTCTGATGACCAAAAATTTTATTTTTTGCTCTTCCTTGGAGGAGGAAAAGCACCCTCCTTATGAGAAGATAAGCTGAAGTTCCAACTATCTACCAGCTAACTTTTTAACTTTGGTTTACCC
>JBARXI010000064.1:0-9624 GCA_049647275.1 Microcoleaceae cyanobacterium
TCCCGAATTGGAGAAAGGGACTTTGGGGCGACCAGTTGTATATTAGGTCTGCAGGAGGCGCACCTTTAAAAGTATTAGAAACCTATATCCAAAATCACAGCCGTGGTTGACTGGTTAGTGCAGTGGGTTGATGCCCACTGCACTAACCCCTATCCTGCCCCGTCTTCTTAAGGCGGGGCAGGATAGCGAGTTCGTTTTTATCTATCTCTAATTTGGGATAATTGAGGGAAAAACGCTATATATAGTGAATTAAAACTACAACGTTGTAGATATATAGTGTTAATCCTCCAAACAGACATCATTTATCTGCTGATATTTCCTCCGACTCTATTTCTTATCCGGCCACCTGAATCGGCCCATCAATACTACCGGTAAAAAATTGTTGTACTAGAGGATTGTCCACAGTATCAATTTCGTCCACTGTACCTTGCCACTGCACCTTACCTTGATAAAGAAACACTATTCTGTCTGCTGTGCGACGAATAGTACTATGTTGGTGAGTCACCATCACATAAGTGCTACAGCCACCATCCACATATTGCAAGTGACGGACCATATCTTCAATTACAGTAGAAGCAATAGGGTCTAGGCCAGCCGTCGGTTCATCATATAATAATATTTCTGGGTCATCATGGGGATTTTCTGGATTAGTCATAATTGCTCTTGCAAAACTCACCCGTTTGCGCATCCCCCCAGATAACTCCGCCGGATAGCGATCGCCAATATTACCTAACCCCACCATATCCAACTTCTGATTTACCAACTCTTTAATATCAGCACGTGATAACTTAGAATGTTGATGCAAAAGAAAACCGACATTCTCTCCTACTGTCAAAGAGTCAAACAGAGCTGCATTCTGAAACACCATACCAATAGTAATCGGATCGTCCAAGTCATCCATCCATCTGATTCGTTGCTGACCCTGGATATAAATTTCTCCAGCATCAGGAGTCAATAAACCAGCAATAATTCTCAGAACAGTAGATTTACCAGTTCCAGATGGACCAATAATTGCTAAGGCTTCTCCCCGGTAAATTGTTAAATCAGCCTCATCTAATACCATATTAGACCTGAATGATTTACTAACTCTTTTCAGTTCAATTAAAGCTTCATGTTTCATCATTTTATGAATAAATATTGCAATTCATCTCACATTTAAATCACAGTTCTCAAGTACAAAAAATTCACCGAAAAAGGGGGTCTTAAGCCTCGCCATTATAGGGCGACTTTAATTTTGAATTAGGTAAATTATCAATGATTTATTCTACTACTTGAGTCATACTTTTATCTTTTATTAAAGCAGATAATCTTAACTTATCTAATCTCTTACTTGATAGTCTAATTTTTAATTTTTTATCTTTCCTGCCAAACCCTACAATGTACGCACAAATAGATTATTATAGAAGTATAACAAAAACGCTACGCTGTTAATAATTAGTGTTAGTAATATGGGACAAGATGAAAGCTAGATACAAGTATAGATGTTATCCAAACCTCATACAAAAAATGAATTTAGCCAAGTTATTTGGATGTACAAGGGTGGTTTGGAATGATGCGTTAGCCTATTGTATTCAAGAGTTTAAATCAGCTAAGAAAAAGTCTAGCAATGCCGAATTGCAAAAAGTATTTATCACTCAAGCTAAAAAAACAATTGATAGAAGTTGGTTAAAAGAAGTATCAGTAGTTCCATTACAACAATCATTAAACGATTTACATCAAGCTTATCAAAACTTCTTTAGCTCAGTAACTGGCAAACGTAAAGGTATAAAAGTTAAACCACCTAAATTCAAGAAGCGCAAGTCAAAACAGACTGCTAGATTTACTTTGAGAGGTTTTACCTAATTTTCCTACATCAGTAACAATAATTAAGGATTCAGCTAATAGATATTTTCTTAGCTTTGTTGTAGAAACATCTGCTGATATTTTATCTAAAACTGATAATTCAATAGGCATAGATTTAGGTATTTCAACTTTTGCAACATTGAGTAATGGCGAGAAGTTTTAATCTCCTAAACCTCTTCAAAAGAACTTGAAAAAATTAGCCAAATTTCAACGCAAGCTTGCTAAGAAAAGACCAGACAGTAAACGTAGAGAAAAAGCTAAGTTAAGGGTAGCTAAACTACAGGCAACAATCAAAGATATTAGAACTGACTTTCTCCACAAACTATCAACTAAACTGACTCGTGAATACGACACTATTGTGATTGAAGACCTTAATGTTTCTGGCATGATTAAAAATCGCAAGTTAGCCAAAGCTATCAGTGATTTAGGTTGGAGGCAATTTAGGACATTATTAGAAAGTAAATCTGAAAAGTATGATAGAGAATTTAAAGTCATTTCTAGATGGGAGCCTACTACTAGAAAATGTTCTTGTTGTGGTTTTAAAGGAGGTAAGAAAGAGTTAAATGTCCGTGAATGGACTTGCCTTAATTGTAGCGCTTTCCACGATAGAGATATAAATGCCGCAGTCAATATTCTAAATACTCAATCTGTTGTTGAAACAGTAACTGTTCAACCGATAACCAAAGTTGAAACTAAAGTATTAGATAATCTTGTGCAATTATCTCTTTTTGGAGGCTACAGTCTCCGGCTGTCCGTCGGCGACTGAACAAAAACGAGCATCAAGCCGACGTAAGACTCGCCGTAAAAAGCAAGCTGATGGCAATGAAATGCTAACCCGCTCTGAGTTTAGACAGCTTAATCTGTTTGAATAGATGAGAATGTCTCGTGCTTTAGCCGAGAGAGGATGTCAAAACAATAAATAAGTTATGATTGCTCTCTTTAAGTTGTCTAGTTGAATATATAATCAGAATTTCGGATAATCTCTTAATATAATTTACAATTTACCGAGGGAGTATGTCAAAGCTTGAAGTCGAGTCGTTCATCCCGAGACAATTTTGCTGAAACACCACAATACTCCCAGAATCTTCTTTACTAAGATACATGGTGTTGCATATTTACATGATGATTTTTAATTTTTAATTTTTGATTGACCGGAGTTCCTTCATTGTTTTTCAATGACGACGAAATTGATTATTTGCCGTTTCATCCCTTGATTATGCAACGCCATATAGATAGTATTTTTCTCTAAATTTGTCCTTAATCAAGCTAAGGCTAAAATTCCTATGTCAACTGGTTTACTGAAAAAGACCCTACGCATTCTCCTCAAAAGTAATTTTTCAATTGCGAAATCTCGCAAGAAGCACTCTCGTGTAATTGGCCAGTGGTTTAAATGGCTAGCCCCGGGATTATTTGTCAAACGATGGTTACTTTTGAGTGCTGCTGGCGTACTGTTAACTAGCTTGGGATTATCAATATGGACGGGAATGACCCCCATTTTTTACACTCTACAACTACTTAAGAAATTTTTAGAGTGGATTACCACTGTAGTGCCTAATTACATTTCTGGGCCAATAATCATATTTGCTGGTTTGCTATTTATCTTCTGGGGTCAAAATCGTAGTATTAATTCTATTACTCAGGTGTTAATACCAGAGGGAGAGGAGAAACTGGTAGATCGGTTACTTGCCCATCGACGATTAAATCGAGGTCCAAAGATAGTTGCTATTGGCGGGGGTACAGGTCTTTCTACTTTGTTAAGAGGTCTCAAGAATTACAGTGCTAATATTACTGCTGTTGTGACGGTGGCAGATGATGGTGGGTCTTCTGGTAGGTTGCGCCGAGAGATAGGGGTACTACCACCAGGAGATATTCGTAATTGTTTAGCAGCTTTGGCTAATGAGGAAAAGTTGTTAACTGAGTTGTTTCAATATCGGTTTTGCGCTGGTGATGGTTTGGTGGGGCATAGTTTTGGCAACCTATTTCTGACGGCGATGAGTGAGGTGACTGGAGATTTGGAACTGGCCGTAGCGGCTAGTTCAAAGGTTCTGGCGGTGCGAGGTCAGGTTTTGCCTGCTACTCTTACTGATGTTAATCTTTGGGCTGAGTTGGCTGATGGACGACGTATTGAGGGTGAGTCTAATATTACGGAAGCTAGGGGAAAAATTGTCAAAATTGGCTGTACTCCTGAACATCCTCTTGCTTTGCCTAAAGTTTTACAGGCAATAGAAGAAGCTGACTATATTATTATTGGCCCTGGCAGTTTATATACTAGCGTGATTCCTAATTTATTGGTTTCTGAAATTGCTGAGGCAATTGCTTTAAGGAATATTCCTAGTATCTATGTTTGTAATATTATGACTCAGCCTGGAGAAACTACTGGATATACTGTGGCTGACCATATTCGTGCTATTGATGTTGCTTGTGGGAAACGATTATTTGATAATGTTTTAGTTCAGGGAAAAAGTCCTTCGGCACAAGCATTAATTCGTTATGCTCAAGAAGATTCTCATCCAGTTTTTCTTGACCGTGAAGAAGTGAGAAATTTAGGAAGGAAAATTCTTTTGACTAATGTGATGTATGAGGATGAAAAAACTGGTTTTGTTCGTCACGACTCGACGATGTTAGCACAGGTATTATTAGAATGGTATGAGCGTATTGAGTTTGATAAATAATTATGAACCAAGAAGTTTTTTTGTCACTACAAAATGCTTTAGCAACTCACAATCTTGGTAAAAGTTTAGGGAAAATTTTGCCTGTTGGTAGTGTGATTTTATTGGAGGGAAATTTAGGTAGTGGTAAGACTACTTTTGTTCAAGGTATTGGGGCTGGTTTGGGAATAACAGAAATAATTGATAGCCCTACTTTTACTTTGATTAATGAGTATTTTTCTGGCAAAATTCCTCTTTATCATTTTGATTTATATCGCTTAGAAAATTCAGAAATTGAAGCTTTGAATTTGGAGATTTATTGGGAGGGTCTGGAAGTACCTTTGGGTATTGTCGCGATTGAGTGGGCTGAAAAGTTGGTTTATTATCCTCCTGATTTTTTGCGGGTTTGTTTGAGTTTTTCTAATGTAGGAGATACTGTTGACCAAACACTCCGCGGACACTATGCTAAATTGATTTCTATTGGTAAGTTTGATTTGGATTTGGATAAAATTAGTATCTAAAATTTCTTAAGATAATTGTATAGAAGAAGGAAGAAGGAAGAAGGAGGAAGGAAGAATATTGTGTTGTCTGAGTTTTCTGAGTTTTAAGCTTTTGATCTGTCCTAACCTTTCCTTCGACTACTATACAAATATTTAGGCTACTACTTAGGAGTCAGAAGTTTAGCAGTTATAATAAATAGCTTATATAGTATCCGGATAATTAGTTATCGTATGATTTAGGAATACCGAGTCAGGAGAAAACAAGGATAAGAGTGGGAAAAATCTAGGAATATTCCGGCATTTTATGTCTACATTGAATGGAAGTAGAAAGTGCGATAACTGTATAACTGGATTTCATATTAAATATTATTTTTTAGTTTGAATATCCCTTTTTGGTCAAAGGAACATCTGAATCAATTATTTTAATTTCCCTGATTTGTAACATTCTTTTTTCAAATAGGTTTAATATCTTAAATAGACATCTCCAAAATCCAAAATAAAATCAATTATTATCCATAAATTATCAATTATTTCTCCCTGTTCCCTCACAGGAGTGCGCGACCAGGTGTGTCTGTCGCACCCCGCGGGGTCGCACCGCTATTCCCTATTCCCTCTTTTATGGAGATACCTAATACATTGGCATTCAACCAAATTTGATATTATTTCTCTGTTGCCTATTCCCTATTTGCCTGAAACGCTATATCTACGAACAGCAACTACTACATCAATTGAAGGCAACTTTTGAGTTTCAATCAGTTCAAACTCTGCTCCAGTCAATAAAGAATCAAATTCTACCTGAGTTCGTTCCCCAGGTCCTCCACTTTCCCCAGGGGCACCATGAACCAGTAACATTTGTAAATTTTTAATGCCAACGTAAGGATTATTAATTAGACGATCCTCAATTAATTCAAAAATATAGAGTTTCCTTCCAGGAGACATGGCATTACTCACATTTTTCAGAATTTTGGTAGCTCTATCGTCAGAGTAGGAGTGCAGAATACGTTTCATCATTGCATCCCCTGGAATTTCTGGCAGCCAACTATGGATATCTACCCCCACAACATTAAGGCGTGGAATTGCTTGAAAGCGGTCTACTACATCAGGAAAATCAAAAAGTTGTCCTTCCATTTCTCTGTATTGCTCCAAAATACCAACTATAAGTCTCCCACTTCCACCACCAATTTCTGTTAGATGCTCAGAAGCAGAAAAGTTAAACTGTTGTACAATATCTCGTACTTCTACCCCTGATATAGATTCCATCGCCCGATCAAAAGCTGCTGCCAACTCCTGATTTTCTCTTAAATAATCATAAAACAAGCGATCGCGTCCTATTTGGTAAATACTTTTACCAGTACGCAAGACCTCTTCCCATAATGTACGTCTTTTCTGATGTTTGGCTGATTGTGCTAATTGACAAAATTTGTGCCAGGGTAGGAGAGAAAATTCATAGTCTTGGGTCAAATGTTTGGACATTTCTGTGAGAGAAACTATAGATTCTGTTCCTATCTCGAATAGTCCAAAATGTTTAAGTCCGCGGAGGCATCGATATAATGCCCTATGGTTTGTCCCTGTCAGTTTGGCTAATTCTGATACAGGTAAAGAATGGTTGACAAGACAATCGAAAACTCCAAGATCGATACAAGTTTCTGTAAAATAGGAGACTATACGATAATCTAAGATGGAAAACATCTGTTGATATGGAATCATTAAATAAATCTAAATATTAGCTAACTTCTGAATATACATGGCAATATTTTTACTGCAAACTTTTGATATATTTCAAATATTAGTTTAAAAGTTAAAGATAAATGACAACATACGAAACTTACGGACCAGCTCCCTGGATCAAGGTCGATCGCTACGGAATTACTAAGACACTGCCCCCTGAAACATCTGTCATTTGGTACAAAGCACTTCTTCTTTGTGCTAATGGCGATGGGGAACTAGCACAAGCAGAGCGAGATTGGGTAATAGGTCATGCCACTACCTACCACCCGGAAATGAGTGAAAGTCAAATTGATGAACTGAGAACTTACAATGGTACGGGTTCAACTGATGATATAGAAAAATTGGTTTTTAGCGATCCCTTAGCTAAAAAGGGACGTTATGTTCTGGTTTATGAAGCTATTCAAGCGTCTGCTGCTGATGGGGACTATAGCGAAGGAGAAAAAGCTACTATTCGTAAAATGGGGGCTAAGTTAGGAATTTCTGAAGCTAAAATTATAGAGTTAGAGAGCCTCTTTGAAGAAGAAAAGGCATTGAGAGAGAAACGAATTAAAGTCTGGCATCCTGAAGGAATACCAGGGGAAGATAAGTAAGATATTCTAATTGTTGATTAGCATCTACTTCAGCAGTTTTATAGTCTACTTTCGAGGGCACATTTAAGAATCTGCTTATTTGATTTGATTTTTTGTTAATATCTTAAGTTTTTGTTGGTAACTCTAAATTGATATTACGGTTCATGGGAGGATTATTCCTCCTTCTCTTTTTTCAAAACTGTATGGGAGAGTTGCCAACTCATTCAGTTCCTAAACAAAAAGGATTAATTTTTAGTTATATATCTAAGTTTTCTTTTTACTCTCTTACTTAATTATTGAGAATTGAAAAGGGGTTACTCATTGATCATTTCACCTTGGCTTTAGATTTCTAGTCCACGCTAATCTTAATTAAATATTTTCACTTATACTTATTTATACTTATATAGTATGTCTATAATAAATTTATTGGGCAATAAAAATTAAAACTTATAGGACTTACGCAAAGAAACCCGGTTTCTAGGATAAATCATTGTTTTTAACAAACAATAGACATCTAGGAAAAAACTGGGTTTATTGGTTCGCCTGCGTAAGTCCTGACTTATTCTAGGTGCTTCTATAGCTTGTATTGATGGATTTTGTACCCGTTTTCATCTGCAACTGGCACTGGTTTGTGATTATCGGGTGGCAACAACTCATTCAATCTTTCAAATTCCAGAAGTTAAAGAAGGTTATCTTCCTGGTATGAGCATATTTCGGTTAGCCAAGTATACTGGAATAGGAGTTGCTCGTCGCTTGCTTTTTACTGGCATTCAGTGGTCAATTCAGGAGGCAGTAATGTTTGGCATTATCGATCGTCAATGCGAACCAGAAGAATTGAAAAGGGCAATTCAAGAGTCTCAAGATTCTCTAATGCCAATACATCCTGAAGTTTTGAGGAATACGCGACGGTTACTTAATGAGTCTTTCGCAACCTCTTATGAAGATGCCATTGGGCATTTCCTTGCCGTACAAAATCTGGTTTTATCGCCAAAACAAAAATTGGATGAAACTTGAAAGTAACATATAACTATATGTGTCTTAAAAATCCATATAAGGTTTCTAGAAAATGAAAATTATTTCTAAATTGGAACTCACCTCTACCGACAACTTTATGGTTCATTTTTTTGTCAGCAACTCTTTTAAATAACCACAATAAAAACTTTAGGGAGCAGGGGAAGTTTTTCCAATATACTCTTTTGAAAGAGAAGAACATTTTTATTATGACTAATTACATAAAATTTGATATTAGACCAATTGATAGTCGAATTTGATAGTATCAAAATTGATTCCTTTCATTGAAAAATACTGATAATCATTCAATTTATAATTGAAATCATTGTCTTAATTGAATAAGTCATATTTTTTTTTAAAATATACCCTAACTTAAGTCCAAAATTTCAAAGTTTTAGTTTGGCTACTAACTATTTAAATTGATTGAAAAGTATGTCGCTTTTGCCTCTTTACGAATAATGTATCAAAGTCGTTTCCGATAAAAATATTTTTAATACTATTTTTTTTGAGTCTTCTTTTATTTTGGTTCCAAAAATCCAGTTCAAAGTGTAGAAGGTGCAAAGTCTGAAATGTCTAATGAAATTTTACAAGAAGTAAATCAGTTGCTTGATATAGCAGAAAAAGCTGTAGATATTTTCAGCACTTATGCAACACCACAAGTACAAAAAATTATTCAAGCTATGGGAGAGTCAGGAGCAGAAAAAGCTCAATTCTATGCTGAATGGTTGGTGCGGGAGACTGGGTGTGGCAACGTTGATGACAATGTGAAAAAAAATTTGGATTGTTCAATTGGTCTATTGGAAAGATATGACCCTAAAGATTTTATTGAACCTGTGGTTGATGATGACAAGAAAATTCTGAGCTTTCCCAAACCGGCAGGTATTATCGCTGCTTTGCTTCCCAGTACCAATCCAGTTATGACCGCATACTATAAAGCCATTGTGGCCATGATGACTCGTAATACTATTATTTTCTCTCCACATCCTGTAGCTAAAGAATGTTCCATCCATGTAGTTGATTTTCTGGCCAAAATTGCCGAAAAGGCAGGTGCGCCACAAGGCTCAATTCAGATCGTGAAATATTCTGGTAGAGTGCCTCTAAAACACTTGATGGAATCTCCGCGCATAGCTGTGATTTTGGCTACTGGAGGACCAAATAGAGTGAGTGAAGCTTATAGTTCGGGTAATCCAGCTATCGGTATGGGACCGGGTAATGTTCCTTGTTTTGTCCACAATTCAGCAGATATCTCTATTGCTGCGGAACAAATTATTGCTAGTAACAGTTTTGATAATGCTCTTCCTTGTGTTTGTGAATCTGTTGTTATTG
>JBARXI010000065.1:0-1736 GCA_049647275.1 Microcoleaceae cyanobacterium
AGAGGCCATAGACCAAGACAAAAAAGCTTTTTTGGATTTTAAACTGGTGATTTAGTAGTTGCTAATGTGCCCAGAGGTAAAAAAGCTGGATACTATTCTGGTCGCGTTGCTTGTCGAAAATCAGGTAATTTCAACATACAAACTGCAACTGAAGTAGTTCAGGGAATTAACCATAAATACTGCAAGCCTATATACAAAAGTGATGGATACCAATACAACTAATATGACACTGGCGGTTGATAGCGTAGCTCCTCCGCAGGAGGCAACCGCCGTGGCGCTTTTCCTCCCTCGGTTGAAACACTGGGGTCTCCAAGCTGCCGGGAGGGTCTGATGAATCCATATATGTGATGTATCGCAATCGTAAATTATTTGTAAAATTCTTGGACTTGTTAAAAACTTCCTACTTCTGTGTTCCCTTCTGCCTCCCCCTTTCAAATGGGGGTAGGGGGGATGCTTCCTGCCTTAAAGTAGACCATTTTTTTCACGAATCATTTCATATTGCTATAGCAGCTTCTGGCAAATCGGTAGAATATTAAAAGAGCTGGCGATCGCAACTACAGTCAATCAATAAATTTAATAATTAATTGCAAAAATATGCGGATATTACAGATAGTACCATCTATTTCTCTGGTATATGGTGGTCCTAGTCAAATGGTATTAGGACTTTCTACGGCCCTTGCGGCTCAAAATATTGATGTGACTATTCTTACCACTGATTCTAATGGGGATGTCGGTCAACCACCTTTGGATGTTCCTCTAGACAAACCTGTTGTACAAAATGATTATCAGATTCGTTATTTTCGTTGTTCTCCCTTCCGTCGCTATAAATTTTCTCTGAAGTTATTACAATGGTTAAATCAACACGCTGCGGAATTTGACTTGGCTCATATTCATGCTTTATTCTCACCAGTAACTACCCTAGCTGCAACTGTTGCAAAATTTAATCAAATACCCTATATTTTAAGACCTTTAGGCACTTTAGATCCGGCTGATTTACGCAAGAAAAAACAACTCAAAAAAATCTATGTTTCTCTGTTAGAAAAGCGAAATATAGCTAATGCCGCAGCACTTCATTTTACTAGTACAGAAGAGGCTAAAGTTTCTGAAAGATTTGGTGTATCGACAAAAGATTTAGTAATTCCTTTAGGTGTTAACCCACCAGAAAATCGGCAAGCAAAAGAACAGCTAGTTAATTATCTCCAATCTCAAGGCATAGAAATTAAACATCCGATGATTTTATTTATGTCTCGCATCGAACCGAAAAAAGGATTAGATTTATTATTACCAGCTTTAGAAAAGTTATTAGCAGCAGGGATAAAGTTTCAATTTATCTTAGCAGGTGCTAATCCTCAAGACCCTAATTATGAAGCAAAAATTCGTGCACAAATAGCAGCTTCACCTCTGGCTAGATGTACAAAAATAACAGGGTTTGTTACAGGGGAAATAAAGGCAAGTTTATTGCAGGTTGCTGATTTGTTTGTCTTGCCTTCTTATTATGAAAATTTTGGCATCGCAGTAGCAGAAGCCATGGTCGCTGGTACACCTGTAGTTATTTCAGATATGGTTCATATTTGTCAAGATGTAGCTAATGCAAAAGCTGGTTGGGTTACTAGTTGTAAAATAGGAGATATAGCTACTGTAATTGAGTTAGCTTTACAGAATGAAGAGGAAAGAAAACAACGGGGGTTGAATGGCAAAGACTTAGCCAGAAAAAATTATAGTTGGTCAGCGATCGC
>JBARXI010000066.1:0-12857 GCA_049647275.1 Microcoleaceae cyanobacterium
ATAGCAATGTGCTCTGGCATATTTAGACATTATTTTTTGTAAACCTTTTGGCTGACTGGGCTTTGAGCTACTAAGTTGTAAATACCTCAGTGGTCAAAGCGATAATTTATTGAGCTTCACAAAATGAAACTACTATTTCCCCATCCGCAATAGTCAAAAATCTACTTACTGAGCTTCACAAAATGAAACTACTATTTCCCCATCCGCAATAATCAAGAATTCACTGGTTATTTTGTGTAAGTACTTATAGCAATGTGCTCTGGCATATTTACACAAACAAGTTGATGTGCTTTTTGCCAAACTATTAAATCTCGAAAGTTTTTAACAGGTTCTCTTTTCATTTTGTGTAAAATTGTTTGATTTTAATTGGTATTTAAACTACATCTTAATCAGCATAATTAGGAGTCAGAATCATAATTACTAATTTTTTTAAAAACTCCAGACTCCTGAGTTTCCTCCCTTTCCCTTTGCCTCTTCCTCTTCCTACTCCTTCCATCTTCCATCTTCCATCTCCAGACTCGGTGTCTCCTGACTCCTTCTTTCATCCCAACCTTTCCTGAAAATATTCTCGATATAACCGACAACGTGGCTCCGCATCATCGCCTTTAATTGTAATTAACCCCATAGCTTCTAATTGATGTAATTCTCGATTTTTGTTTGGTAAACGTACTGGAGAATTACTTTGTAATATTTTGTGAAAAACTGCTTTAATATTTGTCTTTTCTGCCATTGTTTCTAAATGTCTACTTAAATGTTCTTGATAAATTCCGCTTTCAGTAGGAGCATATTTTAATAATTCTGTAATTGTTAGTTCATCCTGAGACATTTTGTACAATCCTAATCTGATTAAATAAGGATGTCCTCCTACCATTGACATTAAAGGAGCGGCAACTTCTGATTCAAGTTGATGTAAATATGCTAATTGAGTTACCTGCTCTAACGTAAATTCTTTTAACTCTATAGGTAAACCAACATTAAAAGGAGATTGATAAATATCTAATTTGCCATGATATTCTGTGGAATAAGCAATTATCATTCGTAGATTTTCCCAAATTTCTAAGTTATTGCTTTCTTCATACCAACTTCTTAACATGGCAAAAAAATCTTTAGATATTTCTGGATAGTTAAAAATTTCATCCACTTCATCTAACAGTAATACTACTTCTTGCTCTAAATGATAGAGTAGTGCTTCAAATTCTTGAGTGCAAGATATTTTAGCATTGTGATTATCCCAAATTTTCCAGCTTGGACTATCGGTAAACCGACTTTTGATATTTTTGTTAAATGCTTTCAGGAAATTATTAATACTGCTGATATTTTCTGGTTCAATTAGGTTATCAAACCTGATATAAATGGGAATATATTTATTATTATTTGCTTTGGCTTGTATCCTTCGCAAGAGAGAAGTTTTACCCATTTGTTTTGGTGCTTTTATTCTCACTAATGAACCAGGCTCTTCTATTTTTTCATAACATTCAGATTCAACAGAACAACGTTTAATTCGATAACGTTCTATATAAAACGGAGAGTCTGGTTTTTCTGGTCTGCCAGGAATAATAATTTTGCTAGTCTTAAAACCATAGTCAGCTCTTAACTGAGAATTAACTAAGTTTGATTGATACTTACTGAATATTTCCAATAAAAATTCCCGAAATGAACTATGATTTTTGGGTAGATTAAATTTAGTAGCGATCGCTTTCAATTTTTTCCCTACATTTGATGTATCCCAGTTCATTGACTGAGCAATTTGTTCATATTTATTGCCTGCTAAAAATAAATTTAATGTTTGTACTTCATCATTTGCAAGATGAGAGTAAATGTGGTCAAATATTTCTTTATTCATAGATATTTTATTGAAGTAAATTGTACTTAATATTTTAAGATATCTGTTTGTACCAAATACTTTAAGTTTAAATAGCGATCGGGAGTCAGAATTAAAAATATTTTACGTTGAGATTGACTGTAATGAAAATCTTCGTCGCAATCAATAGCCGGGAGGCCGGATGGCTATATGCTCCTTTCAACAATTAATAATTAATAATGAATAATTAATAATTACCTCTCCTTGAAAAGAATAGGATTGACTCAAAGGAAAATTTTTATTTATTATGCCCTTAAAAGGGGCGGCTTTAAACCACAATTTTTCGGTAAATGTTTTTAAAGAAATTAGATGTAAGTTAGAAGGTAAAAAAATATATTTCTTCCAGAATTATTAATCATTAATAATTAATAATTCTGGTTTAAAGCCTCCGTTTACCAATGGATAATTGACAATTGACAATTCAAGAGTTAGAAAGTTAGAGAGTTAGATAATTCTTTCATTATCCATTATCCATTAATACTATTTCCTTATATTCAATCAAGAACGGTTAAAACCGAGGTAATTATCAATTATCAATTGTCAATTAATTACTCTATCCCCTTTGAATGGAATTTTAGAGGATACCTTTTAATAACGATAATTTTTAACATTGACTGACTTAGTTTAAACTTCTTTTAATTAAGATAACTTAGTAAATATTACAAAGTCAAGGGATTAATATACATAATATTAAAATTGTAGCTAGTATATTTTCACCTTTCTATAAGAATGATAATATTTGAACTTAAGGAATATATAGGTTCATACATATAACATGAATCATATTTTCACAAAATTTCCTTATCTGGCTCTAAATGTGAAAAAATTTTCACATTGATTAACTATTAATTCATTTCTACAGTTGATGAAAACTCAATATGCAATTTTGCGTCATTTTTTGAATATTTTGAATGTGGGTGAATTAGGATTGTTTGTAATGAAACAAGTTGCCGTGCAACCCCTTACATCATTCATTCCCTATATTCACCAAATATTATGGAATTCTTAGAAAACGACCAAAACTCTAACTCTGAAGATACTAATAATAACATCAATCTCACCCTCGATCCGGAAACTCAACTCGTAACAGTAGATGATTCTTCACCAAGTATTTCCGTTTTATGGGACCGAGCAGTACAACAAGCAGTTATAAATACTTCCCCAGCAAGTCCAACCATTGCTTCCCGTGCTTATGCGATCGTACACACAGCTATCTACGATACTTGGAGTGCTTACGACCCATTAGCCATCGGAACTCAGTTGGAAGATGACCTACAGCGACCCCAGTCAGAAAACATCGATGCCAACAAAACTGAAGCCATGAGTTTTGCTGCTTATCGAGTACTGTCGGAATTATTTCCAACCGAGACAGACCTTTTCGACGAATTGATGGCTGAACTTGGCTACGATCCTAACAACACTACCACCGATACTACTACTCCTGCTGGTATTGGTAACGTCTCCGCCGAAGCACTATTAATATTCCGTCGAAATGATGGCTCCAACCAACTAGGAAATGACCCCAATGGTGACGGTACTCCCTACTCCGACATCACTGACTATCAATCAGTTAATCCTCCAGGAGACCCCATTGACATCGAGCTATGGACTCCCGAAACAATTCCCATTAATGCTGAACCCGGTGAGGAAGAGCGAGTGCAAAGATTTCTCACTCCTCAGTGGGGTGATGTGATACCTTTTAGTCTCGCTTCAGGTGATGAATTTCGACCTACAGCACCAGAACCATTTTTGCTAGTAGATGGTGAGGTAGACTTGGAAGCACGCACCATTACTCTAGCAGACGGTTCAGTTGTCGAAATCACTCCAGATATTATTGGCACTATTATTAACCCTGCATTCATTGAGCAAACAGAAGAAGTTATCGCAATGAGTGCTAACCTCACAGACGAGCAAAAGTTAGTTGCAGAATTTTGGGAAGATGGCCGTGGTACATCCTTTCCTCCAGGAACATGGATGACTTTCGGGCAATTTGTCTCAGCTAGGGATGACAATACATTAGATGAGGATGTCAAACTCTTCTTTAACTTGGGCAACGCAGTATTTGATGCCGGAATTGCCACTTGGGAATCTAAAACTTTTTATGATTATGCTCGTCCAGTACGAACAGTACGGGAACTAGGAGAACTAGGGTTAATTGGCGAATTTAATCCAGAGCTTGGTGGTTTTGCCATCGATGCTTGGGCAGGTCCTGGAGAAGGCATTCAAACTATTTTGGCTACTGATTTTCTCACCTATCAAACTCCTGGTGGTGACCCTTCACCTCCTTTTGCTGAATATGTATCTGGTCATAGTACCTTCAGTGCTGCGGGGGCTGAAATTCTCCAATTGTTTACTGGTAGCGATGATTTTGGTGCTTCGATCACTTTTCAAGCTGGTGAGTCTCTTTTTGAACCTGGTATTACACCGGAAGAACCTATAACTTTGGAATGGGAAACTTTTAGTGAAGCTGCTGATGAAGCTGGTCTTTCTCGTCTTTATGGTGGTATTCACTTTGAAGATGGCGATCTAAATGGTGGGGAGCTAGGGCAACAAGTAGCGGAAAGTGTCTGGCAAGAAACTCAGTTAGCGATCGCTCCTAATGTCACTATCGGTACAGGTGAGAATGATGATTTAATCGGGACAACTGCAAATAATCTCATGTACGGAAATAGGGGTGATGATATTATCCAAAGTTTAGATGGTAACGACTTACTTCATGGAGGCAAAGGTGACGATCTACTTGATGGTGGTCTAGGAGATGATATTATTGGTGGTCAGACCGGTGATGATATTCTCACTGGTGGACTTGGTGGGGATATGTTTGAGTTCGGGTTTGGTGATGGTGACAATATTATCACTGATTTTGAAGATGGAATAGATGTAATTGGTTTAGAGGATGGTTTGAGTTTCGAGCAGTTAACAATTTCTCAGATAGGAAATGAAACTCGCATTAATGCTCAAGGAATTTCGATTACATTACAGGGTGTAGAAGACAGTGCTATCAGTATTGATGATTTTATTGAAATTGTTTGAGAAATCATAAACCGATATAAATGCAAAATTATCATTTGGCTACAAATGCAATCGATATTAAGGAGATAATTATGTTATATCAAATCTACAGAAACCGGGTTTCTGCAAGTAGATGTCAATTTTGCCCGATATCTAATAAAAACCCGGTTTCTTATCAGTCTCCACCCGAAGGGCGGATTTGATATTAGGTCGTGTCCGTTTAATAGCGCGATAAAAAAACTTTCTCCTTCTTCTCCTGTTCTTCCTCTTCCTTCTTCCTTCTCCTGTCTCCTGTCTCCTGACTCCTCGCAAACGTTATTTATAAATATTTAACCAAACATGATATTAGATACAGCACCACTTGCTAACTACTTGGGTTTATTCGCATTAATATGCTATATCCTCACTTTACTACCAACAATTTTGAGGGTTGTTTTTCCCACAACCAAAAAAACAGAACTGCCTAAATTTCTATTGAAATATCGTCGTCAAATAGGTGTAGTTGCCTTTTTCTTTGCTCTTGGTCATGGAGTTTTACTACTAAGCAAAAGAAACTTTGATGTTTTTGATTCCAAAACATATTCGATATATGCAACAGGAGTAGTAACTTTAATTATTTTCACATTCCTAGCAATTACTTCTAATGATTGGAGCATCAAAAAAATGAAGAAAAATTGGAAGAAATTACATCAATTGACATATTTTGCCATGTTTATTTTAGTCTGGCACGTCATATACACAATGTGGGGTCATTGGAGCCATATCACACCATTAGGAGTAATCGGAATTACTGGCATCACAATTTTATTTATTGCTAGAAAACTAATAGAGCGCAACAAAAAATCATAGCAGGGAACAGGGAACAGGGAATAGGGAACAGGGGGTATAGCGCTACGCGCAAGTCAGAAGTCAGAAGTCAGAAGTCAGAAATCAGAAGTCAGAAGTAATCCCTGACTGAGTTTGAGTGTCTATAATTGCCCTAACCTATTTGCATAATGCTATAAAACATTTCCCTGTTTGAGGTTCATCACCAGCATAAGTTCCAAGCAGCTTGTTCTTTGCTATAGCAAAAATAAAAGCCGAAAATTAAAGTAACCAATAGTAAAAATTAATTATCAACTTTTCCAAATTAAGAAATATCAAAATTAAAATCTATGCTAACCCCACAACAGTTCCGTCAATATGCCACAATAATAGCAGCAACCACTGTAACAAATATTAGTGGGTTGTGGTTGTGGCGATCGCTTTCAACATCAACTACAAACTTGACTCAGGAACCAGAAAAAACAACTCTACCCTCCCTTACTCTTTCCGGACACAAAGGATGGGTATATGCAGTTGCTATCAGTCCAGATGGCAAAACCATGGCCAGCAGCGGTTATGATGGTACAATTAAAATTTGGAACTTCAGCAATGGTCAGTTGCTTAATACCATAGATGGTCACAAAGATGCGATCGAATCTCTTGCCATTAGTTCAGATGGAAAAGTCCTCGCCAGTGGTAGTTGGGATAACCGCATCAAACTTTGGCATCTTGACAGTGGTAATCTCATCCAAACTCTCGAAGGTCATACCGATGATGTGAAAGCTATAGCTATTAGCGTTGATGGTCAGACTCTTGCTAGCGGAAGTTATGATGGCACGATAAACATTTGGAATCTTAAAACTGGCTCTGTTGAGAGGAATTTTAAACATTCCAGTCCCATCAAATCTCTAGCTTTTAGTCCAGATGGAGAAATGCTTGCTAGTGGGAGTAAAAATGGTCAAATCAAAACTTGGCAAGTGAATACAGGCAAACAACTCCACTCATTAGCAGCACATAAAAAAACTGTTTGGGCGATCGCTTTTAGTCCCGATGGTAAAACTCTTGCTAGTGGGAGTCAAGACCAAAAAATCAAGTTATGGCAGGTAGAGACTGGTCAACTTCTATGCACTCTAGACGGACATGACAAAGCAGTTTTATCTGTTGCTTTTAGTCCCGATAGTCAGACTCTTGCTAGTAGTAGTTACGACAAAAAAATTCATCTGTGGCACGTACATACAGAAGAACTACTAGAAACATTTAAAGGTCATGCTAAACCTGTTTGGTCTGTAAAATTTAGCCCTGATGGACAAACTCTTGCCAGTGGAGGTGCCGATAGCACAATTAAACTGTGGTCTATGTCTGCTTTGAGTAATAAACAGTTACAGAATACAACTGCCTCATCTGATGTGGTAGAAGTTGTTGCATCAGAGATTACTGATAAAGCTAAGTTAGAGGAGTTAAACCAAAAATTGTATGACAAAATTGACCAAAGTTGGCAACAAACACCAGTATGGTACGAAGATTTAGTTTTTTGCATCACAGTTAATGCGGATGGAGCGATCGCCACATTAGAAACTATGAATGAACCTGCTAAGAAGTATGCAAGGCAAACGCCTTTACCCAAGTTATTCAATACTGCTAAATCTGAAGTTACGGAGCAGAAGTCTTTCGCTGTATTCCGAGTGGTGATGACTCCCACAGGTGTACTTGAAGTTAGTCCTTGGTCTGGTTGGTTGTAGTGGGACTTGCTTTAGGTGGGAAGTTTTTTGAACTTTAGATGTAGAAACAGTAGCTTTTCCTCAACCCAACATTTTCAGGGGTTTTGTTGGGTTTCATTTCGTACCACTTCGTGAAAGGAAGCTACAACCCAACCTACAATTATCCATTATCCATTATCCATTATCCATTAATGAATTCCTGCTTCAATTGAGGCCGTCGGCGGTTACTCATCCACAGGCATTCACGATCGAGCTAACCACATCTCCACTTAATTTTTACGCTTCATTAATAATTTTAGCCCACCAATAGTAAGAAGACCTAAAACAAAACTAGGTTCAGGAATAGACTCAGACTCATGTTCTGTCAATATTTGAATATGACTAGAAAAGCCGCCATTCGTTAAAGAACCCCCTGAGAAACTCAGATTAATGCTGTCATCGGTGAAGCTAAAGCTTAAACCAGGAAAAGGATTTGAGTCAGGTTCCGAAAGCAACTCTAAACCAACGATACGACCAGGGTTATCGACCCAATTTAAGTCCTCGAATGACATATTCCAACTGCCCACACCCGTACCAGAATTGCCAAGTTGCTCAACCCAGAGGGTGTCTGCTGTCAAGTCAGCATTGATGCTCGATACGAAATCTGCAAACTGAAATTCTACTCCATCATTAACTGTAGCAAAGGGTTGAGGTCCTGCTCCACCTGGAACAAAACCAAAAGCTGGATCGAAAAAGTTTATAGAACCCCCACCAAAGTTAAGTTCTCCTAAGACCGTATCACCGATCAAACTAGCTAAGGCTGGTTGGGAGCTGCTAGCCATGAAAATTACTGTTATTCCAGTAAATGTGCGTGCGAAAGCCGTTTTCAAAGCAGCGTTTAACCCTGATATCTTGCCCTTTTTAATGGAAAGCTTTTTCAACATGATTAAATCTCCTTGGAAAATTTATTTTTATTGCCTACAACATTAATCTACCTCCCCCCCCGAAATTTATACAACCCCTTGATGCTCAACTTTACAGAATCTTTAATTTTGCCGATAGTGTTTTTAGTAATTTAAATCAGTGGAATTAATTGCTAGATAAAGCTTTGAGGAATATAGCTATGCCAAGAATGATTATAAAGCTTTGATGAAGCTAGATCGTATAGTGGCATCAGGAAGTACATTTGGGAGTAAGATAGAAAATATACGGAGATGTCTATTCCATCACATTAACCACAGAATGAGACCGAACACTTGCTAAAAAAGCATCTACATCTTCATCCCGAGTATTAAAAGTAGTTACAAGTCTAATTATGGGGAAAGTTGCCTGCTGCCAAACATAAAACTGAAAACCATCCGCTCTCAAACCAGTAACTACAGACTCAGGAATTTCTACAAAAATTTCAATAGCTCCATAGGGAGGAGTAGGGGTAATTCATGTTTGCGCAGCATTCCGGAGGAAATTACCCCTACAACAGAATTACCCCTACAACAGACTATTATCCGGACATAATACTTACAACGGCAGCGAAGTCTACTATACTTGACTTGAAAAAAAATCAGGTCAAAGTCAATTAATGCTAACCCCTGTAGAGGTACTCCAAATAATTTGCCTAATACCCATCATCGGTGGGTCTATATATTCAATCCTCAGTGTCTTGACTATTAGACATTTCTTCAGAAAAACCACCCCATATATAAATGCCACAGAAAAATTTAACCCACCTGTCACCATACTAAAACCAGTACGAGGTATTGAAAAAGACCTTAAATCAAATCTGCGTACCATTTCACAGCAAGACTGGCCTGAGTATCAGGTAATTTATTCAGTTCAAGACCCTGAAGATTTAGCTCTTCCAATTCTGAAGGATATTCAAGCAGAAGTAGGCATTCAGAACATTTCCATTGTCATTGGTAATGTTGAAGCGGGAGCTAACGGTAAAGTCAATAATTTACTCGGTGCAATAGCTGAAGTACGTCACGAAATTATCATTATCAGCGACAGCGACACAAATCTCAAACCCGACTACATCAAAAACATTGTAGCCCCTTTATCTAATCCCAACGTTGGATGTGTCTGTACTCTCTTCAAAGCCAAAAGTGCTCATCAATGGTTTGAGAAAATGGAACTATTAACTATGAATGCAGACTTTATTCCTAGCGTAATCTTTGCAGCAGTCACGGGAGCATCCAATGCTTGTTTGGGACCTTCCATAGCCATAAGTCGAACCACATTACAAGAACTTGGTGGTTTAGAGAGTCTAGCAGATTATCTTGTAGAAGACTACGAACTGGGGCGCAGGGTTTGGACTTCTGGGAAAAAAATGGTGCTTTTACCCTATATTATTGATGTAGTTGTAGACTTGAAAAATTGGCGACAATGGTGGACTCATCAAATTTATTGGGATCAGAATACATATTTAGCACGTTCAGGGCCATTTATTGCCACTATATTAATCCGGGCAGTACCTTTTGCGATGTTGTTCGCTGTGGCACGAATGGGAGATTTATTAGGGCTAGGAATATTGGGAATTACAGTTGCTTTACGACTTCTGACCAGCGGGATAATTTTAAAAGAGTTGAAAGATTCAGAAGGTTTAAAAAGTCTTTACTTATTGCCTTTGCGCGATATTTTTGGTTTAATATTTTTTGCTCTGGCGTTGACCAAACGTACAGTAGTATGGCGTGGTATTAAGTTCAAATTAATCAATAATGGAAAAATGGTTCCTATCCGTTGACAAATTGTTGAGGAGAACCTAAAACCTAAAACCTAAAACCTACCACCTTCTTTATATGACAGAAAATCAACAAATCAAACCATTTTATTTCGATATTACAGATGATGAAATTCAATATTTCTTATCAGAGTCAGAGAAAATTTTAAGGTCTGGAAAGCTAATTCTGGGAGAGCATACCAAAGCATTTGAACAAGCATTTGCTGAATATGTCGGGACAAAATACGCGATCGCTGTTAATAGTGGCTCTTCTGGACTAGAAATTATCTTACGCTTGAAAAAAGTCGAGGAAACAACTGTTTTAGTTCCCACCAATACTAACTTTGCCACTGTTGCTACAGTAATTCGTGCCGGGGGAAAAGTCCAATATCTGGATATGGACGAACAAACATTCGCTCCTTCTCTACAGATGGTACAAGAGGCAGTAGAAAAAGGTAAAAATCTCCCAGAGAGAATTTCTGGGGTAATGTGGGTTCATATTGGAGGTGTGATTTCTCCAGAGTTTCAGCAAGTGGTGGAATATTGTCACCAACAAGGGTTATTTGTCCTCGAAGATACTGCCCATGCTCACGGTAGTAAAATTAATGGTGTAAGTGCTGGAAATTTGGGAGACGGGGCAGCTTTTTCATTTTTCCCCACTAAAGTTATGACAACTTGCGAGGGAGGAATGATAACTCTCAATAGTGAGGAGGAAGATTATATTGCACGATCGCTCAGAAACCAAGGGAAGCGAGGTATGGATTTTGGTGGGTTACACACAGACTTTGGTAATAGTATGCGAATCACGGAAATTAATGCTGTGCTTGGTCGAATTCATTTAGCAAAATTGCCAGAGATGTTGAAAAAACGCGAGCGAGCTTATGAATTAATTACCGCACCTCTAAAAGAAGCTGGTCTATCGTTTGTGTCTACAGAAAAAATGGATGTCGCTAGTAATTATAAATTGATTGTTCATTTGCCAGAGGGAAAAACCGCCAAAGAGGTTAAAACAGCAATGGCAGAGGAACAGATATTTTTAGGAGGAACAGTATATGAAATACCCTGTCATAAACAACCAGTTTTTGCAGGTATTTGTGAAGGTCAAAGTTTTCCTCGTGCCGAACGTTGGTGTCCGAATCACATTTGCCCACCTCTGACTTCTGGGATGACAGAAGCTGATGCTCAACGAGTAGGGGAAGCATTAGTTAGGCATTTGAGATAAGACTTTGGGAGCTAGTCTGAGAAAATATAGATAGTGTTATAGCACAAGGAAGAGGAAAGTAAAATTTGTAGGGGTAATTCATGAATTACCCCTACCAGTAACGCACCGAAATATTATGGGATAGGTGCGTTACATTTCTGAAATCACAGTAAAATTTGTAGGGTGTGTTAGCTTCAGCGTAACGCACCGAAATATTATGGGATAGGTGCGTTACATTTCTGAAATCAGAGTAACGCACCGAAATATTATGGGATAGGTGCGTTACATTTCATTAACGCACCCTACAACTACTAGATGGTCGAGAGGATGTCAATTGCTCCACTTAACTTCTATAGGTTTGATTTCGCGTTCATTGTACGCAATCAAGTTAGCCTTAACCCGATCGCCTTCCCATCGTACACCTGTGACGTGATACTTGTAGTTGTTTCCATATTGTATCTGAGCTATCTCTATGGCTTTAGTTCCAGTCTCTCCTCTCAGTATTAACTGCATAGTAACCACCATTATCAGTGTATACATGATTCCCAAAATAATTGCTAGTTTTGGTGTGGAGGCTGAATGCTCTGGCCTAACTCTTTCACTAACTACAGATATAGTTCTTAGTTGGGTGTAGACCCATAATGCAAAAACAGCCGTTACTATTTCAATTAGAAACGGAATAAAAAAACTAACTGGGTTAAGGCGAATTTGAATCAACCAAACTTCTGTTGTCTGTAGCTGAAAAGGAAGTAGTATGAATAGCCAGCTAACAAAGCGAGAGAGCAAAAATGCTGCAACCCATCTAGTTTCCGGCACAGTTCTTAGGTTTCCACGAAAGAGACATACCCCTGCAACTATAGCCAAAGTATTCAAAATAAATGAGTAAGAAGAATAGCCCTGATTTTGGGTTCTTAAATATAGTATACATACAGTATTAAGAACCCCTGCTAAAATCAGCACGATACCAACACGTTTCAATGTCACACGATAATTGTTCATTAGACATCTCCAAGAATAAAAAATAAAATCAATTCTTATCCATAAATTATCAATTCTTTATCCCTGTTCCCTGTTCCCTGTTCCCTCTTTTCTGGAGATGTCTATTGATTTTTAGAGACAATGATGTGATGTGAAATTTTGCTAACTAAGCATAATAAAGTTAAATCGGAATATCTATGATAAATTCTGTGCCTTTTCCTAGTTGAGAACTACAATGTATTTCTCCGTTGTGCTGTTTAGTAATAATTTGGTAACTGATTGATAATCCCAGTCCAGTACCTTCACCCACAGGTTTGGTAGTAAAAAAGGGGTCAAAAACTCGTTTGCAAATATTTTCGCTCATCCCTATTCCGTTATCAGCAATACTAATTCGTATAGTTTCTGAGTCTTTCATCTCACTCGTTATGAAAATTGTGGGGGTTTTTCCCACATCCGAGGTCGTTAAAACATCAATGGCATTGGTGAAAATTTCCAGAAATACTTGATTTATTTGATTGGCGTAACAATTTACTTTGGACAGTTTTCCATAATTTTTAACAATAGTAATCTCAGGATAAGAGCCATTAG
>JBARXI010000067.1:0-28084 GCA_049647275.1 Microcoleaceae cyanobacterium
AGCTTAAAATTTATCGCTACCTAATTCGACTTTTTTCACCAAACAAAAAAATATAGAGGTTTGTCAGGGTTAACTACTGAATGTCGAATAGTTGGAAACTCGTTAGACATACCTAGATAAATTCTAACCCATAAGCTGATTGTCAGCTACAATAACAAACAGCAAAAATTAAGGTAATTTCATCAACCATTGTAAACAATTGCTGTCATAGATGATCGTTCAAAATGAAATCTTTTAAGATTAAGCTAAAAGTTAATAACAAGCACAAAAAAATACTTGCAAAACACACGACTTATTGCTCGCCATTTTTATAACTGGGCACTAATAATTTGTATCAAAGAATATGAAAAAACTCAAAAATTTTAAGAGTGGAATTACCCTGCATAAACATTTTTTAGCTGAAGTTAAATCTCAATGCTATGAGTCGTACTATGCAGTTTATAAATGTGCTTCTCAACAATCTTTAAGAGATTTAGACAGCTCATATAAAAACTTTTTACATATACCAAACTGTGGATTACTTAAAATTCAAAAAAAATGGTAAAAAAGATAGTTTTTATTTAGAACATATTATGAATATAGCAATCAGGAATCAGAAGTGAGAAGCTAACTAGACAATCAATCAAGACATCTTCTGATTCCCAAAACTATCAATGTATAGTTCTCTCTCATAAATCATTCTTGATTGCTATATTACTCAAGATAACTACATACAATTACAAGTCCAAGGCTGTTGTGCTTATGTGTTGTCACTTCAAACAGCCTGTTATACCCTGCTAGACTGCTTGGGAGATCAATGAGTCGCCACACTTGAGCAATAAATGTAGTTAATTTGTGTAATATCATGTTTCTTTAAATACCCACAAATAACATTTATTAGGGAGTAGTGTAGTAGAAAGTAGGAGAAATTTGAGATATTCTCAAGAGAATCAAGAAGAGCATTTTTTATTACCTCTAATTAGTGAGACTTGATATATATAGTACGTCTTTTCTGATGTTGACTATTGTGCTATGTAACCGAGCAATATTAAGCTGTGCTTTTCTCCAGTTAGCAAAAAATTTGACTTTATCTCAGTTAAGATACTCTACTCTCGATAGTTTAGCTTCTAACTTTCGGTAAGACTTAGCATCAACAAAAACTTCACCTGTGGATCATATGGCCAGAGATTTAACACCTAAATCAACACCAACAACATCTACTCAATTTTTTGCTAATTATTTCGGTATAGCTGAATTTTGAAGCCCAGTAACATAACACAGATAATCGGTGATTATTAAAGATTTCACCAAATTACAGCAAAAAGTTGCAAACCCTTCCTGTTTTTCGACAAATAAAAATAATAGGATCAATATAAGTGCCAATTTTCTTGGCTTTTGTTTGATCTTAAACCTCGGCAGAAGACCAACCTCATAAGGTACGTTGAGATTGGGATGGGGCTTTTGACATACTCCCGACGTTGCCCTTACGGGACAACGCGGGATTCTTCAGTCTGGGAAACCCTGACCGCAGTTTTGACAGAGGTGATGTCCTCCCCCTGTGTTGATAACAATCCTATTTTTTGTATCAGAAGTGCTGAATTATAGTCTCTATCTAGCTCTTGACCACATCTAGGGCAATAATGCCAGCGCTGTGACAAGCTCTTAGAAACTCTGTTTAGACACTCCCAACAATGTTGAGATGTACCTCTGGGGTCTACTTTGATAATTCTCTTGCCTAGTTTCCAGGCTACATACTTTAGAACCTGAACAAACTGGCCAAATGCTGCATCTTGTAAAGATTTATTCAATCCTGATTTGGCTGACTGACCATTAGGCAAGAATTGACCGTTATCTCCTAATTTGGCTTTGCAGCGTCGCATTAGATTTGCTATCTGTAAATCTTCCAAAAATAGCACGCTTACATCACTTAACAAATGATAAGCAAGTTTGAATTGCCAGTCTAACCGTTGTCTGGCTACCAATTGATGGAGTTTAGCTATTTTACCTTTAAGTATTTGCCAAGGCTTTGAGTGCTTTTTCTTTTTAGCTAACCTAATCTGAAGTTTAGACAATCTATTTTCAGAAAATCTAAAAAACTTAGGAACTTCTATAAACTCACCATCACTGGTGACTACATAGTACAACAATCCTAAATCAATACATGCATGAATTATCTAAAGTCGGCTGAATTTCTACAGCCTCTACAGGTACATTCTGATCTTCTATCGTGAAGTTGATATACCATCCGTCTGCTTCACGTACTACTGTACCTGTCTTAACCTTGAATCCTGCTGGTATTGGGCGATTGTATACAAAAGGAACTAAACCAATCTTCGGGAGACTTATACAAAAACGACCGTTGGCATTTTTGACAATATGAGCATTTGATAACTGAGGATAGCTAAAAGAATTATAGTAATGTTTCCCCTTGAATTTCGGCTTCCCACTGGTTTGGCCATTTTTATCAGGTTTGGTAAAGTTATCCATTGTTGTCTGTACCCTTTGGATAACATCCTGTAGTACCTGGGAATGAATAGACTTATACTCACCGAAAAGTTTTTTAGTCTGTGCTAAGTTTGCTAGCTGCACAGTTTCCCACACAACATACCCGTTGATTATATTCGGATGCTTATCGCCTTTCTTTGTTATTGGATTACCATTACTGTCTTTTTTTCTGCCATCCCGTGTTTGTACTCTAAATTCAGGAATATTTTGATAAACCCGATCTACTGGTACTACTGAAATATTCAAAGGACAAGCGTTTACTGGTGTGCGTGTTGATTCAAACCAATTCAACCTTTCAGCTAAACGGTAATTGTATTGCTTTCTTGCCATTTCTAACCAGTTAACAATAATAACCGCTTGTTTCTTATGAGGTTTTAGCTTGTACTTGTATTTCAGCAACATTGCATAATTGACCTTGAACTCTACAGCTGTTATTATAATGACTGTGCATATAAATGTCAACAGTAATAATATAATAATTATGAAAAGTGACTTTGTGGCTAGCGGTAGAGCTGTATCTAACATGAAAGCTCATTTAGTATTAGTAACTAAATATAGAAAAAAAGTTATCAACCAGGATATGCTCAAACGTCTAGGGGATATAGTAGATAGCTTATGTACTAAGTGGGATTGTAAACTGATAGAATTCAATGGTGAACCCGACCATGTACATTTGCTGTTTCAATACTACCCACAACTAGAGTTACCTAAATTTGTTACTAATCTGAAATCTGTAAGCAGTAGAAAACTTAGGGCTGAATTTCCAGAACAAATAAATAAAGTTTACTTCAAGGCTGTTTTTTGGAGTGAATCATACTTTATTGCTAGTTGTGGTGGTGTCAGTGTTTCAGTGCTAAGAAAGTATATAGATTCTCAGGATAGACCCGACACATAACGCCCGGCTTTCATCCCGGCGCTGAATTGAAAATTACAGCGCGGGACTTCCCGCCGGGAGAGTTAAAGTACGGAAGTAATTCCACACACAGCCCCTCATTAATGCCGAAAAATGCCTTGAGTACTGATAAAATAAATGGTATAATCTTAAAACACTTTAGTTACTGGGCTAGGGTTAACTTGGGTCGCCATCGGATTTGCGACGAACTATGGATCAAAAATAATACCTGAATAGATTAAATCGACCAGGACAGGTACGATGTTTCGCTTCGCGTGTTTGCGGAGCATGACCTAGGAAAAAGCGCAGCTCCTCCGGAGGAGGCAGGAGAAAACAGAAACAAACCCTGCTTTATGAGGTTTGGAAATCCCTTTCGAGCGGGTATGTTGGGGTTGTGATGACCTCAATTACTTGGTTCAAAAATAACTCAAACCAATCAAAGATAGAATGTTTCTAAGTCAAATTAGAAACATTCTATCTTTGATCTAGATCGCCCATCAAGCCTATAGTTGATAGGGGACGATAAGTATAACTGGGAGATTTGGAAGTTTTTTGGATGTCTTCTTTAATGTTTTCTAGGTCTATATAACGGTCAGATACATTAATTAGACTATCACTAGTCATAGATCTAAGACTAACGACTTCAACCCTGACACCTCTATAACTAACAGCATCTACAGCGTAGGCTAAATCTCCATCTCCACTCACTAATACAGCAGTGTCATAGGAGCCGACTAGAGCCATCATATCAACTGCGATTTCTACATCCAGATTAGCCTTTTTAGATCCGTCTGGTAGTTGTACTAAATCTTTAGAAATGACTCGATAACCATTACGACGCATCCAAAGTAAAAATCCCTGCTGTTTTTCATTAGTGCGGTCTACACCTGTGTAGAAAAATGAACGTAGTAATCGGGAGCCACCAGTAATACGACATAAAAGTTTGGTGTAATCTATTTCAATTCCTAGCTGTAAAGCAGCATAAAATAAGTTAGATCCATCAATAAAAATGGCTACTCTGCCACGATTTTCTAGAACTTGTTCTGGCGTAAATATTTCATTACTCTCTATTTGTTGATGATTCAACATGATTTTTAACCTCGGTTTTTTTATGGAATAAAGAAATTGAACTTTGAATTAGAGATGCTTTGTATAAAGAAAAAAGCAAAATATGTAACTTGAAAAGAAACAATTAGGTATGGTAGGCTTTCTAAGCCACAATTTCTACCAATTCTAGTCTTTGAAAAACTGGTTGAGGTTGTCCTAAAATTTGATTTCCTGGCAAATATCCCCAGGTTATCTGTTTAATAAAGTTTTCTGAATTACTAATTTGTAATTTGTCGTTAAAGTCATTGGAAAAACCTAATTGCTGATAGATAGCATTGCTAATTTTAGGAATTATTGGTGATAAAAGATAAGCTGCTAGTCTAACAGATTCCAAGACAGAATATAACACTTCTGCCAAGACTTCTAACTGACCTTGTTTGTATAAACTCCAAGGAGCAGTTTCGTCTATATATTTATTGCAGGTTCTCACTAAGGCTAATACAGCTTCACAAACTTGACTAAAAGCTAAAGATTCGTAAGCTAGAGTGACTTGTTGGCCCAAAGTGGTGCCTATCGTTTTCAGGGGATGAGACTCTTCTATGTCCTCACCATGAATATTGGGAATTTGGCCCTGAAAATATTTATGAGCCATTTTTAGAGTACGATTAAGCAAATTGCCCAAATCGTTAGCTAAGTCAGCATTTAGGACTTGAATAAAGCGGGTTTCATTAAAATCACCATCTTGCCCAAATTCTATTTCTTTGAGAAAATAGTAACGAACTGCATCAGAGCCGTATTTTTTGACTAAATCAAAGGGGTCTAAGGTATTACCCAAAGATTTACCCATCTTTTTGCCGTCTTTAGTCAAGAATCCATGTGCAAATACACGACCAGGCATAGGTAGACCTGCTGACATCAACAAGGCTGGCCAGTAAACTGCATGGAAACGCAATATATCTTTGCCAATTAGGTGCAGATTAATCGGCCACCATTTTGATAATGCATTCTCAAGGGTGGGCTCGCTATCAGGATCTAGGAGTGCTGTTACATAGCCAAGTAGAGCATCAAACCAAACATATAAAGTATGCTTCGGATCTACTGGTAGCGGAAAACCCCAGTCTACATTAACTCTGGAAATAGAAAAATCTTCTAATCCTTGGTTAACAAAGCTTAATACTTCATTGCGACGGCTTTCGGGTTGAATGAATTCTGGTCGCTCTTGGTAGAAAGCCTCTAGTTGCTCTTGATACTTGGAAAGGCGAAAGAAGTAGTTTTGCTCGTCGCGCCATTCTACTTGTTGGTTAGTATGAATGGGGCAATGTTTATCTGCGATAAGTTCGCGTTCCTCTTTAAATTCTTCACAGGATACGCAATACCATCCTTGTTGCTGACTTAAATAGATGTCCCCTTGCTGCCAAACTATTTGAAAGAATTCTTTGACAATCAGCTCATGGTTAGATGCAGTAGTACGACTAAAACGGTCATACTGAATATTGAGTTGTTGCCATAGGGACTCAAATCCTGATACTACTAAATCGCAGTGTGCTTGGGGGGTTCTTCCTTTGCTCTGAGCTGTTCTTTGAATTTTGAGGCCATGCTCGTCTGTACCAGTGATCGTCAGCACTGATTTACCACGTAATCTTTGAAAACGAGCTACTGTATCGGCAGCAATAGTAGTATATCCACTGCCTATATGTGGCAAATCGTTGACGTAGTAAAGAGGAGTTGTAATGGCAAAAGTATTTTTTGCCTCATATTTGCTTTTCATTGAAAATGATGATAATTAAATACTTTTATTGAGATTTGCACTGGGTAAAATCATAACCCTGTAGTCGTACCGACCTATTTGATTTGCTACTTGGCTCCACTGCCAATTTGTTAGTTAATTTGATTGATTTTTTTTATACCGCAGCTCTGAGCAAATAAAATCCCTTACCTTAACAATAAGGCTGTTATTTTGTTCCTATATATTTCTCAAAGAAATTTTAATTTTTGGTGGTATTTTTAATGGTATTCTCTTTGGAGACTATGGATAAGAGTCTAGAACATACATCCCTATTCAGAAGGAAAATGGGAATTGAAGCAGATAGTGTTTTAGTAGCTTCCCGTCTATTTCTTAAAGCGATTGGTACTAGGGTGTTTTTTGACCATGCTGACCGTATTCCTTCTGAGGGAGGGATACTAGTTGTAAGTAATCATCGCAGCTTTATGGACCCTTTGTTACTTACAGTTGCTATGAATCGTCCAATTAGATTTGCCTGTCATCACTATATGGGTCAAGTACCTCTTCTGAGAGAAGTTGTGACTGGCTTGGGCTGTTTTCCTTTGGATGACCCCAGCCATAGACAAAAGCATTTTTTTCGACAAGCAACGGAATTATTACAGGCTCAGGAGATGGTAGGAGTTTTTCCAGAAGGAGCAGCACCAATGGTTCGCTTCTCTGCCCCCGGTCAGCTTGGCAATTTTCAAAGAGGATTTGCTCATTTGGCTTTGCGGGCACCAGTATCAAATCTGGCAATTTTGCCAGTGGCGATCGCCTCGTCTCAAGAGCAGTTAATCTCTTCGAGCATACCTCTGAAATTATTAAGTTTTTTCGATCCTTCTGAACCTTTATTCAATCAACCTGGATGGCATCCAGCGATAGTTTATCAACGATCTAATGTCATGTTTGGTCGCCCATTATGGATTACCGCTTCCCACCGTCGGCAATATCAAGGAAAACAAGCTAAACAGTTAGTTACTGAGCTAACTAATTATGTTAGTCAGGAAATTGCTGGTTTACTTCAGACAGGTTGTTGTTGACAATTTGATTTTGACTTTACTGGTAGTTGTCTTATTTTTAATCATAGAGATGAATTAGAGAAAATTGGTGATTTTGACTAATAATTTAAGAATTAAATAATCTTACTAGAGTTAATTCTGGTGAAAAATTACCAAATTGTTACTAAAGTCAAAATTTAACAATTTCAGGTAATAATAGTTAAATAACAAAAAAGACAAATAATGAAGTCTCAATAAGCAGTTGGTAAGGTATATCAACTATTCATTACTAAATTACCAATCATTATAAATCAGTATCTGTATTCAATCATGCAAGTGAGTGATGGCCAAATTAATTGGTTGAGGCCCTTTGTGCCGAAACCAGAATTACCCCTGTTCGTTTTCCTACCAGCTATGGATGGAACAGGTAAATTGTTGCGCTTTCAACAATCTAAATTATCACAAGCTTTCGATCTTCGTTGTCTAAGCATTCCACCAAATGACCTATCAAGCTGGGAACTACTAGTAGAGAAGACAATAAAATTAATCAAGATAGAAAAAGAAACAAAACCATTACGACCAATATACTTATGTGGAGAATCCTTCGGAGGGTGTCTGGCTCTGAAAGTCGCCGTTACTGCTTCTGAATTATTCGACAAATTAATTTTAATTAATTCAGCTTCTTCATTCCGCCAGCAACCTCTGGTGAGATGGGGTTCATACCTCACACAATGGCTACCTAGCTATTTATATCCATTATCTGTCACAGGACTTTTACCCTTCCTAGCAGCTTTGGGAAGAATGGAAAGAGATGAGCGTCAAGCCTTACTAGAGGCCATGCAGTCAGTTTCGCAACAGACTTCAATCTGGCGATTAGAATTAATGCGCTCATTCAGAGTAGACAAAACAGATATAGAAGCCCTCCAACTACCAGTATTGGCGATCGCCAGTGCTGCCGATCGACTGCTACCTTCTATATCACAAGCCAGGTTTCTAGTCAAGCATTTACCTGAAGCTAAAATGGTTATACTGCCAAATAGTGGACACGCCTGCTTACTAGAAGCAGACGTTGACCTGTACCAAATTATTCGAGACCGATGGGAAACATAGATAGAAATAGAAATAGATGAGCTATCTGCCACATCCAATACCACCAAAACCTAAATCTCTAATTTAAACTCAACCACTTCTGAGCATTAAGGCGTTGAATCACGCCAAACACCAATAAGCCCAAAGTAATTTTACGCTCATCAATTAAAAATGGCTCCAAAGTAGCAGGTTTAGCCCCATTATCGGCACAAGAGAAAGCCCTAGGCCCCTTAATATCCTTTTTTGGGAAATAGATATTGAACTGACGCTGGCCTTTTTGAAATTTACCGACAACTTGCCAACATTCCTCAGATGAACTTAGGCCAATCATTGGTAATTTTTGCTTGACCAAATTTAACTCCAGATCATCAAGCCCTTGTTGAGTTAAAGCCTGCTGCAAAGTTGGCAAATAATCTTGCTGCATAAACTCAGCAAAGGGCTTTTCCTCCACAGCAGGGGGTTTTTCTTTTTTCACCTTGCCCCCCGCCGGCTTATTACCAGACTTTTGATCTTCTTGTTGTTCTTCTGCCATAAGTGCTTCCTCAATTAACATACTCTCGACGTTACGCTGAGGCGACAACGCGGGATTCTTCTACATCGATATTATATTTAAATTTCTGCGTAAGCCCTTTCGATTAAACGACGAGCCAGGGTTTGAATTCCCGTATGTTCATAATAATTGGTACTCACATCCAGGAATGCACCCAAATAGTCCAATTTATCATCGCTAAATTCTACGAAACTTTGCAGGCTGTTGGCCACATTAGTTGGAGTAATGCCACGATCGCTGACAAAATCTCCCATCCAACCAGAAACAGAACCGAAAGCTTCTCCAATAAAGCCCAACTTACTACCTTTATCCTCCCCAGGAATAGCCTCTTCCATTTCCCTGAAGCCCTCGTTTTCTTCTAAGTCTGAGGGAGAAAGTCGTTCGATCCATTCTGAAACTGCTTGTAAAAAGTCTGGCCCTAGGGGAATTAAACCATCAAAACAAACTAAGGCTGCTAACCGCATCAAAGATTCCCCACTATAATCACCCAGAGCACCTACAAAGTCACCAATACTATCTCCAGGAATGCCATTGATAGAGCAAAAACCTAATAACTCAGCAACAACTTTCAGAGACATATCAATAGTTTGAGCTTTTGCTGGTTTAGGAGTGAGGCTAGTTAACAAACCTCCGACCAAGGGAATTTTGTTGCCAACCATATTAGCTAGGGTAGCTGCACCCACAGCACGACCAGCTCCACTTACAGTTTGGTAGAGCCACAAGGCCCGTTGATATCCTTGAGCCTTGTCATTGAAAAGAATTACAGCTCGATCGCCTATTTGCTGAATTAGCTCTTCGTCGTCTTCTCCTGTCACGGTGCGGATGGTATTTTCAAATCCTACCAAGTTATCCCATTCTCCAGGAACAACAAAATCTAAGGCACGCAAGGATTTAATTGTAATGTTGTCGGTGGGCAGTCGATCTACTAATTCAAAGATTGGTTTGCTCATTTTGGACTCCTTAATTTTAAGTCAAATATAATTCTCTGTTCTGCTAAACTTACCTAAACCCGAAGGCACAAATGTTGCGTACCGAAGGTCGTCCGTCAGGACTTGGAACTTTTGCGGAGCATAACCTGCAAAGTAATCTGCAAGAGAAGCACTAACGGGGTATTTTTCCGTCGTCACCGATAGAGATTTCCCGAATGAGTAGGGGTAATCGATCAATTTCCCCTACGTTGAGTGCTTCACTGAGAACTACCTACCACATTAAGGTTGCAACTTTATTCTCTCCAAAGGCAAGAATATGGGTGGGAACTCCAACCTACACAAATAATTTTTCTATGTTGACCGAGGGGTTAAAGTCTCTGTCAGCTTCAAAAACTTTATCTTCTCAAGGAGAAAGTCAAAAGTCAAAAAGCAATAAGTATTTCTTTTGCCGGAAATTGAGGCAGACAGGGAGATATTCAAGAGATTAAGTTTTTGATTCTCTACTTTTCTGTCAAGATAAATAATGTAATGACGGGTATTTCAAAATGGAAAAGCCGATCGAGCAAAATTTTCGAGAGTTTATCATCCGTCATAATCAGTTTGACAGATCACTACTACGAAATGTTTTTTTTCTTCACTACCCTGGGTTAGTAGGATTAAATTACTCTATCTTAGTTGGAGAATCCTATTTTTTCAGTCTATATCCGCGTCTTTTTTTGCTCTAGACAACTGTTGGGCTAATACCATCTATCTGAGACTTGCTAAACCACGGAGATTGAATTTTTGTAGCCATGCTTCGCGGTCGCTGTCAGTAAATGAGGTATCTTTTGATTGAACTTTAACTTGGTAACGATTATCTACTAATACAGCAGTGGTCTTTGTACCTTGTTGAACTGCTGGATACCCTCCTATATTCTTGCTACTATTTTGAAATTTTTGGGCTGCTGAGGGTGAAGCAGAGATGTCATTGATAGACATGACTGCTACTTCTTTACCATTTTGTTTGAGACTTGCTTGAGCAAAACCTTTTTTCTCTTGGGCATAGTTGAGATTATAACCGCCACTTGAGGATGGAAAGTATTTGTTCAGACTGCCGCCGGATACTTGTTTGGCTTGGGAGGGACGTTCTGTTTTACTTTGTTGTTGGGCCTGGTCGAAACGGCTGGGTTGTGTGGCTCCTCCACAAGCAGATATTAGTAATAAGAGGCAGATTAAAATTGGGGCTAGTCTTTTTGGTAATCGAGGGCTGAATTTCATTTTTGTCTCTCCTATACATTTGAGATTATTCTTATAATTATCTCTTACAGTTGTACAATTTGTGTGTGCTTAATTTTTTTCATCTTGAATAATTTTTGGAGACTCCAGTTATCATTGCAAGATTTAACGGTAATAGCAGAATCACCAGTATATAATGTAGATCGATTCTTTTCTTCTACTTTCCTCTGAAAAATTAGAACAATCACTATCAATACTTTTGAGTTTCTCAGTAGATTTTCTTTTCGCTAATTTTTAGACATTTCCTGAAAACTCAGAGGTATCAAAAGCTGATAACTAATTGGCGATCGTTTCTTTTTGAGGCTTAATCCCAAATTTTTATCAAGCTAGATATAAATAGAGCTTCTACAAGCATTATCCTGCTCAAGTCTATTTATGCAACTTCACATTAAATTGGTATAATAGACATCTCCGATAATAAAAAATAAAATCACTTATCCCACAGAAATTATCAATTCTTTCCCCCTACTCCCTACTCCCTACTTCCTACTCCCTCTTTTCTGGAGATGTCTAATATTATTTCTGGATAATTAGTGATAAAAAAACTTTCTCCTCTTTTTCTTCCCTCCTGACTCCTCTGTGCTTATTTATAACTATTCAACCGGACATGATATAAGGTGAATAAAACTACCAGATTTTTGATTGATTAACTGACCTAAACTGTATGTATAGCTATCAGATTCATCTAGATATTTACAATATTATTTATGAATAATACCTTGGACAGTGTTTTGATATTAAAGCTACCAGTCTTTTTCATAGCCACTTGAGTGATATAATTACCAATATTTTTACCGTTAGTAACTATAGCCTGTGACAATATCTCCAGTCATCAAACTATAGAAAGATTTTTGTCTAAGCTTAAGTTTAGTACGAGGAAAAACATATTTGTCAGATTTAACCATCTAACGACTACCTTTACCGATTCTTATTGCTTTAATTAGTATTTGTCTAAGTTTAGTTAAAACATCTCTAAGGGACTTACTCGTAAAAAAATATTCCATTGCACTGAACTTGAGGGAGCAGGGATCGGGGAGTAGAGGGAGTCCACAAATTGGATTATTTATCTTTTCCCATCGACCCCATTCTCAGCCATACTTTAGGGGCATTCCATAGGAAAGGAAAACACCCCTACTGACTACTTCTTCAATTTTTGCTATTCCCTAATTTGAAAACTACCATACTCTAACTCAGCAGCATCTACCATTTTAGTTTCAAAAAGTAAAGCTAATCCGATCAAATTGGCAGTAGAATCAATTTTTATTCTAATTTTTTTGTATGTAATTCTATCCATTTTTTGAGAATCCTTTTCAGCAATTAACAATTAACAATTAACAATTTTCATAATTACCCCTTCTTTTCAGAGGGGGATTGACACTTAAGGATTTTTTTGATTTTATCCCCTTAAAAGGGTAGGCTTTAAATCTGAATTATTTAACTATTAATTATTAATTATTCGGTAAAAGGATATTGTCTAAATACAACAAATTTATTGAATTTTATTGGATAAATTACGGTCGTTTTAGCCAAGTAGAAAAATATCTAATTTAGCCAAGACTAATTATCATAAAGTATTGCAGCAATTTCGCGTAATTATCTAAGGTTAGATTTAACTAAGAAACAGATAATCTTTGAAATATTATCAATTTTTTACATAGTAAAAAATTGATATAACTGGCTAAATTAATTCTATTTTCAGCTTGAAAAAGAAGTTATTGTTTATTATCATACAGCGCTTTCCGCTGCCCGTGAGGTATAGTAACAACACTTGAGCAAACCAGTTTTTTAAATGTTGAGGATTCATTAACTTAAGTACAACGCCCGATGATTATATCAACCATTTCTGCTTTAGTTGGAGAAAAACTCCGTAAAAAAGATTTCAGTTGTGACCACCATAATTCAATGGGATGTGTTTCAGGATAGTATGGAGATAAATTGAGAACTTTAGCTCAAATCCGATTCAATTATTGGTTCAATTGATGCTAGTTTATGTGCAGCTTATATATCTATTATAACTACTGCTCCTGGCCATAAATCTGGCAGCAAAAAATGTTCAATAAATACGCGTGAATGCTTTACTATCCATGGAATTATTTATTGTCATTAACGCTACTACTTCTTTCATACTTATTGCACCAATTACTGTAACTTTTTGACCTTGATAAAATGGCTTCGTTTCATATACTCTAGTCCCTGGCTCGGTTTGCGTAGCATGACCTAGGAAATGTGCATGAGTTCTGGTTAAACCGAGCATTACACCTGTTTCATCTATAAATACTAAATTTTCTGGGTCTATATCTTTGACCTTTTACCAGTATTCTGCCCTGAATTTTTGAACTCTTTCTGTCCCGGCTTGGCTACTACGGAATGTTTTTCTTGAGTGCGTCTTACATCTCACGGGGAAACCCCGCCAATTAGCACTCGCTTTTTTACGGCTTAATCCCAGTTTTTGTCAAGCTCGAAACATGGCAGTAAGACTCACCCAATTTCCAGTTTTCAGTGCAAATAATTCACATAATTCTGCCAAAGTTGCATCCGGATGTTCTGATACCAGTCGTTTTCAATCTAAATCTGCATTTGCCAGATAACTAAACCTTGGTTTCCCAGGTTTTAATGGTTCTAAATTTCCATCCGTTTTGTGTTGCAAAACCCAGTTTTTGAACTAAACTTTTAGTAACAGAAAATCTGATGGTCACCTGACGAATTGATATTTTATTATGAATATGTGCAGCAACTATTTTTTCTCGGAGTTCTGTTGGATATGACTTCATAGCTATATCATCAAATTCTTATTTCTAAATGTACCTCATAACGCGCGGAAACTGCTGTATGCCCGTAAGTAGTAAGTACCTAAACAAAATTAATTACCTACTCTTATTCTATGTAATCCTTACAATATAATAAATTCAGCTTCGCTAAATGTGTAATTAATTTTGTGTACCTGCTTAAAAATATTCCCAATACTTATAAATGATTGAAAATTAATAAATAAAAGTAGTATATTATGTATAATAAAGAGTTTAAATTTGATTAAAATCTTAGTTGGTGTGAAGTATAAACTTATAATAAAAAATCAAGTAATAAAGAAAAAATCATCAGAGGATAAACTGGCTAAAAGTTATTACTAGGCCAAGAGTAAAATACTTTACTCAAAAAACCATGACATCAATCTATAATAATGATAAAAGCCAAGGCAGAAAAATATCAATTTTGTTTTATTAACTAGTATTTTTCAACTTTTTGGTGTAACTTGATAGTTGTCAAGAGAAGACTTGTGTAATAAAAAAATGAGTTCAGATTATTCCCTGGTATTAGCAACTGACCTCGATGGCACATTCTTAGGAGGTTCAGACGAACAACGAGCAGAATTCTACGAATATCTACAAAAATATCGCGATCGCCTACTATTAGTATTTGTGACTGGGCGAGACCTAGAATTTGTCCAAAACTTATGTAAAGATCCAAAATTTCCTAATCCCGACTACATTATTGGGGATGTTGGTACAACAATAGTTCATGGTAAAACCCTAGAACCTCTAGAATCAGTACAAGGTTGGGTCGAAGAGATTTGGGGAAATGCCAATGAGCGAGTCAAACAAATGATGGCCAACGAACCAGGGATCGAACTGCAATCAGGTACAGGGCCAAGACGTGTTTCTTACTATTATAAACCAGAAGAACTTCAGCAAAGCACAGTCCAAAAAGTGATTGACGCTGGATTTGATTGTATTCTATCTGCTGATGTTTACCTCGACGTAATGCCTAAAGGTATTTCTAAAGGACCTACACTTCTGAAATTCATTGAACTGTTAGGTTTGAATGCAGACAATGTAATTCCTGCAGGAGATACCCTAAATGACCTATCTCTATTTAAAACTGGACTCAAAGGTATTGCAGTCGGAAACGCAGAACCGAAACTTGTCGAAAAAATTAAAACAATGGACAACGTTTATCACAGTCCCCATCCAGGTACTGCAGGAATCTGGGATGGCTTAAAACATTATAATAAACTTTTGGAGGCATAATAAATTGAAATCCTCACTTGTGATTCTCTATCACCGAGAACCCTACGATGAAGTAATAGAAAACGGCCAAGTCCATTATCGACCAAAGAAAAGTCCCAATGGCATCGTCCCAACTCTCAAAAGTTTCTTCAAAAACGTCAACCAAGGCACCTGGATTGCTTGGAAACAAGTGACAGAAGAACAAAAAGCGGACTTTCAACAGCGAGTTACCGTAGAAGACGAAGGTAACTATGCGGTGCAGCGAATCCCATTGACCGAGCAAGAGGTAAAAGATTTCTATCATATCACCAGTAAAGAAGCTTTTTGGCCGATTCTTCATTCTTTTCCCTGGTATTTCACATCTGAAACCACAGACTGGGAAAATTTTCAACTAATCAACCAGAAATTTGCTGAAGCAGCCTGCGAAGAAGCAGCCGATGATGCTCTGATTTGGGTCCATGATTATAATCTCTGGTTAGCACCCTACTATATTCGTCAGAAAAAACCTAACGCTCGTATCGCCTTTTTCCATCACACCCCATTCCCATCAGTTGATATTTTCAACGTCTTACCTTGGCGTGGGGAAATTGTAGATAGTTTGCTTTGCTGCGATATTGTTGGATTCCATATTCCGCGCTACGCTGAGAACTTTGTAAATGTGGCTCGGAGTCTGCGGGAAGTAGAAATTGTCAAAACTGGACCTGTGCCAGAACACATTACTACAGTAGGTACAGCTTTGGCAGAACCGGAAGTAACTACTCAGATTCGTCATAAGGGTCAGTTGGTAAGAGTTGATTCTTTCCCTGTGGGAACTTCTCCAGAATATATTAAGAGTCTGGTAGAAAAACCAGAAACTCAAGAGCTGATTAAATCTATTAAGGAAAAGTATCAAGGGCGTAAGTTAATTATTGCTGCTGGTCGAATTGACTATGTGAAAGGCAACCGCCAAATGTTGGAATCTTTTGAACGGCTTCTAGAAAATCGCCCAGATTTGCATGGCAAGGTTAACTTTATTGTTAGCTGTGTTTCTCCGGCTAAGGGAATGCAAATTTATGATACAGCTAGGGAAGAAATTGAGCAGTTAGTCGGAAAAATTAACGGGCGGTTTACTAAGTTTTCCTCTGATTGGATTCCAGTATTGTTGTCTACGGAAGCATTTTCTTATCAATCATTGTTAGGTTATTTTGCTGCTGCTGATATTTGCTGGACAACTCCTTTGCGAGATGGTTTGAATTTGGTGGCTAAGGAATTTATTGTGACTCGTCAAAATAAAGATGGGGTTTTAGTTCTCTCGGAATTTGTAGGTGCAGCTGTGGAATTGCCAGAAGCTATTTTAGCTAATCCTTATTCTGTTAAGCGGATGGATGATTCTATTGAGCGGGCGTTGGATATGTCTGTTGAAGAGCAGAAAAGACAGATGACAAAAATGTATGAAACTGTCTGCAAGTACGATGTTAAATGTTGGGCAGATCATTTGTTTGAATTGTTCAAAAATACTACTCATGATGTAGAGTCAGAACCGGAAAAGGTTTCTGTTTAAAGGCGGATTTTGAAATCTTGTGATACTGTAGAAAGAAGTTTGGAAGTCAGAGTAATTTAGATTTTGTAAATTCTGGCTTCTACTTCTGGCTTACTGAAAAAGTCTATCAAGGGAATCTAGAAACTAGAGGCTTACGAAATAGTTTCATCTCCTATTTTCCAAATTTCTCCAGTAATCATCAATTAAAATTAAATCATGGATTAAAATACAAGGGTTTTGAGTTTCTAGATACTAAGTAGTTATGAAAAATTAATTGTACATACTCTAACAGCGAATTTCTCAAGATAGTATAAAGAGAGTCCGAAGGAGTCAATTGCTTTTTTGCGCTTCGCAAAGCTTCCGCAATTCAAGTCGCTCCGCGTTCAGTTGTGCGCCAGCATGCGTGGCTATCACCGACATTAAACGCTCCGCGACATATTTGCCCAGCATGACTTAGGAAAAAGTGCGGCTTTGCAATAGTAAGGTGGTAATAAAATAGGTTAATCTCCAGGAGAAAGTAGTATTTTGTGCTGAGGCAATCTCGCAAATTAACCCTATTTTGTCACTCTTCGGAAAGCAAAGTAAAATCTGAGGTTTAGAACAGTTTATTGATCGGGGATAGAGGATTTTTTTTCTAGTAAGAAATACAAACATCATTGTGTGGTATTTATGATTAGTAAAAAATCCCGCGTTTTGGCGCTTCGCATAGCTTCCGCTTTTTCCGTTTGTCATGCTTTTTCCTTACGGAATACTCCGCAAACATGTCGCTCCGCATTTTGCTCCGCAAGATGTAAAACGGAGTTGTGCGCCAGCAAAACCCTTTCCATGTCGGGGAGTGTTAACATTTGCGTTAGTATTCCGATAGGATGCGTTGTGCCCTAGCATACGTGGTACATCGCCGATATTAAACGCGAAGCGTTGGGTTATTCTGTATCACCTACACTTAACCTAATAAATAATATAAGATATATAAAGGCTTTAGAATTTAGAAATGGCAAATATTTTCAGAGAGTGACAAAAGAGGGTTACAACACTTTTTAGGATAGTCAGGTACAGTTGAATATAAATCTCTGTGTTTGTTGTCTAAAGCTTTAAACCTTTGTACCTTATCAACTCCAAAACTGCTGTAACTGTTATGCCAAAGATTGCCAAGGGGTTAACAATCGGGTAAACCGAAATAGTTGCTTTAATAATCCCCTCGGAATGACATTAGTAGACGGAGGGCTAGTCTAGTATAGTATTGAGTTTATGAATCACCTATCAAGCTAAAAAGCTTATTTATTAGGTAATTAATTTCGCCTTACTGCCTTACTTATAAACTTGCACTTTTTTGGTCAAATAATTTTCAAAACCCCTTCGCGAGAATCAGATGCTTTGATTCAGTAATCCCTAGTTCTGAAAAAAAATTATTATACTCATCTCAGTCTAAACTGAAACGAGTATTTCTTGCCTTGAAAGGGTTTCAGCAAAAAAAGTGTTTCATTCTTATTTGAAATGACTATAAAACTAAACATCACAAAAGCAAAAAATAGATAAAAGGTAACAAAATGATGAGAGATTTTCAAACAGTTAAAAGTCAAACCCAAGTAGGCAAGTGAGCTAGTGTAATATTTAGTTTATGAGTCAACTCTAAAGCTAAAAATCCTATTTTGTTTGTAAAAATTACAGCGAAAAAATCAGGGTAATTAATTTCGCCTTACTGCCTTACTTATAAACTTGCACTTTTTTGGTCAAATAATTTTCAAAACCCCTTCGCGAGAATCAGATGCTTTGATTCAGTAAGCTCTAATTCTGAAAAAAAAATCATTAAAACTAAACATCACAAAAGCAGAAAATAGATAAAAGGGAACAAAATGATGAGAGATTTTCAAACAGTTAAAAGTCAAACCTACGACTTAATTATTGTAGGTGGAGGAATTAATGGCGCTGGTGTTGCTAGGGATGCAGCATTACGAGGTCTCAAAACTATTATTATTGATAAAGCAGATTTTTGTGGCGGTACTACAAGTTGGTCTACTCGTCTAATTCATGGTGGGTTACGTTATCTCGAATATTTTGAATTTTCCCTGGTTAGAGAGTCTTTACGCGAGAGAGAAATTCTTCTGAATGCAGCGCCTCATTTGGTGAAGCCCCTACTTTTAACTATTCCTATTTATGGCGATCGCTCTCGCCCTTATTGGAAAATTCAAGCTGGAATGCTTCTGTACGATATCTTTAGTTTTGACAAAACTGTACCTTCTCATCAAATGCTAAGGAAGAAAAAATTCCGACAGCTATTTCGTTATATTGACCCAGAAGATTTATCAGGAGCTGCTCAATATTATGATGGTCAAGTTGCTTATGCAGAACGTTTAGCATTAGAAAATATTATCTCTGCTGAAGAAGCTGGAGCAACGGTACTTAATTATATCGAAGCTACCAACTTACAAAGAGAAAATAATCGGATTTCTGCACTTAACTGTAAAGATGTTTTGAGTGGGGAAGAATTTGAAATTAAATGCAATGATAAAACTGTAATTGTAAATACTTCCGGTCCTTGGGTAGACAGAATTTTAAATTCAGGAATGAATAATGGTGCTACAGCTCCAATTGGTAAAACTAAAAAAATTGGTGGTACAAAAGGCAGCCATATTATTGTCGATCCATTTCCAGGCGCACCTCCCACTAGTTTATATGTAGAAGCAAAATCCGATGGTCGTCCGTTTTTTATTGTGCCCTGGTTAGGAATGTTCTTAATTGGAACAACCGATTTACCCTACAATGGTTCCCTAGATAAAGTAAAGGCAGACGACAGCGAAATAGATTATTTATTGAGGGAAACTAACTTAATTATTCCTACTGCTAAATTGTCTCGTACTGATGTTAAATTCACCTATTCTGGAGTACGTCCTCTACCTTATGCAGAAGGTAAAAAACCAAGTAGTATTACTCGCAGCCACATTTTATTTGACCACTCCCAAGAAGGAGTCACAAATTTAATTTCTCTAATTGGCGGTAAAATCACAACCTATCGTCAAGTAGGGGAAGAAATGGTAGATAAAGTATACAAAAAACAAGGGCGAAATGCTCCACCTTGCCCAACCTTAAATAAGCCATTACCTGGTGCAATATTACCTTGCGACTCTCGCATTGAAAAGGCAATTCAAGATTATCGCACTCAACTGCCACTCCCAACAATTCATCACTTATTTGAGATGTATGGTGCTAAAGCTTTGGAAGTTTTAGCATTAGTAGATGAAGAGCCGGAATTAGCCGAGCAAATTACACCTCAAACGCTAGATATTAAGGCACAAATTGTTTATGCTGTAAAGTCAGAATATGCTCAAACTTTGGTTGATATTACTCGTCGTCGTACAAGTTTGGGAATGAAGGTAAATTATGGCTTAGATTTGTTACCTATATTGACTGAAACTTTGACTCGCTATTGTGGTTGGAGTCAGGAAAAGTGTAATGAGCAAGTTGAATTCTATCGCAAATTTATGGAGGAAAATTGTATCCCAGATTATGTGATGGAATCTTCTGAGTATATTCAGAAGGCAGAAGTTACTGCTTAATTTTAATTGAGGATTTATATGTTGGGTATTAGGTGTTAAGTAAAATAGTTTTTTAGGTATGATTGACAATCCGAAAAAAGTCAAAGTCAACCACAATTATTTTTATCTCCTAATACCTAATTATTATAAAATGCGACGATTTGCACGATAAATACCTGCGCAAAATGACCCTCTGAATTTTTTGCTATATATAAGAGCAGGGAGGAGGCGAGCGGGGAGAACGGTATATGACCAAATAGTAAATATACAATTTATTTTGTTATTTTATCTACTTACTTAAAATCTAATCCTGCTAACCCAACCTGAATATCTAGCTATAAGCTTGCCCTTAAATCAGAAGTAATAACTGAAGTAATAAATATTAGAGTTGTCGTGTTATAACCTTCTTTTGTCACTCTCCGAAAACTTTTGCTATTTCTCAATTCTGGTGATTTTTGTATAGAGAGCAATAGCTATAGCAATCCTAAATAGATCGTAAAAGATATAATAGTAATAACAACATCTCCAGTCAAAAGACAAAAAATGAATATTATAGATGAGCTAGATGCTTTTATCAATCAAACAAAAGAGTCCAAATAAATCAGGCATAGCCTTGGCGGTAAAAATGATTAAGCCCTGAAAATCCTACCATGAAGTCAAAGAATTATTAAAGGTTTCTCACAGTTTTATTAGTCAATGGAAAAACCTGGCACTGTTTCATGGTGTAGAAGATTTAAGGCTTCAATATCAAGGCAGAAAAGGTTACTTAAAAGCCGCAGAAAAAGACCAAACAATTGAGTGGTTGAGAACACAAGATTATCTGAGATGTACCCGATTTACAAAACTATTTACACCAAGCAATATGATGTGGTAGATGAAGTCCAATCAAAGTTATTATAGCTTACTCAAAGAGGCGGAAATAAGTTGAAAAAAAACTCCAAAAAAGCATCGGGCTAAAAATGATGCAAAGCGTGAAAGCAAAAAAAGCGGTCGTTTAGCTAGCGCCAAACTACGTTAATGCTGCGCAACATGTAAAGCGGAGCGAACCGTAGGGTGGGATGGCGTTTTGCTGGCGCAGAACTTTCCTTACGGAATGCTACCGCAAACGTTAACGGCTAGCCTCTTACAGAGGAGCTAAAGCTAACGCCGACATGTACTTCGGAGCGGCTCTGCACTCTTCGGGTCTCCTTTCCCTCCGGGACGCTCCGCGTTTTGCTCCGCAACATGTAAAACGTAGTTTTGCGAAGCGCAAACGATGAATGTCTAATCGACCAAGAGAAAAGAAATAGAGTATAAATTGGCTAAATGGCAACCGGAAATCGAAGCTCGAAAGCTAGCAGTGTTTCGGAATTGACGAATGTCATCTGCTATGGGGAGACTTAGAGCGGTTATGCTTGGGGAAAAACAGATCAAAGAAGAGAAATTCTAATTAAAAATGAAAAGGAAAGACAGACATATTATGGGGGCTTAGACTATCAAACAAAGGAATTTATTGTTCAAGAGTATCAAAGTGGAAATACTGAAAATACCATTCAATTTATTAAATATTTGCAAGGGCAAAGGGCGGGAAAAAGATTGGCAATATTTTGGCATGGAGCAACTTACCATAATTCTCAAGAATTGCGAGAATATTTGATCACAATAAATCAAGATTTATTAGAAGAGGAATGCTTGATAAATTGTACAAAATTTGCCCCGAATGCCCCGGAGCAAAACCCGGTAGAAGATATTTGGTTGCAAGTCAAAAGTTTCATCAGAAAATTCGATCATTTTTGTAGCTCTTTTAAAATAGTTAAGTGGCTATTTAAGTTTTTTGCACCCTTGTCAAATATTCGATTTTCCAAAGCTTTTTCAGTATAGAATTTTGCCACAACCCATTTAGGATTGCTATAGTTGTCTAAATGGCTTTTTATAAACATAAAAAGCTGGTATTTTGGGGTGAATAATTGATTTTTGATTCTTGCTTGATTGTTAAAAACTATTATTTTTAACTAATTGTGAATGTAGTTTAATTATGCTACTTATTGAACTACCAAATGTGGGATATCGGACTATTTTATCGCTATCACTACTCGGATATCAGATCTAACCTTGACTGAAAACTATTACCTGTAAGCTTTTTAGAGTTTAATAGCTGTTAGCGAGTTTTTTATATTAGTTAAAATTATAATTTATTAGATTAGATATTAGTAATTTAAACTAATTTTTCCGAAAAAAGTTGAAATGAGCTATTTAGGGGGAAATTTGGGGTGAAAAGGATGCGACCGCAACGACATTAGCCACTATTTACGAAAGTCTAAAAGTATTGATATAGAAAGAATACAGGATTATTGCTCGGAAGCTAATTTTGGTGTATATTTGAGGTAAGTGATTAGCTCTGCTTAGGTGCTTACTAAAATGAAAAAAGAATAATAAGTATAAATGCGATCGTAGTTTCACTAATATTTTGCCTAAATCCTTTGTTACTAAAATCCTAGATTTGTTAAGCTGAATTTAAGAAAATATTATAGCAGAGGCCAAAGTGGTAGTTAAGCCAGAGTGGTTAAGAGTAAAAGCCCCCCAATGGCAAAGGGTCGGTAATGTTAAAGAAATTTTGCGAGACTTGAATCTCAATACGGTATGCGAAGAAGCTTCTTGTCCTAATATTGGCGAATGTTTTAATGCTGGTACAGCAACTTTCTTAATTATGGGTCCTGCATGTACCCGTGCTTGTCCCTATTGTGATATTGATTTTGAGAAAAAGCCCAATCCTTTAGATATTACTGAACCAGACCGACTCGCAGAAGCAGTCAGAAGATTGAAACTTAATCATGTTGTGATTACTTCTGTAAATCGGGATGATTTGACAGATGGAGGTGCTTCTCAGTTTGCTCAATGTATTTCCCAAGTCCGGATAATTTCACCTCAAACAACGATCGAAGTCTTAATACCAGATTTATGTGGTAATTGGCAAGCTTTGGAAATAATTCTTAACGCCAAGCCAGAAGTGCTTAACCATAATACCGAGACCGTTAAACGACTGTATCGTCGAGTTAGACCTCAAGGTAACTACCACCGCACATTAGAATTGTTGAGGCGATCGCGAGAATTAGCTCCAGAAGTGTATACAAAATCAGGGATTATGGTAGGTATTGGAGAAACTGAGGCAGAAGTTCAAGAATTAATGGAGGACTTACGAGCTGTTGATTGTGATATTTTGACCATTGGACAATACTTACAACCAACTCCTAAACACTTACCAGTAGCTACTTTTGTCAAACCAGAACAATTCGAGCAATGGAGAGAACTGGGGAATTCAATAGGATTTTTACAAGTTGTTGCTTCCCCTTTGACTCGTAGCTCATATCATGCCGAACAGGTAAAAGAATTGATGGCAACTTATCCAAAGTCCAAATCTGAAAAAATAGACCTTTGACGATCGTTGAAAGTCAAAAGAATCAAAACTATCGTCCCATAAGGATGTGACCCATCACCCCTGATTGCAAATCTAATACCTAATAATTTGTGATCCAGATCGCTTTTTGTTGTGTCTTCACCAACTATGTAGCTAGAAATAAACGAACTAGTCTATTAATATCGCTACAGATAAAAAAGCTCAAAAATGTCTATAACTTAATCCAAGATAATTGTTTAGACTAAACGTAAAAGTAATAAAATGTAGCTATTAAAAATAAAAAGACTACCATAGTAAAATATTTAGCCTCCACAATAATAAAATTTCTGAAGTGATCGGGAACAACTAGTAGTAGTGATGAACATTAATATAGCTTCTGATAAAAGTCACCCTTTTATAGCAAAAGTATCAATATACTAGCTATTAAGGCTAGAAAAGTTGCCTTGAGCGAAAACTTAGTACATTTTTTCTAAGTTGTCAGCAAAACAAGGAAACATAACTAGATAAAATGCCCACTTCTGAAGAATGAGGCATTGTATTCATGACTGTCACGAAGCGTAGCCTCTTGTCACCTGGAGCAACTGAGATGATCACTATGTCAGCCACTAATCTTTACACTGAAGAATCTGAAAAACAACTGCAATCTGGTAGTTTTCAGATAGATGTTTCCGAAGATGCAGAAAAAATAACCAATGAACTAGAAGTAGAACTTGAGGATGGGGAAACACAGAACACTCATAAAAGTCCCAATCGTAGCACTACAGATTTAGTCCGGTTGTACCTCCAAGAAATTGGTCGGGTTGATTTACTCGAACGAGATCAAGAAGTTTCCGAGGCTCAAAAAGTCCAGCGCTATATTCAATTACTAGAGCTACGCAATACAGCAGCGACAAAAGAGCAAGGAGCAATTGAGTGTTATGTCCAATTAATTGAAGTGCGCGATCGTCTGGCAGCTCAGTTAGGACATAGACCATCCTGGGAAAGGTGGGCGAAAGTAGCAGGTGTATCTATGGCAGAACTAAAACCGATGATAGCTGCCGGAAAACTTCGCTGGGCAGAATTAGCATCTTTAAGTGTTAAAGAACTTGAGCAAGTTCAAAGTGAAGGTATTAAAGCTAAGAATAAGATGATTAATGCCAACCTTCGCTTAGTCGTATCAGTAGCGAAAAAGTATCAAAATCGAGGTCTAGAGCTTTTAGATTTAATTCAAGAAGGAACTTTAGGTTTAGAAAGAGCAGTTGAAAAATTTGACCCGCGACGGGGATATCGCTTCAGCACTTATGCCTACTGGTGGATTCGTCAGGGAATTACAAGAGCGATCGCTACTCAAAGTCGTACAATCCGCCTACCTGTTCATATCACCGAAAAGCTCAACAAAATCAAAAAAGCCCAACGGAAGATTTCTCAAGAAAAAGGACATACAGCCAAAATTGAAGATATTGCCCAAGAACTAAAGATGACATCAGACCAAGTTCGGGAAGTGTTGCTAAAAGTTCCACGTTCAGTTTCTCTGGAAACCAAAGTCGGCAGTGATAAAGATACCGAACTAGGGGAACTTCTAGAAACTGAAGATGCTTCTCCAGAACAAATGCTGATGCGAGAATCTCTAGTACAAGCATTACAAGGATTACTAGCAGATTTAACCCAACGAGAAAGGTCTGTAATTTCTATGCGTTATGGTTTAGGTGACGGTCATCCCTATTCTTTATCAGAAATTGGTCGTGCTTTGAAACTGTCTCGTGAACGAGTCCGTCAAATTGAAGCAAAAGCCTTGCAAAAACTTCGCCAACCGAAGCGTCGCAACCAGGTAAGGGATTATTTAGAATCTTTGACTTAAACAAAGCTGAATCAAGTGGTGCTCAAATATTTGCCACTTTTGAATACTTTAAATATTTAACTTTGTAAATGGGCGTATCGTTAAGGACGCCCCTCTTGCTTTTGGCTATCTGTCAGATCATAGTTAATGACTATTAGACATCTCCAAAAATTAAAAATAAAATCAATTCTTATCCAGAAATTATCAATTATTCTGCCCTGTTCCCTGTTCCCTGTTCCCTGTTCCCTGTTCCCTCTTTTCTGGAGATGTCTATTAGTTAAGCATATTTTATTTTTGGCGTTGCTGAATCAAAGAATTAATCTTTACCGAACAGGTAAATCCCATCTTTTACTTCCGATACTTCCTCTTCCTCCCAACCTACAATTCATCCCGCAAATATGCAACGCCTTATTTTTTATTTGAGTCATACCAATTTAATAAATGTGTGCTACAAATAGTTATATTTTTTTAGGAGTCAGGAGTCAGCAATTTATAGCTTAAATATCATTTATACCATGTCCGAATGATTAATGATAAACAAACCTATTCTCTCACTTCAAAGGAAAATCTCCCTATTATTCCCCCTACTGCCTACTCACTACTGCCTACTCCCTGCTCTTATTTATAAGTATTTAACCGGACATGATATTACTCAAGTGAATATACATTTTTAAGACTTCGCCCTTAAGGGCGGGGTTTAAAATTATAGCAATTCTCATACTTGTGAGGTACAGTCAATCTGCTCTGTTTTCCTGTGTAAAATAATATCGAGATATAAGGTGTACCTCGTGAGTCCGAGAAACGCTATAATCCTCTTCTGTCACTTTCCGAAAACGCTTGTAATTTGTAAATTATAAAGCTTTTGTATATCAGGCGATCGCCTGCTTTTTTCTTCCTATAAATTCCAGGTAGCCATGAAATTGCTAAAATTCGATTATCAAACTTTGTATTTCTTGTTATAGCTCCTTTCGGTGGAAGTTCAAATAATAGAAAAAACCGGAGAGTGACAGAAGAGGGATAAATAGACATCTGACGCAAAATCTTTTAATCTCCCTGATTCGTAATATTTTTTTGCTCTCGTAGCTAGCTATGATAACTTATTAGCTAATAATGTCTCAAACTCCGATCTAGGTTAGATGATGTCAGCGCAAAACTTGATTTTTATTCAAAGCATTTCTCTGATTTTGTAAACGTTGCCAGGCAAAGTTTTTAAAGGTTATTTTTTATTATTTTGTTATAACTACTCCGAAAGAGCAATTTTTTTTTAAGTAAAACTAGATTCCGCAATGAATTAAACTATGAAGTAATTACTGCCTAATCGAACTTTATTGAGTTTTAATAGTAGATTTTATACCGATATTTTACTTTTTTTTCTTAAATAGTCATGCAAAATTAATTACACATACTGTAAAGCTGGAAAGCCGATATTATAAAAATTACAGACAATAAATAATGGTAATTAATTTTGCCTAGGCACTTATTAAAAATAAGGGATAAACAGGGAATATATCCACTCCACTTTCTCCATTCTCCGTTTTGCTAAACTTACCGAAACAGTAATTAGATACAGCCTATTCCAGGTTTATGAAGTACAGTGGCAGTAGCTTTTAAAATAGTTTTTGAAGTATCAAATAAGGTTTCATTATTTGTGGCTACCAATCGACTAAAATTAGTGTGCCATATTTACATGGAATAGGCTGTATCTCCCGAAATTAAGGAAATTAAATATTGCTCTTCTAAAATCTTTGTAGAGCGTTGCATCGAAGGTCTCTAAATTCTTTTTCACACTTACCTATGTCTATTTGAGTTTTAGAGTAGGGGGTAAATACAGCTCGGAAAAACTTATCTAAAGTTTATCAAACTTACTCATAATTATAGCTATGAAACTAAAATGAGTAAGTTTGTTCAGTTGTCTATCCATTGAGTCGTTATCAGCTACAATTAAGGTATGAAGCTAGTTGAACGTCATGTTATTACCAAATCACATGATTTGTGGTCAGCTTGTGACCACAAGGCTTTTTTGTCTAAAAATCTGTTCAATTTAGCTAATTATTATTATCGCCAATACTTCTTTTCCGAACGAAAGAAATTAAATTTTAATCAACTGTATCACAAGGTATCTAAAAGTGAAGATTATCAAGCTTTACCAACCAAGGTAAGTAAGCAAATTATTAGGAGATTAGACTCAGCTTGGAGTAGTTATTTTGCAGCTTTAAGAGAGTGGAAAAAAGAGCCAAATAAATTTTTAGGCAAACCAAAAATCCCTAAATATAAACATAAAACAATGCATGCCGAAATATTCTGCCCTATCCAGATGAATCAATTTACAAAAAATCCTTAAAAAAAGGAATTTGTCATCTGTCTATGAGTGAAATAAAAATCCCCACTTCACAGACAGAAATAATAGAGACCAGAATTATCCCAAAAAGTAGCTGTTATCTAATATAAATAGTCTCTGAAAAAGCGGTGCGACCCCGCTTGGCGCGCAAGACGCAAGCGGTCAGAACCCGCGGGGCGCGACAGACGCACCTGGTAGCTGACTCCTGTGAGGGACTGCGCACCAAGAGAACCGAAATTTAGTGGAAAAAGAGTAACACGAGGCTTGTATAAAACCAGAGAAAATAAATTATTAAATGCAGATGTAAATGGGTCATTTAATATAATAAAAAAAGTAATTCCTGATGTCTTAGACCAAGGAATAAAGGGTTTGCCGTTTAACCCTGTAGTGGTCGAGCCACTTGCGTTCAACTAAGCTTTCAGACTTTCTCGTTCAGTTTGAGTAAGTTTAGTTG
>JBARXI010000068.1:0-11524 GCA_049647275.1 Microcoleaceae cyanobacterium
TAATTATTAATTGTTTTCCGTTTGCCATGCACTTGCATTCGGCACCTCGTCACATAAAAATTGTTAATTGTGAATTGCTGAAAAAAAATAGGAATGATTTCTAGACTTTATTTTAATGACACAGGAATGAAAATACTCTTGGATGCGACCATATTTGGTCTCTATTTGAAACTTTTTTCTGACTAAGAATCAGATTTATAAAAATAACCTGATTAATCCTAATGGTCTATCAAGGTAGTGGTCTGTCAAGATAGTTTTGAGGAGTAGCCCATCCCAAAAACCATTACCCAAAAATCACGCGTTATAGAACCCCTAAACGTATCTTTGTCAATGAAGAGCGTTTTTTTAGTTAGGAGACAGGAGACAGGAGACAGGAGACAGGAGACAGGAGACAGGAGGGAAGAGGGAAGAGGGAAGAGGGAAGAGGGAAGAGGGAAGAGGGAAGAGGATCGAGCTGAAAAATTTAACAAAAAGAGCAGATTTTTCCTCAAAATTGATGCGCGATCAGACTTAACTATGGTAATTATATAGATATAAAATGGGTTCTATAAAAATCCATCCATCATTTCAAAGTTGACCGACTAGTATAAGCGAGGGATAGTCGCTCAAAAAAAGTCCTAAATAAAATTATGCTGGCAAATTGATATCCCTCAACACAAAATTAACCGCCTACTACTTCATACATTTTATTCATTACTCTACCAATTTTATCATCGTCTAAATATTCAGTTTTTATCATTTTCTCTAATAATTGCTCTACAGGTTTATCTGCAAAGAATTAACTAAATATAGCAATCCGCGCATAGGTTGTGAAAATTTTTATAACAGTTAATGTTAATTGAAAACCTTGAAATTTCTGACTCCTGACTCCTCGAGGTCGCCAATCCGACGGCTCCCCTACCTAACTCCTAATTACCAGTAAAATATTACAACTAAAATAGAATTACTATATAAGAGTTGTTACATCATTTGATGAGATAACAGTGCCTCCTAACCCATTCCGCGCCAGGGCTTTTACGACTTCTCCTGATGTAGTTTTTTCTCTAGCATCAATTCCTAATTTTTCATTGATTATTTCTACTAAGCGGCCGTACATTTAGACTATATATCTCAAATTTGGGGAAAGGAAATTAGGGAACAGAGAATATAAAATCTAAATGTGTTTTAACTTATTCCTATTTTATGAATTAGTCCTGCTACAATAAACAGACCTAGAGGAATGCCTCAGACTTTTGCGAACAAAGAAAGCACCATCCAGTGAAGCATCAACCAGCTCTGAATTGAAACCCAAACAGCTTTTATTATTTGAATTTTGATGGATAGAAAATTTAGTGCTTTTAGGCCGGAGAAGATGTCAAGAATAACTAAAAAACCACATAGAATAATCTTCTAACAATTCAGTATTGAGAGACTCTTCCACAACAGATTCTAGTTCAGCCAGTGGCAAAGTAAATTTCTTTTTATCACTAGTACGCTCCACTTCAGCTAAAATTCCATCTTCTGCATCTAAACTATCATTTAATTTCAGAATATTAAATTTATCTGTATGAGATGCTTTTGTTTTCTTTAGCTTCTGATATTCTTTTTTACTACCAGACCCCATAGTATAATACTCTTCCCACTCAAATTCATCCATACCCGTAACCACACAAGGATATTGAATATTTTGCTTTAGATACTTTAAAAATTTGTTTAAATTAGTTTTTGTAACTTCTAAATTTGTACTACCTAAAATTTCCTCTAATTTTTGCTCAAAAATTTCTAGATGAATATCTTCATCTTCATCTTCTCCTTCCATTATTTCAAAAGCGCTCATCTGCTCTAGAAATTTTTCCAGAGGCACATTAATAGTCACACGATCTACATTATTCACAGTTCCTAATTTTCCTGATACAATAGTCTCATCAATTTCAATTGGTTGAGGCTCTCTGGTATCAGGTTGAGACCCATTTTTATTTTGTCTTTGGTTAGATTTTGGCATGAAGTTCTTCCCTTATCCAGGTTTATTATTTAAGAATGTAGTTAATATAATATCTAGGAGTAAACTATGACACAAATACTAGAATCTCCAGAACGAATAGTCTATCAAGGGCAATTCGGAGAATTTACCATAACTAAAAGCGATCGCCTCGGTGTGATTATCTACCGTACTGGCTTAATGGTGGCTGCATTTAGTTTTGCATTGGGCTGTGCTTTGGTCTTATGGCAAGGCAATAACCCAACAATTATTAATGCACTTACGCCCCTCTATGGCTGTTTTTGTCTAGGTTTAGGTGTAAGTTTGGCCACTATCCATATTTATATGGCCAGTCTTCATCGACTACTCCAGCTATTTGGGATTATAGGGGCCATTACTGCGGTAATCTTAGCTATCTACGGCAGTGAACCCCTAATTCTAACAGTTTACAATAATCCAGTCACGATTTTCGGTGTAGGTTTTACTTTTGCAGCTTTGACTGGTATTTATTTTAAGGAGGCTTTTTGTTTTAACCGTCTAGAAACAAAGTTTCTCACACCTTTAGTTCCTTTTTTACTTTTGTCTCATCTGACAGGTTTATTATCAACAAATATTGCAGAATTTTTGTTAGGAATTTGGGCAATACTATTTACAGTTTTTGCTCTCCGAAAAGTCTTTCAACAAATTCCCCCAGATATTGGAGATAAAAGTGTTTTTGAATATCTACATCAACAAAATTCTGTTCGGGCTTAAGAGGATAATTTAATACCAATTTCATAAAATATTTCTACAATGCTTTGGCCTGCTGGTGGAGATGTAGAGATTAATACTGTAACTACCTTTTTTAAATTTGGTATAGAGTGTAAAAAGCTTTCTGTAGGGGCAATTCGTGAATTGCCCCTACAGGAGCGAATTGCCCGTACAGGAGTCAAAATAATGACTTTTTGGACTTTATTAAGACCGCGAGTAGAACTTACATTATTTCCCATTTTTCCAATCTTCACCCCCAGGCAACAAAGCCAAATTTTCATTAACAACTCTCGACAAAAATTATTTGGTAATTATACTATCTTCCCACACTTCCTACACTTCCCCTACTCCCCTACTCCCTATCAATCATCTGTCGCAAACATTAACCTATTTCATATTATTATATGTTCGGGGCGGGCTTAGTTATAAATATTAAAGCTTCAGTATTTTTATCTTCAGAGCTGCCCGGATCATACTGAATATTCGGCATAAAAAAAGTACAGAACAAATACAGCTATTTCTGCTTTATTTTTCCTTCTTATATCATGTGCGGATAATAGCGTGATCAAAAAACTTTCTCCTCTTATTCTTCTTTTTTATCCTCTTGTTCCTTTTTCTTCTCTCCTGACTCCTGTAGGGGTGATTTCCTCCGGAATGCTCCGCAAACGCGTTTACGTTATGCTTTGCATTCCGAAGGAAAGTATGACCTTAGGAAATCACCCTCCTATGTGCTTATTTATAACTATTCAACCGGACATGATATTATTTCTTACCTAATACAATCTATCAGCTTTAATTAAAGCCATAAACTTAGGATTTGAGTGAATATTACCAAAGTCTGCATCAGTTTTTGCCATCTCCCGATAGGATTCATCAACACCAAAATTAATCGCTAGTTCTAAATTTTCAATAGCTAAATATGCTTTATCCTGCAAAGCATAACAAAGAGCTTTATTATAATAAGCCAAAGCATAATCTGGCTGAATTTTGATCGCTTGATCAAAACAAGCGATCGCCTCATACCAATCCCCTGCATTAGACAGAGCCTTACCTAAATTATTCCAAGCTTCCTGATAGTCAGACTTAATATCTATTGCCTTCTCATAACTAATAATTTCTCCTTCCGTATCCCCCAAATAAAATAGAGTTTTTCCCTTTAAGTTCCAAGCTTCATAACAATTAGGTTGAAGCTTAATTACCTTTTCAAAAGAAGTAAGAGCTTCCTGATATCTACCTAACTCAAATAGAGCCTGACCTCGATTATGCCATGCTTTATAAAAATTTGGTTTAAATTTTATCACCCGGTCGTAATGAAAAACTGCCTCTCGATAATTTCCTAAAGTATTAAAAGCATTTCCCGCGTTATGCCATGCCTGATATAAATCATCTTTAATTTCACAAGCTTTTTGAAAAGAATTTATTGCCTCTTTATACCGTTCTAAACTATTTAATAAGTTACCCCGATTATACCATGTTTGATAAGACTGAGGCTGAATTTCTAAAGCTTGCTCAAAATCTCTCAAAGCTGATTGATATCTCCCTAACTGCTTCATAGCATTAGCACGATTATTCCAAGCTTGATGATAATCTGGCTTAATTTTTATGGCTTGATTAAAAGCAGTTATCGCTTCCCGATACCGCCCTACTTTACTGAGATTTACTCCCAGATTGTACCAACCCTGATAGTTGTTTGGGGAGATTTGTATTTGTCCATTCATTTCATTTTTTTGAAGGAAGAACAGGAGTATTCAGAAGTATGCAAATAAATATTTAAGACAAGGAAGATAGGGTATACAAGGCAGGAGATATTTTTTTATGATTAATTAATTAAACGGACTTTATATAAAAATGAAGCAGGAATGTTAATAAGTATCCATTCTAGATTTAACCCTGACTACTAGTTGAAGTTTTAGGTAATAGGTAAAATTAATAGTTATCGATCGAGAGGGATAGATTTTTAAGATAAATATTGAAATTTTACCATTTTGACTCCACCATAAAATACGCTGTCTATTTTGTTATAATTTCCGATGTTAATAGAAACCATATTCATACTAACAGACAAAGCCTATAGAACCCATTTTATATCTATATAATTATCATAGTTAAGTCTGAGCGCGCATCAATTTTGAGGAAAAATCCGATCTTTTTGTTTTGTGGAATTTTTCAGCTCTTACCTCTTACCTCTTACCTATTATCTCAAGACTCAGTGACTCAGTGACTCGGTGATTCCTAATACCAAATTAATATGAAGTTGCATAGAATAAAATGTAAAAAATAATTGACCGAAGACAACCAAACATAAAAACTGACCAATTAAGTTAAGATATTTTATAATTCTGTGCAGCCTCACATAAAATAGGTATAACTAAAAAAATTTAACATTGACAAAGATACCAAATGGGTTGTATATACCTATCACTTCATAATGTTTCAAAGAAATCAGGCATCGAGTGAGTAATTCTGAGGCATCCTTTTCTGCGGAAATGCTATACAAACAGAATGTAATATCATGTCCGGTTGAATACTTATAAATAACGACGGAGGAGTCTGGAGTCAGGTAGGGGAGCCGTCGGATTGGCGAGGTACAGGAGTCAGGAGGGAAGAAGAAGAAGGAAGAAGAAGAAGAAAGAAAAGGAGAAGAAAATTTTTTATCACTAATTAAACGGATATGATGTAAGAGGCACTTCACCACAGTCAAAAACAAAAGCTGAATTGGCTGAAAAATTTCACTAATATCATGTCCTTTTGAATAGTTATAAATAAATGGTAATAGGCAACAGCTCATCTGCTCCGTCAGGCAACAGCGAAAAAAAGAATATAAAAGGAGAATAGGACACAGAAAGTTTTTTATCACTAATTATCCGGACATGATATAACAAGAATTTAAGGAAATTATTTCACACTGCTTAGTCTGAAATAATTTGTGACATTATTTTTGAGAATTGGTATGACTTATATAGGATTTATTAAATAGATGAGGTATATAAGTTTTGGATTTGAGGGAACAGAGAAAAGGGGCAAAATAGAATAAATTGTCCCGAAGATTAAGGGTACGGTTTTTTTATAACTAATTATCCCAACTTGATATTACTATATATATCTCAAATGGGTTCTATATAATTATCAGAGTTAAGTCTTCCCGTGCATCAATTTTGAGGAAAAATCTGCGTATTTTATGGAATTTTTCCCTCTTCCCTCTTCCCTCTTCCCTCTTATCTCCTGACTCCTGACTCCTGACTCCTAACTAAAAAAACGCTCTTCATTGACAAAGATACGTTTAGGGGTTCTATACCACATATTAGCAAAAAAAAAATGGTTTAAACACCCTGGATTCACATCAGGGGTTTTATTATTTTTGACTGTAAAGATATTGCATACAATTTCTCCATAACTTAGTGACAAATAAGCTTTTCCATTTCCTAATTATTTCTAATTATTTCTAATTATTTCTAATTATTTCTAATTATTCCGATGCTGTCTTCGGTGCTTCAATAACTAAATAAATAGCCCAAATTGCCATTGCCCTTAAATAGTGACTAGCCCGAAAAGTACCCACTGCAGTAATAGCTTCTGGGGTGCGAAATTGTAGACCATTTTCATAAATTTGTCGTACCACCGCCTCAGTTATTTCAAAAGCTTCATCCTTCATTCCCATCTGCACCATAAAAGCAGCTAAACCAAAATTAATTCCTGTCCAAACCTCCAACGGATGAGTTGCATTAGGATTCTCTGGAAAACCATCAGACAAGACTCCATTAACTGCACCAAACTTGCCATTATGGAACTTTTTAAAACAAGAATTATAGACAGTTTTCAAAGCAGATAAAGCAGATTCAGGAGGTACAATATCCGGCAAATGTAATAATCCAGCATAAAACTGACCACATAATTGGTCAGCCATTACCACCTCCGAATTACTCTCACTATCCAAACAATAATACTCCCCATTCCACAACTTTTCCTGATAAACAGGTAATGCTTTCTCCAACCAACTTTGATAAACAGAAATTTGATTGTTAATTGCATCTACAGAATTTCTATCAACCTCAACCTCAAAACCCTTCGGTGGATAATCAGGAATTTTCCTAGGATGGTCAATTAAAATATTTCCCATAGCGATCGCCGCCTCCAACGCAGCCAACCACAACCCACCACAATACGCACTCACACCCCGTAACTGCCAATCATCAAAAGTTTGGTCAGGCGCTCCCTCATTTTCCGGAATACCATCACCATCCCTATCAAAATCCTTCAGATAAGCTAGGGTTTCCACCACAGCAAACCAACATTCCCACAAAAACTCATAGTCATCCCCACCAGTCAAAAGAAAATCACGATACACCTGCAACACAAAATCACTAGACAAATCCTTCCACTGATTACAATCTTGATAACTGGTGTAATTTGTCTTTTCCCAAGGATGCTCATTCGGTGCCCCCAAATCGTGGGGAGTCGCTCCTGCTTTCTTTCTCACCGCCGATGCTTGATTGTAACCAATAATTCTCGGTGTATCATCTGCAGTCGAAATCGCCCTGGCAAACGCCACCAACACCGACTTTTCCAAATCCGGCCACAACATCAACAGCCCAAACGAACCATATAACCTAACATCCAAACTCTCATACCAACGATAATCCAGACATTCCAACACGGCAAACTGACCTTTCGGGTCACGCTCGTCAGCAGCACTCCAGAGACTTCCTCCACTAGTGAGGTCGTAAAGTTCGTTAAACAAAGCCATCTTAAACCAACCAGGCAAATCTTCCCGTTGTAAAATTGGATTTTGCCAAGCCTCAATATTCTCCCGCCAGGTTGGATAATGTTTCATGGCAGTGCGAATTATCGACCAGGCATTTTTCCCATTGCGACCATAAAAATCTGTATAACGGCGATAATATGAAACTCCAGCACTAAACTCAGTCACGGGTAAATCCCAAGCCAGAAAGAAAGGAATTTTCCGAGTTTTCCCCGGTCTGATAGTAAAACGAACCGATATCGCCACCCCTATTTGCTCTCCCTCTTGGGCTGGCAATTCGTTATATTCATCAATGAGAGTACCATCTATTCCGAAGTAACGCCAGATTTCAGCCCCACTGCCAACAGGATTCCAGCGTGTATTATAGTTGACCTCGACTGCAGCATTGGTAAATGTGCCGATCGCCATTTGTCCTTTTCCTTCTGCTGGCTCATCGGCAATACTTAACTGTGTCATGGTGCAACCGATGCGATGGAAGTCTTCAACTAATAAATTAAAATTGTTTGTACTCTCTCCCCACCGTGGTTTGTATTCATAAACTGGGCTGCCATCGTCTCGCACTCGTACTTGTGGTATTTTCACAGAGTTGGTAAACCAACCGATAGTATTTTGCCAAGTGAGCATGATACTCAGTGTTATTGGCTCATCGGTCGGGTTGTGAGCTATCCATTCAAATATAGCGATCGGATAACTAGTTTCCTGATAGTTACCCGCCCAAATCGGAGAAAATTGTTCGCAGCTTAATTGTGCTTGAAATACATTTTCATACACAAACCAACTACGAGGATAAAGAGCATGATAAGTGCCAGTTTGTGAGCCTGACTTTTCCTTGGGATACCACTGCCAAGACGAGAGACTGCCATCCCTTGGTGGTTCGGTACATAATGAGTATGCTTGTTTCTGGCCTTTTGTTTCTTCAAAAACGCTAAATTGACAGGCAGGCAAATTTTGATATATGTGTTCGCCACCGTCAAGATGCCAGAGATTAAAATCCCCTCGTGGAGAGCGACCGATGCACCCGGCACCAAATCCACCGAGGGGCATTCCGTGCCAGGGGCCATCGTCGAGGTTACTGTTATAGCGAACTTTATAAGGTTTGTCCCAATCTAGGCCAATGGGACGATTCCAGGTATAGGGGGGAATGTTTGGGGCAGGAGTTTGATTATTCATCATAAATTTTCGGTAAGTGGGAAACCAGCTAGTATCTTGAGTGCGTCTTTATGTCCTTATTTCGAGGAGACCCCGCCAATTAGCACTCGCTTTTAACGGCTGGATGGAAACGACAAGGGCGGGTTTTAACCCGTAGTCACGCACATTGCCAGAATTGATTTTTTTCGCTATATTATACAGCGAAAATTCACTATGTATCTGACCCAAAAGAACAAAGTTAGAAACTTGTCAACTCAGGAGTTTAAAGCCTTAAGACAATTGTGCAGATTGTCCAAGAATATGTACAATGTGGGGCAATATTGCTGTTAGACAGTTCTATTTTGCTGAAGGCAGATACCTGAGATATGAATCAAACTATCATTAATGCAAGGATAACGAAAGCGAAGCTCCTCTGTAAGAGGCAAACTACCAACTACTTCAAACCGATATTGCACAGCAAACTTTAAAAGTTGTAGATCGGTCTTTTAATTAGTTTTTCAAATTAATCCAAAAAGCTAATGAAGGGCTGTATCGTTTTGAGCAAATACGACTACCGAGATATCTGAATAAAGAGGGTTATTTTCCTTTAATAATACCTCGTATTAAGGTGAAAAAGGGATATTAAAATATCCCCATGTCTCCAAAATTCAAGGCTGAGTATGGTGCAGTTAAAATTCCCTTCCCTGAAAGATTGGCAGGTAAAAATCTGAAGGAAGTTAGGATAATTCCTCGGTTTGACGCTAAGTTTTTTGAAAGCGTAGCTCCTCCACAGGAGGCGGTAGAATTTATCACAGAAGAGAAACCAATAGAAATAATAAAATCTGACAATGCACGCTTCAATATATCTTGGTTTAGACAATAAGCGCAACTTGTGTATCAAATACTGGGTAATCGTTCATTTTGGACGGTAGAAAGCTCAAATCAATCAACCAGTGGTACAACAAAGAAAATTCGCTTATTGCAGTCTATAAAGGATAGACAAGGCATCAAAGGTTTAACTAAAAAACAGGTTAGCATTACGGTAAATCGAAACAATAAAGTTAGAAATTACTTAAATAAAGCAGTTAAATATCTAATCAACTGGTGTACTGAAAACAAAATATCTACTATTGTTGTAGGGGTTAATCCAGGAATTAAAAAAGATATTAATTTAGGTTAAAAAACTAATCAAAAGTTTGTACAAATACCGCACCATAGTTTGAGGTTAAAACTAAAAGCTATGTGTTATAAATACGGTTTAACCTATTTAGAGCAAGAGGAGTCTTATACATCTAAAGCTAGTTTTTTAGATGGCGATGAGATACCTGTTTATAATACCGATAACCCAACTGAATACAGTTTTAGTGGTAAACGAGTCAAACGCGGTTTGTACAAAACTAAGCAAAATAAATTGATAAATGCAGACTGTAACGGAGCTGTAAATATTGGAGCAAAAAGCAACCTGAATGGGTTTACCCCGGACAGACGCTTAGGCATCGCGTGGCTATGCCATTAAGGGTGAAATTTGACGAGACTAAACTCCGACAAATTTGTTCCGCTTAAGAATCCACGGGATAAATCCCCGTGGAGTGTCAAGCCCTATATTTTATTAAGTTAAAAGCCAAAAGTCAAAAATCAAAAGTGGTTTGGATTATCACAATTAGTTAATCTTATTTTATCTGATTAGCCAAGAATTGAGCGATAGTTTCTGACACTTCTTTACCTTTGACATCTAAAGTCATAACGTGACCGGATTCATCAAACCAAGCCACTTCAACACTGGCTTTTACTTGTTCTTTAATCCATTGCACAACTATGGCATCAATCAAGGGGTCATTATGGGAATGAACAACCAATGTAGGACAGCTAATTTGAGAAAGATATTGACGAGAATGTAAGGCTATTCTTTGAAGTGCTAGGCCAGCCTTTGAATTTTCAAATAGATAGTTAGGATTATTGAAATTGTCAGAATTTTTAGGAATGGATATATTTGCCCAACCAAGTAAACCAGTTAAAACTTCAGCTTTTAGTGGTAATTTAATGGCTGGTGCTGTAACAGTACAAGCATCTACTAAACCTTCGCTTGCCATTGTTAAAGCTATTGCTCCACCCATCGAATGTCCGAAAATTCCCACAAATTCATAATGTTTTCTGGCTCGACTAATTTCTTGACGTACTGCCTCAAACATGACTTCTTTAGTCATTTTAGGAAACTCAGTTTTTTGCTCTGCAAGCTGACAGTAACCATGACCGGGTAAAAGAGGTGCTACTGCATCAATTTCTAGTTCTAAACAAGCTTTTCCCACAGGGCGAACTTCATAGGGAGTAGCCGTAAATCCATGCAAACAAATTACTACTACCTTGGCGTTATTTTGTTCATTTTTATAATACCAAGGTAAGCCGTCTGACCACAGTTTTTTTTGATATTCTGGGGGTACAGTTTCCAAACCAGAGAAATAAGGTAGTTCACTCAACAACATTTGTATTCACCTTCTGTTTAGTTTTTTATGGATTACCCAAAAAAAAGATTAATTTCACGCAAGTCTCTTAAAAATATTTGTTTTAATAGAGAATTTACTCATAATTGAGAAATAATTTTCCGGATTTGAATCATTTAATCTATAGAGTCATAATATGACAATTTTCATCAAAATAGCTCACTGCAAAACGATATTATACCAAGTGATATTTTAGGGATTTGAAACCTCAATTTTACAGTAATTTCAGCTTATTATTTCACTTCATCAGTTACCAACTATTTGTGACATTTTTTAAGTGAATTGGTATAAGAAATAACCTAGTGGAGGATGGCGGAAATAACTAACCAGTTAAAAAACGTTCAAAAGCTTGTACAATAACCTTTCTTCCCTTCAGCATAGCTGCCTCCAGCATAGCTGCCTCCAGCATAGCTGCCTTTTTGCACTAGCTAT